>CAIZSE010000130.1 GCA_903935585.1 uncultured Burkholderiales bacterium | reverse complement strand
GAGACATCTTCTTGTACCGAGAGTTTTCAGAACCTCTGTGCTAAAGGCTCCGGAATTAGAACCTGCTAGGTTGCGCCACTGTGCCCTTTCGACCCAATGCGAACGGTCGCGGCGCTGCCTTGGGCGGCGGTAATGCAGCGACAGCGGGTATAGGACTTGAACCCGCGAATGACTCTTCCCGCATTGGGAGCGGATTCAGTCGTGAAACCAGTAGGGCTTTAAAAGGCCCACAGACAAAGGAAATGTTTCTTGTTGTGTCTGCTTCTATGGAAATGGGTACCTGAAGACGCTTTCAGATCCAGCTAACCAGGCTTCAACCCTGATGCGTCACCCTGTCGCACATCGCCTGGCAAATTTGCACGACCTGTTGGTCTGCAATTGCATAATAAATTTGCACACCCTTTCGCCGCTTGCTCAAAATGCCTTTTCGATATAGTTGGTTCAGGTGCTGAGACATGTTCGGCTGCGTCGTTTTCACAGCCTCGATCAATTGCCCTACGTTCTTTTCACCATGGCAAAGCGCACTGATAATTTGCAAGCGCATGGGGGCAGACAACAGACCAAAAAGCTCAGCCGCGTCTTTCAGAACCCTCGCCAAATCTCCATCTTCCTGCGTTGTCATGGCGCTCAAGCGTCCACAAACACTCGCGCTTTACGCGGTGTCAGCACAAAGGTTTCGCCTTCCTTGAAATCTTGCTGGCGGTATTGCGATGCCGACAACTGCGCTTCGATGATGGCGTCTTGGCCAAACATGCCAGCTTCCACGGGTTCGAGCTCCAACCTTGCCACAGGCCCCACCACGATGGCGCGGGTTAGTTTGGCCACAATGCCCGTGTTGGCAGCACCCGGCGTGTAGCGGGTCACATCCAGGTCGTGTGGACGCACATAGGCAAAAGCCTTTGCGTCTTGCACCTGGCCATGTTCTGGCGTGTCCAAGCGAATGGCATGCTGGTCGGCACCGATGAGCATTTCGCCTTCGTGCGCACGGCCATGGAACAGGTTCACATCGCCCAAAAAACCATACACAAAAGGGCTGGCCGGGTGGTCCCACACATTTTGAGGCGAACCGATCTGCTCGATATTGCCTTTGTTCATCAGCACCACGCGGTCGGCCACTTCCAGGGCTTCTTCCTGGTCGTGCGTCACAAAAATGCTGGTCACATGCAACTCGTCATGCAAGCGGCGCAACCAGCGGCGCAGCTCTTTGCGCACCTTGGCATCCAAGGCACCAAAAGGCTCATCCAGCAGCAGCACTTTGGGCTCGACGGCCAGCGCACGGGCCAAGGCAATGCGCTGGCGTTGACCGCCCGATAACTGCGAAGGATAACGATCGGCCAGCCAGTCGAGTTGCACCAAACTCAAAAGTTCGTGCACTTTGCGTTTGATTTCGGCTTCTGGTGGGCGCTGGTTGCGCGGCTTGACGCGTAGGCCAAAGGCGACATTCTCAAACACCGTCATGTGGCGGAACAAGGCGTAGTGCTGAAACACAAAGCCCACTTGGCGCTCGCGCACATGCACATGCGTGGTGTCTTCGCCACTGAAGGCGATGGTGCCTTGGTCGGCTGTTTCCAGACCCGCGATGATGCGCAGCAGCGTGGTCTTGCCGCAGCCCGATGGGCCCAGCAGCGCGACCAGTTCACCCGACTCGATGTCGAGGCTGACATTGTTCAGCGCGGTGAAGTCGCCAAACTGTTTATGGATATTGCGGATTTCGATGCTCATGGTTCAAATGCTTTCCGTCGGGTTCAGACGAGGGCGTCTGGGGTCGATGCCAAAGGGCGCTCAGGTGGCGTGTTGGCCGAGGCTTTCATGTCTTTTTCGTGCTGCCACTCGATCACCGACTTGATGACCAAGGTGACCAGCGCCAGCAAGGCCAGCAAAGACGCCACGGTAAAGGCTGCCACCGACTGGTACTCGTTGTACAAAATTTCCACATGCAGTGGCATGGTGTTGGTTTGGCCCCGGATATGGCCCGAGACCACCGACACCGCACCAAACTCGCCCATGGCCCGGGCATTGCACAAGATGACGCCGTAAATCAGCCCCCATTTGATGTTGGGCAAAGTGACCCGCCAAAAGGTTTGCCAGCCCGTGGCACCCAAGACGATGGCCGCTTGCTCTTCTTCGCTGCCTTGCGCTTGCATGAGCGGAATCAACTCGCGCGCAATGAAGGGAAAGGTCACAAATACCGTGGCCAAAATGATGCCGGGCACGGCAAAAATGATCTTGATGTCGTGGGCCTGCAGCCAAGGACCAAACCAGCCCTGCGCACCGAACATGAGCACATAAATCAGACCGGCCACCACCGGCGAGACTGAGAACGGCAAATCCACCAAAGTGGTCAGCACCGACTTGCCCGTGAACTCGTATTTGGCAATGGCCCAAGCGGCCGCCACACCGAACACCAGGTTCATGGGCACCGCAATGGCGGCGGTGATCAAGGTCAGGCGAATGGCCGACCAGGCATCGGGCTCCTGGAGGGCTTCCAGGTAAGCATCTAAGCCTTTGCGCAAGGCTTCGGTGAACACCGCAGCCAAGGGCAAGATCAAAAACAAAAACATGAAGGTCAGTGCCAGCCCGATCAGGCTGTAGCGGATCCAGCGGGCCTCGGTGGTGCCCGCCTGGACTTTCTTGGAGGTCAAGGCGGTGCTCATACGGGGGCTCCAGAACGGCGGCGTTGCCAAGTTTGCAAGGCGTTGATGATCAACAGCAACACAAAAGAAACCACCAACATGACCAAAGCCACCGCAGTGGCCCCTGCGTAGTCGTACTGCTCGAGCTTGCCGATGATGATGAGGGGTGTGATCTCGGAAATCATGGGCATATTGCCCGCGATGAAAATGACCGAGCCGTATTCACCAATGGCCCGCGCAAACGCCATGGCAAAACCCGTGAGCAACGCAGGCGCGATGGTCGGGAAGATCACCTTCGTGAAAGTCTGCCAGCGCGTGGCGCCCAGGCAAGTGGCCGCTTCTTCCAGTTCTTTTTCAGCGTCTTCGAGCACCGGCTGCACCGTGCGCACGACAAAGGGCAGACCAATGAAGATGAGCGCGATCACCACCCCGTTGGGGTTGAAGGCCAGCACAATGCCCATGGGCTCCAAATATTGGCCCACCCAGCCATTGCCCGCCAAGAGGGCGGTCAGCGAAATGCCCGCCACCGCCGTTGGCAGGGCAAATGGCAGATCCACCAGCGCATCCACGATCTTTTTGCCGAAAAAGTCGTACCGCACCAGCACCCACGCCACCAACAAGCCAAAAAACAAGTTGACCAGCGCCGCAATCAGCGATGCACCAAAGGTCAATCGGTAAGACGCCATGACGCGAGGGCTGGTCACCGCAACCCAGAACTGCTCCCAACTCAGGGTAAAGGTTTTGAAGACCAGGGCCGACAGCGGAATCAGCACGATCAAGCACAGGTAAAAGAGGGTGAAGCCGAGGGTCAGGTTGAACCCGGGCAACACCCTGGCTGGCACCCGCCGCTTGGCAGGTGCCGCAATGGGCAATGCGGTCATGACGATAACTTATTTGACGGTGTAAATCTTGTCGAACTGACCGCCGTCGTTGAAGTGCACTTTTTGCGCTTCACCAAAGGAGCCAAACACCTCGTCCACCGTGAACAGTTGCAAAGGCTTGAAGGTTTGGGCGTGCTTTTTGAGCACCGCCTGCGAACGTGGACGCAGCGCGTGCTTGGCTGCGATCTCTTGCGCCTCTTCAGAGTACAGGTAATCCAGGTAGGCCTTGGCCACAGCGCCCGTGCCTTTCTTGGCCACGGTGCGCTCCACCACAGCCACCGGGTTTTCGGCCACGATGCTGATCGACGGGTGGATCGCATCGACCTTGCCCGCGCCAAACTCGCGGTCCACCGAGATGACTTCGGACTCGAACGTGATCAGCACATCGCCAATATTGCGTTGCAAAAAGATGGTGGTCGCATCGCGCCCGCCCTTGGCCAGCACCGGCACGTTTTTGTAGAGCTTGCCCACGAACTCTGCGGCTTGTGCATCACTCGCGCCCTTTTTCTTGGCGTAACCCCAAGCCGCCAAATAAGCCATGCGACCGTTGCCACCGGTCTTGGGGTTGACCACGATCACCTGGATGCCGGGCTTGATCAGGTCGTCCCAGTCCTTGATGCCCTTGGGGTTGCCGTTGCGGGTGAGGAACAGCATGGTCGAAGTGGTGGGCGACGCACTGTTGGGAAAACGCTTGTTCCAGTCCTTGGCCACGATGCCGGTGCTGGCCAAAAAGTCGATGTCGGTGGTGGTGTTCATGGTCACCACATCGGCGTCCAGACCGTCATTGACGGCCCGGGCCTGGGCGCTGGAGCCGCCGTGGGCCTGGTCGATCTTGACGTCTTTGCCCGTGGTCTTTTTGTAGTGCGCCATAAAAGCGCCGTTGTAGTCTTTGTAAAACTCGCGGGCGACGTCGTACGAGGCGTTGAGCAAGGTTTGCGCGTTGGCCGCCAAGCCTGATAAGGCCAAGGTGGCAGCCAAAGTGAGGTGAGTGAGTTTTTTCATGGTGAATCGGTCTGTGACGGGGCAAAAGATGAATGTCCAGAGTGGCATGGCCTACCCATTGGATCGACCACCATCCAGTCATGGCCGCGATTCTGGAAGCGGTTCGTTAAATCTCAAACGAATCATTTGTTGTTCGCTTATGTGAATAAGTAAAAAAGAGCTTTTCACTTGCGGGTGTAGATCTGGTCAAACTTGCCACCATCGGCAAAGTGAATCTGGCTGGCTTTGTCCCAGCCGCCAAAGGCTTCATCGATGCTGAACAGGTTCAGCTTGGGCAGTTGTTTGGCGTACTTGGCCTGTGCTTTGGCTGAGCGGGGTCGGTAAAAGTGCTTGCCGATCAGGTCTTGCGCTTCTTCGGTGTAGAGGTATTCCAGGTAGGCCTGTGCCACGGCCCGGGTGCCTTTTTTGTCCACGTTTTTATCCACCAAAGTCACAGCGGGCTCTGCCAGGATGGAGATCGAGGGGTAGACAAAATCCACTTTGTTGCCGAATTCTTTTTCCAACAAATAGGCTTCGTTTTCCCAGCTCAGAAACACATCTCCCTGGTTGCGTTGGGCAAACGTGATGGAAGAGCCCCGTGCACCGGTGTCCAAGACGGGGACGTTTTGGTAGAGCTTTTTCACAAAGTCTTGCGCCTTGTCATCACCGCCGTATTTGCGCTTGGCGAATTCCCAAGCGGCCAAATAGTTCCAGCGAGCACCGCCCGAGGTCTTGGGGTTGGGCGTGATGACTTTCACGTCGGGTCGCACCAGGTCGTCCCAGTCCTTGATGTTTTTGGGGTTGCCTTGCCGAACCACCAGCACAATGGTCGAGGTGTAGGGTGTGCTGTTGTGCGGCAGGCGTTTTTGCCAGTCTTTGGGGATCAGGTTGCCGTTGCTGTGCAGGGCATCGGTGTCACCGGCCAGCGCCAGGGTGGCCACGTCAGCGTCCAAGCCGTCAATGATGGAGCGGGCTTGCTTGCCCGAGCCGCCGTGCGACTGCTTGAAGCTCAGGTCTTGGCCAGTTTTGGCTTTCCAGTGGGCGGCAAAGGCCTTGTTGAATTCGACGTACAGCTCACGGGTCGGGTCATAAGACACGTTGAGCAGGCTAATTGGCGCTTGCGCATGAGCCGTCAGACCCGACACGGTCAAGGTCAAAGTCAAGGAGAGCAATGCGGCGAGTTTGAGAAAAGGGCGTTTGGTTGTCATGGGGTCACTCCGAAAATACACATCAAAAAGCTGATGGAATGGATTCTGGAAGTGATCCGTTAAAACTCAAACGACTGTTTTTCTATTTCTTAATGAGTTAATCATCTATAAAGGCTTTCTTGCACCCGCATGGCGTTTACACCGCGCCTCAAGAGGCCGTTAACCACCGCTTCAACACCGTGGCATTGGGTGGGCCAATCACACGTTGCGTCTGACCTTGGGCGTCGATCAACACCACATAGGGCGTGACGTGGGGCCACGCTGGATCGACCGCTTGGCGGATGGCGGGCTCGAACCCATCAAAGGCGTACATCTGGGTCATGCCTTTGAAGTGCGAGGCATGGCGCAAGGCCTGTGGGCCCGCCATGTCCATCATGACGGCATTCAGTTCGGGTTTGTCTTTGCGCTGTTGCACCGCTTTGTGCAGCACCGCAAAAGCAGCCGGGCAAGTGCTGCAGTAAGAGGTGGTGAACAAATAAGCAGCAGGGCGTAGGCCGTGCTGCAAAGCATGCGCCCAGGTTTTTTCGTCGAATGGCAGCACTGTGCGCGGGTCGATGCCTTGGATTGGCCCAGAGGGTGTGCGTGCTGGTGTGTTTGCGCCCAAACCGCCGAGGCACTCAAGCCGAGTGCAGCGCTACAGATGGCGAGTGCCATGAATTTAAAAACGGAGTTCATGGACTTGCGTCTCCTGTGAGTTGCACCACACCACCACCATGCGCGAGCCACTTTGGGCCAAGCGAGGGTGGTCGTTGTAGCCCGTGGCTTGGCCCAAGGTTTTGAGCGTTAAATTTTGCCCGCCATCGGTCGACAGCCAGGCCTTGAGAGAAGTCACAGCGCCTTCGCTGCTGCGCCAGACCACGGCCACGTTGTGGCCATCGGCCAACACATCGGCATGCTCGGCCCGCGTATCGGGCAATGCCCGCACGGTCTCGCTCAGCGGCTCGCCTTGGGCATTGAGGCGGGCATAGCGCACAGCGGCTTGGTCTTGTCCATTGACTTTGCGGATGTCAAACCAGACCGTGTGGTAACCCGAAGTGCCTGCGTTGAGCGCCAAACCGGGGCCGTGGTGCGGGCAAGCGTTGATCTGCCAGTCGTCGTGCGTGCTGCGGGTGATGCGGTTGACGGGTGCGCCCACGCTGGACTCCCCACCTTGGGTAGATTGCTGCCAAGCAGACGTTGGTGAAATTCCGCTACCAGCCTTTAGGCGACTTACATGGGCGAAAGTCTGAATTGCAGCGGTAGCTGCCGGTCGTGTTCCGCAGTCACTTTTGGACTTCAACGCTTAAGCAGTCAGTCGAACACACTACACCCTTCATCTCCGCTGACCGGTTTCTGGAGACAAACTGACAGTGGCAAAGTCAGGATCGCAGCAAAGCGATCAAGGTCCGCTTTTTTTGGTGCGAACGCGTAATGCCGACCCTTAACGACTGTTTGCGTGCAAGGTCTGTTGAGGCAGTCTTCTTTCCAAGATGGCATGCGTGCTGCGCTCAAGGCAAGCGAAGGATAAGGTGATTGACTGGCTGACGATTTACAACCACCGGCGGTTGCACTCCACGTTGGGCTACGTCAGTCCGATTCAGTTTGAAAAACGTTAGGACGCGGCACAGCAATTGAAGGCCGCAAATTGAAGTGTCTAAGCGGTACGTTCAGCATAGGCATGTTCATCTAGCTCATTTGGGCTTTCGCCCATCCTCCAGCATGGCGTGTGCCTCATCCGACAACACCGTCAAGACGCGTCCAAACGCCTCGTAATCTGCGTCGCTCAGCGTCGCACGCAAACGATCTTGTCGGGTCATAGACCCCACAATGCCTTGCCTGAGAAGCGCTATCCCTGATTCGGTCGCCGACAAAAGTTGTCGGCGGCGATCACCTGAATCCGTCGCCATGGCAATCAAGCCTTTTTCTGTCAATTCGTAGCTGGCGCGACTGACCTGGCTTTGATCAAGGTGAGTGGCCGCAGCCACTTGTCCCGAGGTGCTCGGCCCCAAGCGGTTAAGGATGACCAACAGACGCCATTGCCTGCTGGACAGGCCCAAATCCTGGCTCACGGAACTTTCCACGACCCTGGCCAGCAATTGTGACAACACTGACACACGAAACGTGATCAATTCTTCAGGTGCATGACGGCGCAAGGCGGCGGCACTGACGGCTTTGTTTTTGTTTGACATGACAATATTTGCTATAGCAAATGATTTCTGGGTATGATTTCACACCACTTTAACAAGGAGACAAGTATGTTCAAGCAGTTCGGAAGGTTGTTTGGGGCTCTGGCGCTGGTGTGTTCAGGAGTCACGCCGGCCTGGTCAGACACTTACCCCAGCAAGCCCATCACTTTGGTGGTGACCCAAGGGCCGGGCTCGGGCAGTGACGTCACAGGCCGTTTGCTGGCGGGCTATCTGGGGCCGATATTGGGTCAGAACGTGGTAGTTGAAAACCGCGTGGGTGCGTCCGGCATCATTGGCCATCAGTCGGTGGTCCGCGCGGCGCCCGACGGCTACACCTTGCTGTTCACATCGACGGCAGGCTTGTTTGTGGTGCCGGTGATGAACGCCAACGCGAAATACAGCCTCTCAGATTTCGTGCCTGTGGCGCCTGTGATGCGTGCACCCTTTGCGGTCTTGGTGGCCAACACCCCAACTGCTCCCAAGACCATGGCCGAGCTCCTCCAAGCTATGCGGTCCAAGCCACAGAGCTTCGCTTCAGCGGGCATTGGCACCATGACGCATTTGGGCAGCGAGTTGGTCATGCGCAAAGCGGGCGTTCAGGCCACCCATGTCCCCTACAAAGGCAGCGGTGCCGCGTTGACCGATTTAATGGGTGGGCAGGTCTTGTTTGCCACCGACTCCTTGACAGCGTCCATGGCTTTGATTCGCAGTGGCAAGTTGCGTGCATTGGCCACCACCGATCTGGCCCGAGAAGGCTCACTGCCTGACGTACCCACTTTGAGTGAAGCAGGCATTCCAGGTGTGCAAGTGGCCGCCATCGGTGGCTTGTTTGCACCCAAAGGCACCCCCAAGGAGGTGATCGACAAAATTGCCGCAGCTGCAGCCAAGGTGCTCGCCAACCCCGATGTTGCGCAACGCTTTGCAGCGGTCGAAACCGACCCGCTCAAAGTGTCCATGTCCGCATTCAATGACTTGTTGCGCAAAGAGGCAGAGACTTGGAGCCCCTTGGTCCGCCAACTGGACTTGAAACAGGAATGAGGGCTGGCCAACACCTTCCCAATCAAGCGCTTCAAGAGCAAGCCACCGGCCCTCTGCAGGGTGTCCGCGTGGTCGACTTGTCGCGCTTGGTGGCTGGCAACATGCTCACTTTGCAGCTGGGCGACTTTGGTGCCGATGTCATCAAAGTGGAGTCCGCTGGTGCCGGAGACACTTTGCGTGAATGGCGAGAGCCCCACGCAGACCACCCGGATGGCTACGACGGCTGGTGGCGCACCTATGCCCGCAACAAGCGCAGTCTGGCTTTGAATTTGCGCGATGGTCAGGGCATGCACTGGCTCAAGCGCTTGATTGCCACAGCGCAGGTCCTGGTGGAAAGTTTCAAGCCCGGCACCCTGGAAAACATGGGCTTGAGTCCTGAACAGCTACACGCTGACAACCCGGGCTTGGTCATTGTGCGTTTGTCGGGTTGGGGGCAAACAGGCCCTTACCGCGAATTGCCAGGCTTTGGCAGTTTGATCGAAGGCTTCAGTGGCTATGCCCATAAACACCGCAGCGACGGTGACGCCCCCCAATTGCCGAACATGGCTTTGGCTGACATGGTGACAGGCTTGACCGGTGCATTTGCTACCCTGGCTGCGCTGCGAGAGGTGGAGGTGCGTGGCGGCCAAGGCCAAGTCATTGACTTGTCCTTGCTGGAGCCGATGCTGGCCATCATGGGCCCCGATGTCAGCAATTTCGCGGCGACCGGTGTAGACCCCGAACCCGGTCAAAAAATCGCATCGCCCCGCGGGAGTTACCGATGCAAGGATGGTTTGTGGGTGTCCATGTCGGGCTCAACAGACACCATGGCCAAGCGGGTTTTTGAGGCCATTGGCCAGTCGGCCTTGTTTGAAGATCCGCGTTTTGCAAGCAATGCAGCACGCTTGGAAAATGACGCAGAACTCGATGCCATGGTGGCGCAGTTCATGTTGCAGCGCACGCAGGTCGAATGCTTGAAGCACTTTCGCCAGCACGGCGTGACGGTGGGGCCCATTTACGCACCCCCTCAGTTGATCAACGACGCGCATGTGGTGCAGCGCGGGGTTTATGTTCAATGCGAGGCCAGCGATGGCAGCTTGGCTACGGTCATGCACCAGGTCACGCCCAGACTGCAAGGGACACCGGGCAGCATTCGCAGGGCAGCCCCTTTGCGGGGGCAGCACACCGAAGAACTCTTGAGCGAACTCGGGGCCAGCGCAGCGGAGTGTCAGTCATTAAAAAACCAAGGAGCGATTGAATGCCATTGAAAACTTTGCGCTCTTTGCTGTTTTTGCCAGCGACTGCAGAACACCTGCTGGCCAAAGCCACAGAGCGAGGCGCTGACGCGCTGGTGATCGACCTGGAAGACGCTATTCCGCCCGACCGCAAAGCTGAAGCCCGTCCGATGGCGCGTGCGGCCGTGGCGCAACTCGCGCAACGCGGTGCAACCGTGTTGTTGCGCGTGAACAGTGACCCGGCTCTGTGGGCGCAAGACCTGCAGGGCATGCCGCTGTCGCAACTGGCGGCTGTGATGCTGCCGAAGGTGGAGACGTTGTCCCAGCTGGAGAACTTTGCTCAAGCGTTGAGGGCTCGAGCAGTCGACAGAGGTCATCCGCCACCGCCCATCGCGGCTTTGCTGGAAACGCCCCTCGGCGTGCTGGCCGCGGAGCAGATCGCGCAGCACCCCGCTTTGTGCGCGCTGGGATTTGGCGCCGAGGACTACGCCGGGGCTCTGGGCGTCCCTCCCGAACCGGCGGCATTGGCATGGCCTGCACAAAAGGTCTTGACCTGCGCACATGCTTATGGACTTGCCTGCTGGGGCCTGGCGGGGAGCATCGCGGCCGTCGAGGACGTGGCAGGCTTTGAGCACACGGTGCGCGCCGGACGCGCCATGGGTTTCACGGGCTCGGTTTGCATTCACCCGCGACAAGTCCCCATCGTCAACCAGGGCTTCTCCCCTTCGGCCGAGGAGCTCGCATGGGCTGAACGTGTCGTGGCTGCCGATGAAGCCGCGTCCCGGGCGGGCCTTGGTGCGGTTCTGCTGGACGGTCGGATGATCGACCGGCCCATCGTGCAGCGGGCGCGCCGCTGGTTGGGATTGACCCCATGAGCAAAGCGCTGCCATCGGGGTCTCAATGGGTGACCGTTTGGGCAGCGTCTGCACAAGGCGCCTACCCGGTGGGCTCCACGATCGCGCAGCCCGATCTGAGCAGGGCCTTGCCAGAAGCGACTCAAGGTCTCGTCAACCAATCCCTGCGCATGGTGCTGAAGCCTGCTCTGTGGTCAACGCGTTTCAGGTTGCGCTTGAGCAACCGCTTTGGCGACAAGCCCCTGTTGTTGCGTGGGATGAGTCTTGGTCTGCACATGGGTGGCGGCGCCTTGGTACCCGGTACGCGCATCGCATTGCCCGACCAGACCATTGCTGCCGGCTCATTTGAATGGACACCCGCCGTAGAGTGGGCAGCGCTGCCCGAATCACCGCAATCGGTGCAGGGCCGCAGCCTGGCTTTCAGTGCTTGGGTGGAGGGCGCCAGCGGCCCCATCACTTGGCATGCCAAAGCAATGGCGACATCCTATTTGTCCAAGCCTGGTGACCAGAATGCTGCCGTTTCTGACAGCGAGTTGGGCTTCCCGCACACCACCACGTCCAGCTTTTTCATCGACGCGCTGGATGCTTGGCTACCGGCCGAAGTCTGCGCACTGGCCGCTTTTGGCGATTCGCTCACCGATGGCACGGCCACCACGCTTAACGGATATGACCGATGGACCGACGTGCTACAGCGCGAATTGTGGGCTGCAGGGCGCCAGGACGTGGCAGTCGTCAATGCGGGCATAGGTGGCAACCAGGTCATCGGTCCAGCACCTGGTGCAGGCCCCTGGCGTGGCGGCCCTGCGGCCACAGAAAGACTGGCGCGAGACGTGCTCGACCTGTCTGCTGTGCGCACGATCTTCTGGCTGCAAGGCATCAATGACTTCAGCGACAACGGCAAGGCCGAAGCTGCTGCCGTTTCCGAGGCCATGGCGCACTCAGTCCAGCGCATGCGGGCGCAAGGGGTACGCGTCATCGGTGCGACGGTCCCAAGCGCCCTCGGCAGCATCCGGCCTGGCCATGGCAGCCAGCGACAGGACAACCGACGTCGGGCCTTCAATACCGAAGTGCGCAAAGGTGTGCTCTTCGATGACTTCGTCGATTTGGATCTTGCCCTGACCGACCCACTCACCGGTAAACTGCATACCGCCTTCAATGGTGACAGCACTTTAGGTGACCCAGGCGATGGCGTACACCCTAACCGTGCGGGACATGCTGTCATGGCCCGCTTCATTCTCCAAAAACTACCATGGAGCCAATCCCGAGCCCATACGACCCTCGGTCGCGCGATGACCTGAGCGCCAATGAAACCACTTTGTTTCACTTCGTGTCCGACTGCATGCACGACCACGACATGAGTCTGGTCGATCGTTACTTGGCCGAGGACTACATCCAGCACACGTCGGGCATTGGCCAGGGACGAGATGGCCTGCGTCATTACCTCGAGGAGGTGGCATGGAAGCGTCCTGGCCGATTGGTATGGCGGCCGATTACAACCTGGGCGATGGGCTGGTTGGGCAATTGCTGGTGGCCACAGCCAGGCACCCTTGGCGACCACACATTTGCATTTCAAGATCGAGGCTCCGGGCTACGAAACCCTGATCACCCATGTCTTTCGCAAAGACGACCCGTATCTTGCATCGGACGCGGTGTTTGGCGTGCCCGAGTCGTTGGTCACCGATTGGCTGCAGTTGACCGATGGCAGTTACCAACTCGATTTTGACTTTGTGCTCAATCGGGTCTGAAGCGCTGACCACTTTCTCCAGCTTTTCAGCCAAAGTCGTTGCCAAGCTGCAGCAAGGCCGCTTTGCGCTGGCGGCAGGCACGGCCAGTTTGCACTTGTTCGGTTCACTGACCCTCACGGTGCTGGGACTTGAAACCGCGGGTCTGCTCTGGGCGCGATGATCGATCGAGGGGCGGGTTTGCAGCGGAAGCGGGTACTGGCGAACGGCGGGTTACTGGATGTTCACCTGGGTGCCTGTCAGCAGGCAGTCGTTGTCTTCATGTATGCCGCGAAAGCGGAGTCCAAAAATAACTTTGACTGAGGTGCAAGTCGTAAGAAGTTAGGATTAGGGGTTGAAAAAAGGAAAGTAAGTTCATGTTTGGAATTCAAAATTACGCGAGTTTTGTTGCTGCAATCGTTATATTCCAGTTGATTCCAGGTCCAGGGACTCTGGCCATCCTTAATGCCACCGCACGCAATGGAATCGGTGCTGGAATGGGAGCGGTGGTCGGGACACTGGTTGGAGACTTCATCTTTATGGTGGCAGCCGCTGCTGGTCTTGCAGCTTTCCTGACCGCAAATCCATTCTTCTTCCAAGGTCTGCAATGGTTTGGTGCAGGATATTTATGCTGGATGGGCCTTCAACTATTGCGCGCGCCCATACAGCCTATCGAGTTAGGTGAAGAACAACGTAAGGCGGGATGGGTGTATTTCCGCCAGGCCTGCATGGTCAGTTTGACCAACCCCAAGGTTATTCTCTTTTTTGTGGCCTTCTTCCCATTGTTCATGCGTCCGGATTCATCGAACACAACCTTGATAGCCATGATGGCTCACGTAACCGTTATCAGCCTCGTCTACCAGGCTGGCATTGTGTTGATAGGAAATGTGGTGGTGCGACGCTTGAGTGCAATTCCGTCGGCTCGCAAACTCGCAACTCGCCTTGCTGGACTTGCGCTTGTGGGGTTTGGCATTAAGCTCGCAACCAATAACCGTTAGAGGTTTCCCGACTGCAATCAGCCCATGGCGGGTGCTCGCTTCGACATAGTGTCCACCACAAAGCAGCCCGGCGCCCCCAGAACGCCAATGACTGGTCTAGAGCGGGCAGGGTCCAAATTGCTGCACCCGCTTTCAGCCTAAAGCCGCCCCTTAGACTTAGCCACAAACACTTCTTCCATGGCCCAGGGAGGTTCCCCGGCACATGACCATGGATTGGAAATCCGAAACATCGCCACAAGTAAATGCTTGCCAGTGAGATGCACCAACCCACCCCGCTGAGAAAAAAGCCCAGCCAACCGGTATGAACCTATATGAAACCAATGCATATAGGCATCAAGGAGCAAGTCCATGGCTACTAACAACACCTCATCCTCGAACCCACGGGCTGAAAAAATGGGTGACGTGCTGGACGCTATGTCCAGTGGCATCGCCAAAACCGCAGCCAACGAACCCAAGTTCGAGCCCAAACTGTTGGTTCCAACGGTGAAATGCGCAGTTCCAGTGGTCCCGTCCGAACCTGCCCGCGAACTCCTGACCGAAATAATGCTCGCCGATCGTTGGGTGTGTTCAGTCGCGCGACTTCAGCGCTGGCGCACCGTCGGCGAGGGCCCGCAGTACTTGAAGATCGTGGGGAAAGTCTTGTACCGGCTCAAAGACATTCAGGCTTATGAAGAAGCCTGTCTGATCCGGAAAGTGCTCTAGGAGCGCACCCAAATAGGCTCCGAACGGGTTGTAAATTGTTCGAATGACTTTGAATCAGTTCGAAATAGTTTTGGCGGGTTGAGAGGGATTCAAAATCTCACTTAGACCAACTCTACAGCTGCCTTCAGTTGACTTGGGCTGCTGTAGAGGTAGGCGGCGGTGGTGCTGATTGAGCGGTGCCCGGCCAGCGTTTTCAGAATGTGTATCGCCGTGCCTTTGTTGGCAAGGTTTGTTAAAAACGTTCTGCGACCGCTGTGACTGCTAGCACCTTCAAGTCCAGCGCCTTCGTAAAGTAGAGCGAATGTTTGGGCCAAGCTGTTTGCGTTAAAGCCTGCCTTGATGCTTTTTTGACTTGCAAAGAATGGATAGCTGCGATCCACGCACTTGGCTTCTTTTGCGTAGGAT
>CAIZSE010000129.1 GCA_903935585.1 uncultured Burkholderiales bacterium | reverse complement strand
CCCATCACGCAACGCGCCGATGCGGCCACACTCGACACCCTGGTCGCCTGCGCCGATGTGGTGCTCGACTGCAGTGACAACTTCGAAACCCGTCAGGCCGTGAACCGGGCCTGCGTGCAACACCGCAAGCCGCTGGTCTCGGGTGCTGCCATCCGCATGGACGGGCAGGTCTCGGTGTTTGACACCACCCAGCCCGATGCGCCCTGCTACGCCTGCATCTTCCCGCCTGAGCACATGCCCGAAGAAACCCGCTGCGCCACCATGGGGGTGTTTGCACCCCTGGTCGGCATCATCGGCACGGTGCAAGCAGCAGAGGCCCTCAAGATATTGAGCGGCATGGGCAGCCACATGGCCGGGCGTTTACTCATGCTGGACGGCCGCGAACTGTCGTGGACCGACATCCGCATGCAACGCAACCCGGCTTGCCCGGTGTGCGCGGCGTACCGCGCCTGACCCCAACAACGTCAGTTGCCCTGGCATGGGCCATGGCGTTTTCTGAAATCGGGTGGAGGCAACGGTTCAACGTCCGATGCAAACACACCTTTTTTTTGTTTCTCGGCCTGTCTCTGCAAGCCCGCATAAGGGCCTTTGCCCGTTTGAAACCTGTACGCCCAGGCCATGCCGGAACGCACCATCTCGGCCCCCAGATCCACCCCGTCGACCGACAGCCGTCCAACTTGCCTGCCATAGACGTCCTGCCCGCGGTCGTCCACCTCAACCGACTTGCGCAGCGCCTGACGGATCATGGCGTCCCGGGCTTGCGCGCCACCAGGCTGGCAGATTTCGGGGGCGTCAATGCCATCGATGCGCAACTTGACTGGCTCCAATTGGCCATGCCGGACCAGCAGCACCGTGTCGCCATCCATCACCCAGCTGACCCAGCCTGTCCAGACCTCAGAAGCCTGAGCACCCCCATGGCCTGACAAAGCCAGCACAAGCCAACAGCGGGCCCAGCATTTCATGCAACACCCTTGCCGCGTCGGCCCTGGCGGCGGTTGGCTTTGGGCAAGTCGGGGCTCAACTCGGCGAGCAAAGACTGCGCGCGCACTTGCAAACGTGCCAGCGCTTGGTCGAAACGGATGGCTTCATCCGTTTGCAGCGCACTCAAAATTTGGCTGTTGATGGCCTGCACTTGGGGCATCAAGGCCTCATAGAGTTGCCGCCCTGCCGGCGTGAGGGACACCAGCGCACTGCGCCGGTCGTTGGCGGGAATCGTTCGCAGCACCCATTGCTTGTGACCCAAGGCGGTCAGGGTGCGCGATGTGCGCGCGCGGTCACGCTGCATGCGCTCGGCCAAGGCTGAAGGCGGCAAGCCCCCGTTTTCGTACAACTGCGCCACCACCGCCCACTCACGCCGCGTGATGCCATAACCCCCTTCGCACAAGCGCACCACCATCGCCCCCGCCACGCTCGACAAACGGCCCAACCGGTACAACAACAGATCGTCGATCGAAGCCAGACGTTGGGAGGGAGACATCGTCATCAGGGTTTTCAGGGGGGTTGGTTGTTTAGATCAATTGTCGGTCAAGGCGCTACATTCTGTAGTTGATCAGCGTTTTCAACCAGAGGCCGCCCAGGCCCCACTTAGCGGAGACTTTTCACATGCCTACAACCCACCGTTCAGCCCAACGCATCACACGCAGAGCCTTAGGCCTGCTCGCCTTGTCATTGGCCGTGTTGTCGCCGGGACTGCAGGCACAAGACAAAACCCCGTTGAAGATTGTGGTGGGTTTTCCACCGGGTGGCTCGGCCGACATTCTGGCCCGCATGGTGGCCGATGCACTGCGCGACGACTTTGGCACCATCGTCGTGGACAACAAACCCGGCGCGGGTGGGCGCATTGCCCTGAACGCCGTGAAAGCTGCGAAACCCGATGGACAAACCGTGATCATCTTGCCCAGCGGCCCAATGGTGCTGTTCCCCCATGTTTACAAAAAGCTCGACTACGACGCCGTCAAGGACTTCACACCGGTCTCGCAAATCGCACGCTTCCAGTTTGGTGTGGTCTCCGGCCCTGCCACCAATGTGAAAAGCGTGGCCGAGATGGTGGCAAAAGCCAAAACCGAGCCCGGCAGTGCCAGCTATGGCACACCCGGCGCAGGCACCTTGCCGCACTTCATGGGTGTGCTGATGGAGCAGTCTGCCGGCATCAGCCTCAACCACGTGCCCTTCCAGGGCGGCGCCCCAGCCAACAACGCCTTGCTGGGTGGCCATATTGGCTACAAGTTTGACGTGGTGTCCGAAACCGCCGAAATGCACCGGGCGGGCAAAGTGCGCATCATTGCCGTGACCGGCAGCCAGCGCGACCCCCAAGTGCCCGAGGTGCCCACCCTCAAGGAGTCGGGCATCAACATGGACGCCACCGCCTGGTTTGCCATGTACGGCCCCGCAGGCTTGAAAGGCGATGCCCTCACCCGCCTGGAAAAAGCCATGATGAGAATCGCCCGCGACCCGGCCATGAAAGACAAGATGCTCAAGCTCGGTTACGAACCGATCGGCTCCAGCTCGAACGACCTGGCAACCGCACAAAAAACCGATCTGGCCCGCTGGGAAAAGCCCATCAAGGCCACGGGCGTGCAGCTTGACTGAGAACCATCATCCCCGTTTGGAAACGCCCATGCACAAGTCTTTTCTTCGCACCTGTCTACTGGCCAGCCTGACCCTGCTGATCAGCAGCGCCACCATCGCCCAAAACGCACCCTGGCCGAGCAAACCTGTCAAGTTCGTCAACAGCTGGCCAGCCGGCGGCCCCTCCGACGTCCTGGCCCGTGCCGTGGGGGATGTGCTGCAAAAGCAATTCGGGCAAGCCTTTGTGGTCGAGAACAAACCCGGCGCAGCAGGCAGCGTCGGGGCCGATCTGGTGGCCAAGTCCATGCCCGATGGCTACAGCCTGTTGTGGGGCATTGACACCACCCACACCATCAACCCGCACATCTACAAGTCGATGGCCTTCAAGGAAGCCGACCTCAAGCCGCTGGTGGTGATCTCCAATTCTGGCTTGCTGTTGGGCGTTCATCCCAGCACGGGCTTCAAAACAGTGAAGGACTTCATGCAGGCTGGACGCGAGCGCAGCCTGAACTTCAGCTCTGGCGGCAACGGCTCACCAGGCCACCTGTGGGTCAACATGAGCAATGTGTCGGCTGCCACGCGACTGGTGCATGTGCCCTACCGGGGCAACTCACCTGCGGTGATGGCGGTGGTTTCGGGCGAGGTTGAGGGTGGCACGCTGGCCACACCGGGCATGCTGCCGCAGGTCAAAGGCGGCAAGGTGACGGCATTGGCGGTGACCAGCCGCAAACGCTCGCGCCTGGCCCCCGATGTCCCCACTGTGGCCGAGGCCGGCTTCAAGGACCTGGAAAGCGAAGTGCTCTACGTGGTCATGGCCCCGGGCAACACGCCTGAGCCCCTGATGCAAACCATGGCCAAGGCCATCACCGATGCCCTGACCCGTCCCGAGCTGCAAGCCCGCCTGAACGACCTCGACATGGCCTACGAGGGCCTGACCGGAACAGCCGCCAACGCACGACTCAAGAATCTCTCTGACCAATACGGTCGCGTGATTCGCGCCACCGGCATGAAGGTTGATTGATTCCCTCTGAACAGCACCCATGACAACGCCCGCCACCCCACGCCCCAACATCATTTTCATCGTGGCCGACGACCTCGGCTTTGCCGACCTGGGCTGCTACGGCGGCCGCGATGCGCAATTCGGCAAGGTCTCACCCGTGCTCGATCAACTGGCGGCAGCAGGCCTCAAGTTCACGCAGGGTTACGCCAACTCGCCGGTGTGCTCGCCCACCCGCTTTGCGCTCATGACCGCGCGCTACCAATACCGCCTGCGCGGCGGTGCCGACGAACCCATCAACAGCAAGAGCAAAGGCAGCCAGGTACTTGGCCTGCCGCCCGAGCACCCCACGCTGCCCTCACTTCTGAAAGCCAGCGGCTACCGCACGGCGTTGATCGGCAAATGGCACCTGGGCTACCCGCCGCACTTCAGCCCCATCAAGTCGGGCTACGAAGAATTCTTCGGCCCCATGTCGGGCGGGGTGGACTACTTCACCCACGCCAGCAACAACGGCACACACGACCTCTACACCAACGAAGAAGAAAAACACGAAGACGGCTACCTGACCGACCTGATCTCGCACAAGGCGGTCGATTTTGTCGAACGCATGGCTCCCGGCGCTGCGCAGGGCACACCTTTCTTTTTGAGCCTGCACTACACCGCGCCGCACTGGCCCTGGGAAACGCGCGAAGACCACGCCCTGGCGCAAGAGGTCAAGGACAACCTGTTCCACCTGCACGGCGGCAACATCCACACCTACCACCGCATGATCCACCACATGGACGAAGGCATTGGCTGGGTGGTCGAAGCGCTGAAAAAAACCGGTCAACTCGACAACACCCTGATCGTCTTCACCAGCGACAACGGCGGCGAACGCTTTTCAGACAACTGGCCACTGGTGGGCGGCAAGATGGACCTGACCGAAGGCGGCATCCGCGTGCCATGGATCGCGCATTGGCCCACAGTGATTGCACCAGGCGGGTCATCGACCCAGCACTGCATGACCATGGACTGGTCGGCCACGATGGTGGAACTGGCCGGAGCCACAGCCGATCCCAGCCTGCCCTTTGACGGTGTGTCCATGCTTCCAGTGCTGCGCGACGCGAAGCACCAGTTCGAGCGGCCTTTGTACTGGCGCATGAACCACCGGGGCCAGCGCGCCCTTCGCATGGGCGACTACAAATACCTGCGGGTGGATGGCAACGACTACCTGTTCAACATCCCGGCCGACGAGCGCGAGCGCGCCAACCTGGCCAAGCACCAACCCGAAAAGCTGCAAAGCCTGCGCGCAGCCTGGGAAGCCTGGGACGCCACGGTGCCCGCCATTCCTGAAGACGCCACCGTCAGCCTGGGCTACTCGGTCCGTGACATGCCCCAGCGCTAAAAGGATGGCGGCTAAGATCGCGCATGGCTTCTACAAACCGATTCCTCACCTTCCGTGAGTGGCCTCGCCTGACCGCCCCGCTGGCCCGCACCGAAGTGCTGGCGGGCCTGACGGTGGCACTGGTCATGATTCCGCAAGCCGTGGCTTATGCGGGCCTTGCCGGCATGCCCTTGGTCACCGGTCTTTACACCTGCCTGATTCCGGCCCTGCTGGCGGTGCTGTTCGGCAGCGCCAACCGATTGTCTATTGGCCCGGCCGCGCTGACCTGTGTGCTGATTGGGGCCTCCCTCACGGGCATGGCCGAACCCGGCTCGGCCGAGTGGGTGTCACTGGCCGTGTGGTTGTCGCTGCTGTCGGGCGCCATGCAGTTGATGCTGGGCCTGGGCAACTATGGCTGGCTCATCAACCTGGTCAGCGCCCCGGTGATGATGGGCTTCACCCAGGCCGCTTCCTTGCTGATCATGGGCTCTCAAGTGCCTGGATTGCTGGGCATCAAAGCCTGGAGCTGGAATCTGTCGACTTGGTCGTCTTGGCTGACCGGGTGGCCTGCCCTGTTTGGCCTGTCCAGCCTGGCTGTGCTGTTGTTGTTGCGCAAATTCAAACCCCGTTGGCCCGGCATCATGCTGGTGATGGGCATCGCTTCGGCCTTAGGGTATGCCACCAACTACCAGGACCATGGCAGCGTGGTCGGGCTGCTGCCTTCAGGCCTGCCCGATTTTTATTGGCCTGTCTGGCCTGGCCTTGATGTGCTCAACCAACTGTGGGTGCCTGCCATAGTGATCGCCCTGGTGAGCTTTCTGGAAACCGCCTCCAGCGCCCGCATCGAGTGCCAGCGCGATGGCAAGCGTTGGAACGACAGCACCGAACTTTTCAGCCAAGGGCTGGCCAAACTGGCCTCTGCTTTTTCGGGCAGTTTTCCGACCAGCACCTCCTTTTCGCGCTCGGCCCTCATGCTCTACTCCGGTGCGCGATCGGGTTGGGCTGTGGTGGCCTCGGTGGGCTTTGTGCTGCTGGCCTTGCTGATCCTCATGCCTGCCCTGCAATATGTGCCGCGCTCGGTCATGGCGGCGGCCGTCATCGTGGCCGTGCTCAACTTGTTTCAGCCCAGGCAATTTTTGAAACTCTGGCGAATTGACCGCGTGGAAACCCTCACGGCGGGCGTGACCTTTGCGATCACCCTGGCCACGGCACCGCGCATTTACTGGGGCGTGATGACCGGGGTGCTGGTGGGCCTGAGCCACTTTTTGCACACCCGATTGCACCCCCGCATCATCGAAGTGGGGCTGCACCCCGATGGCAGCCTGCGCGATCGCCACTTGTGGAAACTGCCGCCGCTGGCCCAGCACCTTTACGCCTTGCGCATGGACGCCGAGCTGGACTTTGCCGCTGCCAGCGACTTTGAACGGGCCATCACAGACCACCTCATGCAGCACCCCGATGTGCGCCATGTCTGCTTGTTTGCGCAACCGATCAACCGGGTCGATGTCACCGGCGTGGAGACTTTTGGCCAGTTGCACCGGCAACTGGCCAGCCGTGGGATCTGCCTGCACATCAGCGGCATCAAACTGCCCATCGAGAAGGCGCTGCGCCGTGCGGGTGAACTGCACGATGGCCCTTTTCTCAAGCTCTACCGCACGGACGCCGAAGCCCTGCAAGCGCTCAGGTCGCTGGACCCCTTGCCCGCAGACATTGCGGCAGCGGCCATCTGACTGGTCGTCGCGAATCCTTGGCTGGATCAGGCCAAGGCCTTTTCAAATTCGGTCAGGCGCTTGTAAATGGAGCGCAACTCGGTGATGTCGGTCCAGCGCTCGATGAGGTATGAAAACGCTTCATTGACCTTGCCAAACGCAT
>CAIZSE010000128.1 GCA_903935585.1 uncultured Burkholderiales bacterium | reverse complement strand
TCGTCAAAGGGGTTCATGCTCATCTTGACGTTGGCAATGTCCACACCCGAGCCATCGGACTTCACGCGGACCTTGACGTTTTAGTCCACCACCCGCTTGACGGGAACGAGAATTTTCATGTTGCCACCCTGAAAAATTCAGTCTTTGATGTCCAGCTTAAGCCTGCGGGCCACGCTAGACCAGCGTGCGAAGTCCGTCTTCATGAATTCGCGAAACTGCGCTGGTGTGTTGGGCTCAACGATTTCCTGACCGGTGGCTTGGGCACGCTGCTGGATACTAGGGTGCTTGAGCACATCCGCGATCTCTTTGTTCATCCGCCTAAGTACCTCAGGTGAAGTGCCGGGTGGAGCGATGAAGCCTACCCAGCCGAAAAAGTCAAATGATTTCAGACCAGGAATGTTTATTTCGCTCATGGCTGGTACCTGCGGCAGCAGCGGCGAGCGCTTTTGTGTAGTGACGGCCAAGGCCTTAACCGTGCCAGCTGCTACCTGTGTAGAAACGGAAGCTGCACCGTCAAGCATGACGTCGATGTGACCCCCTACCAGATCTGTCAGTGCAGGGGCACTTCCTTTGTAACTGACTTCGGTCAGGTTGGCGCCCGAGGCGAATTTAAATGCTTCCATGCTCATCTGACTGATGGTGCCCTGCCCCAGGGAGGCATACGAGAGTTTTGTCGGGTTGTCTTTCGAATACTGGATCACTTCCTGCAAGGAGTTAAAAGGCGAGTCTTTTTTGACCACCAGCACCATAGGGCCTTTGTTGGTCAGAATCAATGGCTCAATGTCACGCTCAACGTCATAAGGCATCTTGCTTCGTACGGCCGGAAGGATGGTCAGGGGCGAGAGCGAGCAGGCTCCGAAGGTGTAACCGTCAGCTACTGATTTGGCCACTGCATCTACACCCAGCATGCCGCCTGCTCCTGGCTTGTTCTCTATCACCACAGGCTGACCGAGTTTTTCGGTAAGCAATGGACCGATGGCGCGCGCAAACACATCGGCTGCATTGCCCGGAGGGAAGCAAACAATGAACTTGATCGGCTTGCTTGGCCAGGTGTTAGCTTGTGCAGCCGCATTGAACGTGGCCAGCATGGCTATGGCCAACAGGAGCAGGCCTCGTTTGCTTATGCTGATGGTGTGATTGAACATGTTCATGATGATGTCTCCTCTTAGTTAAAGTAAAAAATAGACTGCTAGCTCTTAAGCGTAGAGCTCTAGTTGGCGAGCTTTGACGGGGGATGCATCATGAACTTCATTCCTTGAAGGTATGCTTGGCCAGCCATCCGCACAGGCTCTCGGCAGAGTCTCTGCCAAGGCGCTCAAGGCGTTCAAGCAGCGCCTGCTGCGGGGCCCCTTCGGCCGCCAGACAGCCAATCCACTTGCCTCGAATTTCATGCTGGGCCAAGGGCAGCAGCGCATGGCCTCGCGCGAAACGGATAGGGCCGCTGTCGAGCACCGTGCCATCGCGAAGCTCTATGCGGACTGAGTCGTGTAAGGCAAAGCCGGGCTCTATGGGACAACCGGCAGGCACAGTCCGCGCCTCGACCTGCAACATCAAGGCCTGCAGTTCGGGGCGCGCCAATTGCGCATCGGTGACCTGGGGTAAGCTCACGGCACCTTCTAGAGCGGCCATTGCGCAAGCAAATTCGATACTGAATTTGGCCTGCAAAGAGGTAGTTGGGCTATGCGCGTGCAGCACGCGGCGGGTCACGTCAGATAAGGTTGGGACGAAACGTTGGATCTGCTCGATTGAAAAACCATGGCGTTCACGCAGGTCGAGAACGCCGTCGATCACCCTGTGCGCTGCGTAGCAGACAGGGTACTTCTTGATCGACAGGCCCGAGCGATACAGACGCAGTTCACTCGGCCGCTGCCATGGCGAGCGATCAGCGCGACCTTGCGGTGAGAGCGCTGCCAGATAGCCTGTCGGGCTTTCGAGAACATGGTCGGACGCGCTAACGCCCAGCCGGGCAAGGCGCACAGCCTCGATACCGTGCGCGGCAGCCCATCCCGCGTGCAGCGGTTTGGTCATGGAGCCGAAATTCCCCATCAGTCCTGAGGCCAGACTGGCGGCAATGCCCAGCGCATGTGCACACGCCGGTGCATCCAGACGCTCCAGGTGGGCGACAGCAGCGGCAACGGCAACTGTGCCGACCACGCTGGTCGGATGCCAGCCCTTGTTGTGCAGCGAATCCGGCTCGCGCCCGACCAGTTCGGCCCATACCTCGTAGCCAACTAGGTAGGCTCGCAGTAACTCGGTGTCGCTGGCACCTCGCGCCTGACCGGCGGCCAGCAGCGCAGGCACCAGCACCACGCTGGGATGACCGTTGAGTGCCATGTCGTCATAGTCCAGCGCATGCGCTGCGACTGCATTGACAAAGGCGGCATCCATGGGGTCCAAGCGCTCGGCACCCATGAGCACCTGAACCCGGGCATGCGAACCGCGTTCGCGGACCAGCGCCAGGGCAGCCTGCGTGACAGGCTCGCGCTTGCCACTGAAGAGGCAGGCCACCGTATCTATGAAAGCATTGCTCAGTAGTGGCAGTGCATCGACCGGCACCTTCTCAAAACCGGGCTGTGCGATGAATTGGGCCAGGCCCTGGGTCAGGGATGTGCTCATGGTGTTGCTCAGAATGAGCGTGGCATGCCCAGCGTGTGCTCGGCGATGTTGGACAAAATCAGGTTGGTGGAGACAGGCGCCACCTGCATCACTCGCACCTCGCGCCACTTGCGTTCGACGTCGTATTCGCTAGCAAAGCCAAAGCCCCCGTGGGTCTGGATGCAGGCCTCGGCGGCATGCCAGGCCGCCTCGGTCGCCAGCAACTTGGCCATGTTGGCATCTTCGCCACAGGGCAGACCAGCAGCAAAGAGGGCGGTAGCTTTGCGAACCATCATTTCGGCAGCCACAGTTTCGATGTGGGCGCGGGCAATCGGGAACTGCACACCCTGGTTCTTGCCGATGGGCCGACCGAACACAACGCGCTCGCAAGCGTAGGTGGACGCCTTGCGGGTAAACCAACGAGCGTCACCCAGTGCCTCAGAGGCGGCGATGATGCGCTCTGCGTTCATGCCGTCAAGGATGTAACGAAAGCCCTTGCCCTCTTCGCCGATCCGGTTTTCGGCCGGAACTTTCATGTTGTCGATGAAGATCTCGGTCGTGTTGTGGTTGACCATGGCCTTGATGGGGCGTATCTCCAGCCCGTTGCCTCGTGCTTCGCGCATGTCCACCAAGAGCACCGACAGGCCCTCGGTCTTTTTGCTCACCTGATCGGCAGGGGTGGTTCGTACCAGCAGCATCATGAGGTCCGAATAGAGTGCGCGCGAGGTCCAGACCTTCTGACCGTTGACCACGTAGTAGTCACCCGCCGAATCCTTGACTAGCTCGGCTTTGGTCTTGATCTGCGTAGTGTCGGAACCGGTGGTTGGCTCGGTGATGCCGAAGGCCTGTAGGCGCAACTCACCCGAGGCAATGCGAGGCAGGAAGCGGCGCTTTTGTTCTTCGCTGCCATGACGCAGCAAAGTGCCCATGATGTACATCTGGGCGTGACAGGCACCGGCACTGCAGCCGGTAGCGTGGATCTCTTCCAGGATCACCGAGGCGGCGCGCAGCGGCAACCCGGCCCCCCCGTATTCTTCAGGGATCAGCACCGATAGATAGCCCGCTTTCGTCAGGGCCTTGACAAATGCATCCGGGTAGGCGCTTCGTTCGTCCAGGTCGCGCCAATATTCGCCGGGAAAGTCCTGGCAGATGCGGCGAACGCTTTCCCGGATCTCGGGGTAGTCCTCACCCAGAGGAACCGTAATGCCGGAATGGTCAACTATGTTTTGTGTGCTCATGTCAGTTAAAGTGAAGATCTGGGGTTGAAAACAAAGGGGTGGCGTTGTTCATGCCGTCAATGCAAAGTTCTTGGGCAAACCGGCACGGGCCACCGCACCGTACTGGCTCGCACCGGGCAGCCACTGCGACAGGCGACCACGCAGAGCCATCAAGCCCTGCAGGTCGACACCGGTGGACAGACCCATGCTTTCGAGCAGGTAAACAAGGTCTTCGGTGGCCACATTGCCACTGACACCGGGCGCGGATGGGCTCCTTCCCAGGCCTCCGAGGGCTGCATCAAACTTGCGAACACCTGCCTCAAGCGCCGCAGCCACATTGGCCAGCGCAAGGCCACGCGTGTCATGAAAATATCCACCCAGCGGCAGACTGCCGATGTCCTGGCGGACCTGTTTAAACAGGGCCAGTACCTGACGCGGCTGCGCGTAGCCAACCGTGTCAGCCAACATGATCTCGTCAGCACCCAGCTCGGCCAGGCGACTGGCCAAAGCGCATACACGGTCGGCCGGGACAGTTCCTTCAAGAGTGCAGCCAAATGCAGTGGCAATGCCCGCTTCGACACGAGGTCGACGACTTGGATCGAGTGCTTTCACCATCGCCGCAACCTCTGCAAATTCCTGCAAGGCGGCATCGGTGTCCCGACCGGCGTTGCTCCGGCTGTGCGCAGCGCTGGCCGACAGCACATAGACCAGATGCCGAGCTCCCGCCTCCAGAGCGCGCTCGGCACCACGGGCATTGAGTGTGAGCACGCTAGCCTCGATGCCCGGGATGGCAAGGCAGGCCTGAAGCATCTGTTCGGCGTCTGAAAACTGTGGCATTTTGCTGCGCGAAACAAAGGAAGTGACATCAAGGCGCGTACGCCCAGGGCCGCTCCTGCCTGCAGCCATTCGATCTTGTCCTGTGTAGGCACGATGTGCGTGACCATCTGCAAACCATCGCGCAGACCGACCTCACGGACTTGAACAGTGAGTTCTGTCATGCTGTCACTTTCGCAGCATCCAGATATGGCGCCAGGAGGTGTGCATCGGCATTGAGCGCTGACGAAGCGCTGCGCACAGCAGGCCGTTGCCCATCAAAGCGTGCCGGCATGCCCATCAAGGTCATGTCCGAATTCGGAACAGTCTGCACGATGCCCAGCGCCTTCGTCTGCGGATGGTCTAGCGCCTGGTCAATCGATTGCACGGGCGCACACGGAATACCGGCCTGCTCCATTGCATCGGCCCACTCGCTCGATAACTTGTGAACCATCAGTGCTTCGATCATGCTGTCAATCACCTGGCGGTGCTTGACGCGTTGCGGGTTGGTGCTGAAACGCGCATCAGTCAGCCACTCGGGATGGCCCAGCAACTTGCACAAGCGCTCAAACAGCGCATTGTTGCCTGCGGCAACCACCAGATGACCGTCGCGGGTGGCAAAGGCCCGGTAAGGCACGATGGTGGCTGCCCCCGAACCCTGGCGCGCAGGCACTTCACCACTGCTTTGATATTGCGCTGTGGCAATGCCCATCCAGGCCAGCGCCGTCTCGTAAAGTGAAACTTCCACTACGCAGCCCTGTTCGGTACGCTCACGGCGGAACAGGGCCGCCAGGATGGCATTGGCAGCCCACATGCCAGTGCCCTGATCCACCACCGAGTAGCCCGTACGCACGGGTGGGCGTCCCTCCTCGCCCGTCACGCTCATCAGGCCTGCAAAGGCTTGCATCAGCGGGTCGTAGCCCGGCTTGTCCGACAAGGGACCGCCGCTGCCAAAGGCGCCGAGGTCACACCAGACCAACGACGGTTTATGCGAACGCAGCCGTTCGGCACTCAGACCCTGGCCGGCCAGCAGCCCCGGGCGCATGCTCTGCAACACCACATCGGCCTCAGCCAGGATCAGACGCTCAACAGCGGCCAGTTGCCGGGAATCCCGAAAATTAATGGCGATCGATGCTTTGTTGCGGTTGACCGCCTGAAACATCGAGGCGGCGCCGTCCCAGAAGGGCGGACCCCAGTTGCGCGCGTCGTCGCCGTCGAGTTTTTCGATCTTGATCACCCGGGCCCCGAGGTCACCCAGAATTTGCGTGGCCACGGGTGCGGCAATGTTCTGTCCAATCTCGATGACCGTGAGGCCGGCCAGTGGCGCCGAAGCCTTGACGCCTTTATTGTTGATGGATGTATCGGTGCTCATCATCGTCCTTCGAAGCGTGGTTTGCGCTTTTCATTGAAGGCCGTCACGCCCTCCACACGGTCGCGGCTCTTGACCATGCGCTGGTAGGCCTCGATCTCGAAATGCATGCCGGTGGCCAGGTCCTGCTGCATACCGTGGTGGATTGCGTGCTTGGCCTGGCGCACGGCCAGCGGCGCGTTGCTAGCAATGCGCTGGGCAATCGCCAGCGTGTCGGCCATCAGTTGCCCGGGTTCACTCAGTTGGTTGACCACACCCCAAGCCAGCGCCTCTTCTGCGGTGAAGGGTTTGGCCGCCAGGATCAGTTCCTTGGCTCGTTTTTCGCCCACAGTGCGCGCCAGGGTCTGCGTACCGCCAGCGCCGGGCATGATGCCCAGCGAGGTTTCAGTCAGGGCGAAGCGCGCCGTGGTTGAGGCGTAGGCAAAGTCGCAGAGCAAGGCGATTTCCAGACCACCGCCGTATGCCGCACCATTTACAGCGGCCACCACTGGCACTGGGCAAGCCACGATGGCTCGCACCGTGCGTTCCATCAGTTCGTGCTGCAGCACCCACTCGTCTTCATTTAGCAGCTTGCGTTCCTTGAGGTCGCCTCCGGCGCAAAAAGCCTTGTCGCCCGCCCCGGTCAAGAGCACGCAGCGAAAGCGTGTGCGCTCAATCTCCAGCGGTGCGAACACGTCGTACAACTCGCGTGCCGTCACGGTTGTGAAAGCGTTGGCGGCCTCGGACCTGTTAATGACCACGCGCAGTACGTTTGGCGCGGGCTCATCTACCAGTAAGGTTTCAAACGAGCGCTTTAAAAGAGCCTCGGCCCACCCCGCATATCCATTACCAATCCATGATGACACCATCTCCCCCTTATGTCCACATAGTGGAATTAAAATTTTCTGATTAATTGATTTAAATAAGATTTTTGAGCCAAAATTGGACTAATCCAATACCGTTTATTCCACTATATGGACTCAATCAAAGAAATTTCGGGAAAATCAAGTGCAAGCGACGGCACACAGGCGGTGGCTCGCGCGGCCGGCCTGTTACGCGAAATCGCCTTGTGCGAAAGTGGTGAGGGCAATTTGACCGCTTTGGCTACGCGCTTGGGGCTGGAGCGGCCCACGGCATACCGCATACTGCGTCGCTTAGTGACTGAGGGACTTGTGCAACAAGACCCCGCCTCCAAGGCTTATGGGCTGGGTCCGTTACTTTTTGAGTTGGGCCTGGCAGCGAAACCGCCCATCGAACTGCAAGGCATTGCCAGTGATGCACTGACTCAATTGGCCAATGAAAGCGGAGATACAGCATTTGCCGTCATTCCCAGCGGTATGGACTCGATTTGTCTTGATCGCAAAGAGGGTAATTACCCTGTCAAGGCTCTGATGATGAACCCGGGCCGAAGACGTCCCTTGGGTATCGGCGCTGGCTCCCTCGCGCTCTTATCAGCCATGTCACCCGAATTGGCAGACCAGATCTTGTCTAACAATGCAGCACGGATTCGAGAGCAAGGCGACTCCGATATTGAAAGCCTACGACTGGCAATACAAAAAGGTCGAATCGACGGCCATGTCTTGCGCGAGCCCCTCAAGGCCCCGGAAATTCTGTCTTTGGGCGTTGCTGTTTGTAACCCATACGGAACTCCAGTCATGAGCCTGTCGATTTCAGCCTTGAAATTCAGGATCGAGCAACGCCAACAACTGCTGCAGACTTATTTGAGGCAAAGCAAGTTGATGGCAGAAGAACGACTTGCAAAGCTACACATGCCATTCGCTAGCTCAGGTAGCGTTTAAGCCATGCGATGACGTCATAGATATGCACAGCATGGATTCCTCATCACCAGTTGGATTAACTGGCCGGCAACGTCACCTGGCGGTTTTCACCATTTTGCTCGGCATCTCGTTGGCAGTAATCGACAGTACGGCAGTCACCCTGAGTCTGCCCGCAATAAGGCGTGACCTGAACGTGGACGCTGATCAGGCCATCTGGATCATCAATGGCTTTCAACTGGCCGCCCTGGTGGCTTTGCTACCCCTTGCCAATTGGGGAGAACGCATCACTTACCGACAGATCTATCTGATAGGGGCGCTCTTGTGGGGCGTATCTTCCACAGTGGCTTGCTTTGCCGAAACCTTGCCAACACTCATCGTAGCGCGAGTTCTGCAAGGACTGGGGGCAGCTGGCATCATGGCAGTGAACATGGCTCTGGTTAGATTGACTTGGCCTCCGTCTCTTTTGGGAAGAGGCATCGCACTTAACTCGATGGCGGTCAGTTCAGCAACTGTGATGGGCCCCGTGCTGGCTGCCGCTGTTCTTTCGGTTGGCTCATGGCGCTGGCTGTTTGCTTTATACATTCCCGCCAGTTTTTTGCTATTGGTATTGGGTCGTCACACCCTGCCTTCTAACAAGCCAAAGGCAAATCAATCGCCACCTTCAGTGACAGACATTGCACTCAATGCGGCCCTATTCATCCTGCTTTTCCTTTCGGCAGACAGTTTCGGACGTTCCATTCAACCCTCAGAGAACCAGGTTCAGGGATTGCTTCGGGGCTCGGTTTTGCTCGCAGCGGGCATGGCGGTAGCTGTCGTCTATTTGCGTCGGGAGAATGCAAAGTCGCTGGCGCTATTTCCGCTTGACCTGATGAGATTGCCGGTATTTCGATTGTCCATGATGACCTCTGTTGCGAGTTTTGCTGCGCAAACAATCACCTTCATCGTGCTGCCGTTCCTCATGCTGGATGTTTGGCGTATCACAGCATCTGAGACTGGATGGTTGATGGCCTGTTGGCCTTTTGGCACCATCGTGGCTGCACCACTGGCCGGACGCTGGATAGGCCGTTACCACGGCGGTTGGCTAGGTGGTTCAGGCATGGCGTGCTTGACACTAGGACTTGCAGAATTGACTTATGCCGCTGCGACAAGCAATCATTCAGGTGCAGTTGCCTGGGGCCTGGGGTTGTGTGGCATAGGGTTCGGCTTGTTTCAGTCTCCCAACAATCACACCATCATCACAAGCGCGCCTAGCCAACGGGCGGGAGCAGCCAGCGGCATGATCGGTACTGCCCGTCTGACGGGACAAACTCTTGGTGCGACTTTGGTTGCGATGGTCTTTGCAATGCATGGAGAGACCAGTCCACATGGGCTTAGCCTGGCACTGGGAGTGGCGTGTGTGCTTTCATTGGCGGCAGGTTTTGCCAGCGTAAAGCGGGTCCATTATTGATCAAGCGTGCCTAATCGAGACCGAACAGCGTTACCATCAGTTGTGTCACTTTTTGGTCGGTATCAGTTCCGATAGCGGTCACAAGCTTAGAAATTCCGAAAGACGGCTTGTGGCCGATAGCTGCAGTTCAGATTGTGAAGATCGATGACTGCTACCGCTGCACTTCAGACCTTCGCCCTTGTAAGTCGCCTAAAGGCTGAGGGCAGACTGTCAGAGAGGTCTCCATGGCTGGCAGCAGCCGATCCATTGCTTACTTTCAGGCAGCAACCGATTGCGCAGACAGGCTGACCTGAAGCCTCTCGCGCACTGCCCGGAAAATGGCCGCCAGGTTATTCATGCTGGGGTTTCCCGTTGGAGAAAGCATCCGGTGCAGACTTTTGCTTGGCTTTTCCGTCAGTGCTGCAAGTTGTTCAAAGCCTATGGTGGCGTTGACCAGGTCACGCAGGATCAGTCGAGCCGTTTCAGGGTCTCCGTTGAGAAACAACGTGGCGGCTTCATCCAGAAGTGCCTGTGCAAAAGTGGCGTTGCTCTGAACTCGCTCAATGACGGTTTCTTTGAAATTTCTTGTCAAGGCCATTTAGTTACCCCTTTTGCTCTTCACCAATTCCAAAGCGTCCCGTCATGCTGCAGCCGATTCACCGGCAGATAAGCCCGTTGGTACGGGTATTTGGCGGCGAGTTTTTCGTCGATGTCCACGCCATGACCGGGTGATTCGCCGCAGTACATCATGCCGCACTCAAAGCGATAGTCGTGCGGGAAGACCGACAGCATTTCTTCGCTGTGCGGCATGTACTCTTGCACGCCGAAGTTGGGCACCCAGGTGTCAAAGTGCAAGGCGGCGCCCATGCACACGGGCGACAAATCGGTCGCGCCGTGGCAGCCGGTGCGCACCTGGTACAGGCTGGCCAGATCGGCAATGCGCCGCAGGTGCGTGATGCCCCCCGCGTGGACCACGGTGGTGCGGATGTAGTCGATCAGTTGTTTCTCGATCAGCGTCTTGCAGTCCCAGATGCTGTTGAAAATCTCGCCCACCGCAATCGGTGTGGTGGTGTGGTGGCGAATCCACTGAAACGCCTCCTGGTTCTCGGCCGGGGTTGGGTCTTCCATCCAGAACAGGCGCGAGGGCTCGAGCGCTTTGCCCAGTTGCCCAGCTTCGATGGGCGTGAGGCGGTGGTGCACATCGTGCAGCAAATGGATGTCGGGGCCGACGGCTTCGCGCACCGCTTCAAACAGGGCGGGCGTGTGGCGCAAATACTTTTCACTGCTCCAGTCGTGCTCGCTGGGCAAGTTGCCATCGGCAGGTTCGTACATGCGGTGCGCACCGTGACCGCCGCTCACGCCGTAGACCTTGTTCAGGCCCGGCACGCCGCTTTGGGCGCGGATGGCCAGATAGCCTTCTTCCTTGTGGCGCAAAACCTCCTGAACGGTCTCGGCCGTGTCGCGTCCGTTGGCGTGGCCGTAGACCATCACCCCGGTTCGGCTGCGACCCCCCAGCAACTGGTAAAGCGGCATGCCCGCCATCTTGGCCTTGATGTCCCACAGCGCCGTGTCTACGGCGGCCACAGCACTCATGGTCACCGGGCCACGCCGCCAGTACGCGCCTTTGTAAAGGTATTGCCAGATGTCTTCAATTTGTTGCGGGTCACGCCCGATCAGGCAGGGGATGACGTGTTCTTCGAGGTAGCTGACCACGGCCAGTTCACGGCCATTGAGGGTCGCGTCGCCGACACCGGTGACGCCCTGGTCCGTCTCGATTTTGAGCGTGACGAAGTTGCGGCCAGGGCTGCAGACAATGACGCGGGCGGCAGTTATTTTCATGGCTCAGGCCTCTTGCACCAGCAGTTGCTGGATGGCAGCGTCCACCCCTTGTTGCAGGATTTGCTGGTGCCAGTGCGCAACGCGGGCGTTCCATGCCGCGTGGTGGGGCAAAGACGTTCCCCACAAGTCTTCGCGGGCCAGCAGGGCTTTCACGCAGGCTTGTGCTTGCGTGCGCTGAGCTGCGCCCAGTGCGGTCAGGCTTTGGGCTTGCGGGTCGTTCAGGGCATAGGCCTGGCCGTTCTCGTCCACGCCCAAGGTGTAGCGCACGAACACGGCGGCGGCCAACGCGTGGTGTTCATACGATGCACCGCTGGCCATCTGACCCAGCACAGAAGGTGGCCAGCGCTGCGGTATTTTTTGCGAGCTGTCGGTAGCGATCTGGTGCACGCTGTGTTTGAGGTAAGGGTTGCCAAAGCGTTGTATCAAGGCATCGCGGTAATCGGCCCAGTCGCTGCGGCTCAGGTGCGGGGCCACCTCGCGGCCCATCAGGCGTTCCACGAAGCTGCGGATGTGGGGCGTGCCAATGCAGCTGGCAATGAAAGGCCTGCCCGTGACCGCACCCATGAGCGCCATGGCCGTGTGGCTGCCATTCAGCATGCGCAGCTTGGCCTCTTCGTAGCTGTGTACATCGGCCGTCACCCGCACACCGGCGCTCTGCAGCAAAGCGCCATCGGCCGGGTCTGCAAAGCGGTCTTCGATCACCCATTCCCAAAAAGATTCGGTGCTGAGCGCGCAGTCGTCCTGCACGCCCAAGGCCTCATGCGCTGCAGCCATGATCTCGGGGGTGGCCGCAGGCACGATGCGGTCCACCATGCTGCAGGGGAATGCGCAGTGCGCGTCCATCCAGCGCACGACGGCTTCATCGTGTGGGTTTGCGGCTGCTTTGACCAAGGCCTGAAGTTTGTGGCCATTGCCTTGCAGGTTGTCGCAAGATGCCACTGTGATGCCGGGCAAGCCGCCTTGTTGGCGCAGCCGCAGGCCGTCCAGCAGCAAGCCGGCCAGCGCGGGTGTGTAGCCTTTTTCAGTCACAGTCAGGGTGACCCAGCGGGTGGTGGGTGCGGCAATGGCCGCGACCACCGCATCGCGTTCGGTGGTGGCCACGCTGGTGCGCCACAACGCACCTGGCACCTGCCATTTCACACCCTGCCCATCGGCCACGCGGACAGCGTAGAGGCCGTCTTGCGCTTTCAGTTGGTTGACCAAGTCGGGCCGGGTCATGCCCACGCCGTGGATGCCCCAGCGCATGTCGCCAGCGGACAGCAATTGGTCAAACACCATGGCTTGGTGCGCCCGGTGAAAGGCGCCCAGGCCCAAGTGCACAACGCCCGGGGCATGGGCTGTGCGGTCATACGCGGGGCCGTGGATGGATGCGGGCAGTGTGGGCAGCGTGGCAGCTGAAAGGTTCATGGCGATGACCGCAAATGATGGGTAAATGTCGATGCAGCGCGCTTCAGCCGTGCTGAAGTTTTTTCTCGGAGGCTTCAATCTCGGCCCAGGTGGCGTCGTCAATCAGGATGCCCGTTTTTTCTCTTTCGACGCGGGCTGCCCGCTCGGGTTCTCCGGCCATGTGCACGCCGTCGGTGCCCGGTGCGTCCGGGCTTTGGCGCAGCCAGTCGGCAAAGGCCAGGGTTTCCTGCTCGAACATGTCTTGCGTGCCCAGGCGGACCGGGTCGATCAGCATCGTCAACATGCCGTTCAGCACGGCCCGCTGATGATCGGCTTCGCGGTGCCAGGTGCCGCTGCCCGTCAGCGCGCCGCCCAGCAATTCGCAGGCCACAGCCATGCCAAAGCCTTTGTGGTCGCCAAAGGTCATCAGCGCACCAAACAGACCATTCGACTGGGGCACCACCACCACACCCGGGTCGTTGGTGGGGTGGCCGTTTTCGTCAATCAGGTAGCCCGGGGGCACTTGCTCGCCCTTGTTGTGCGCGACGCGCATCTTGCCCTGCGCCACACGGCTGGTGGCAAAGTCCAGTACAAAGGGCTCGCGCTTGCCCATGGGCACGCCGATGCAACAGGGGTTGGTGCCAAATCGGCCATCGCCACCCCCGAAGGGTGCGACCACCGGGCGCGACAGCACGTTGACAAAATGCACCGACACCAGGCCTGCGGCCACGGCCATTTCTGCAAAGTGACCGATTCGGCCTAGGTGGTGCGAACGGCTCAGGGCCACGGTGCAAACACCGTGTTGCTTGGCACGCTCGATGCCCATGGTGATGGCTTGAACACCCGTGATCTGGCCATAACCGCGTTGACCATCCAGGTTCAGCAAGGGACCGGTGTCGAGCAAAACCTTGACACCCGTGTTAGGCGACAGACCACCTTCAAGCACCGCGTCCACATAACGCGGCACCATGCCCACGCCGTGCGAGTCGTGACCGCTCAGGTTGGCCATGACGAGGTTGCCCGCCACCTGGGCGGCCTCGGCGGGTTCGCTGCCGGTCATGGCGATGATGCGTGTGATGTGCTGTCGAAGCTCGGCTGCCGGGATCAGTTGGCTCATGAAAAAACTTTCAGGAAGGGGTGAATCAGGGGGCTCACATCACGGCGCCGACTTGCCACGGCACAAACTCGTTTTGTCCGTAGCCATGGCGTTCGCTCTTGGTGGGCTCACCCGATGCAGCGGCCAGGATCATCTCGAAGATGCGTTGGCCCATTTCGGCGATGCTCACGCCACCATCCACGATCTCGCCGCAGTTCAAGTCCATGTCTTCTTGCTGTTTTTTCCACAGGGCCGAGTTGGTCGAAAACTTCAGGCTGGGCGATGGCGCGCAGCCGTAGGCGCTGCCGCGGCCGGTGGTGAAACAAATCAGGTTGGCGCCACCGGCGACCTGGCCTGTGGCGCTTACCGGGTCATAGCCGGGTGTGTCCATGTAGACAAAGCCTTTGGCGTTGACGGGTTCGGCGTATTCGTACACGGCCTGCAAGTTGCTGGTGCCCCCTTTGGCCACCGCGCCCAATGATTTTTCAAGGATGGTGGTCAGGCCGCCGGCCTTGTTGCCGGGTGAGGGGTTGTTGTTCATCTCGCCGCCATTGGCCGCGGTGTAGTTTTCCCACCAGCGAATGCGCTCAATGAGTTTGTGCGCCACTTCGGGTTTGACCGCGCGGCGCGTCAGCAAATGCTCGGCCCCGTAAATTTCGGGCGTCTCGCTCAGGATGGCGGTGCCGCCATGCTGCACCAGCAGGTCGACGGCAGCCCCCAGCGCCGGGTTGGCACTGATGCCCGAATAGCCATCCGAGCCACCGCATTGCAAGCCCACCGTGATGTGCTCTGCGCTGCATGGCGTGCGTTGCACGGCATTGGCTTGGGGCAGCATCTCTTGGATCAGCGCAATGCCTTTTTCCACCGTGAGGCGCGTGCCTCCTGTGTCCTGGATGTTGAAGACCTTGAGCGTTTCGCCCTGGCGCAGGCTGCTGTTGGCCAGCCAGGTGCTCAGTTGGTTGGCTTCACAGCCCAGGCCCACCACCACCACGCCCCAGAAGTTGGCATGGGTGGCGTAACCCGCCAGCGTGCGTTCGAGCAGTTTCAGGCCCAAGCCTTCGGTGTCCATGCCGCAACCGGTGCCGTGGGTCAATGCCACCACGCCATCGATCTGCGGAAAATTCGCCAGTGCGGCCGGGTTGTTGCGTTTGGAAAAATGGTCGGCAATGGCCCGCGCTGCCGTGGCCGAGCAATTCACGGTCGACAGGACCCCGATGTAGTTGCGCGTGGCCACACGCCCGTCAGCGCGCTGGATGCCCATGAAGGTGGCGTGCTTGCGCGCCGCTTCAGGCTTCACATCTTGACCAATCGCATAGTCGCGCTCGAAGTTGCCTTTTTCGGCGCCCATGTTCAGGTTGTGCGTGTGCACATGCTCGCCAGGCTGGATGGCCTGGTGGGCAAAGCCAATGATCTGGTTGTAGCGGCGCACTGGCTCTCCAGAGGCAATGGCCCGGGTGGCAACTTTGTGGCCTGGTGGGATCAGCCCGCGCACGGCCACGCCGTCTACGGTGCTGCCACTCATGAGTTGGGCGCGGGCAATGACGACGTCATCGGCGTGATGCAAACGAATAAAACTGCTCATGCCAAATCCTTAGTAAAACTGTTTGGGCAACCACAGCACCAGGCTGGGCACATAGGTAATGACCAACAAGCTGCCCAGCAAAGGGAACAGCCAAGGCAAGATGGCCATGGTGGTGCGCTCGACACTGAGTTTGGCGACACGGGCCAGTACAAACAACACCATGCCCATGGGCGGGTGCAGCAAACCGATCATCAGGTTGAGCACCATCACCAGACCAAAATGGACCAGGTCAATCCCCAGTTTCTGGCAAATGGGCACCAGGATCGGCACCAGAATGGTGATGGCCGCTGTAGGTTCCAGAAAGCAACCTACAAACAGCATCAGCAAGTTGGCCAGCAGCAAAAACACCCAGGGTTCCTGGGTGAAGCCGAGAACCCAGGCCGAGATCGCGGTGGTGACCCCGGTGGCGGTCAGCATCCAGCCAAAAATGCTGGCAGCAGCCACGATGAACAACACGGTGGCCGTGGTCTCTACGGTGTCCAGGCAGATCTTCACGAACATCTTGAAGTTGAGTGTGCGGTACCAAAAGAAACCCAGTGCAATGGCCCAGACACAAGCGGCGATGGCGCCCTCAGTGGGGGTGAAAACGCCGGTGGTCATGCCACCGATGAGAATCACCGGGGTCATGATGGGCAGCACAGCCTGAAAGTTGAAAAACTTGTCGGCGGCAAACAAAACGATCAAGGCTGCGAAGACGGTGATTTGCGGGGGCGTGCCCATGGCGGTGACCAGCCACCAGATGACCAGGGGCCAACCCACCACCACGGCTGTTTCGGCCAGAGCCTTGATGACTTTGGGCCACTCAAATTGCACATCGGCCCCCCAGCCGTTTTTGTGCGCGAAATAGGCCACGGTGAGCATCATGAGCAGCGCCATCAAGATGCCGGGCAAGATACCCGCGAGGAACAGCGCACCCACCGACACGTTGGCCATCATGCCGTAGATCACGAAGGGCAAGCTGGGCGGAATGATGGGGCCCAGTGTGGCCGAAGCGGCCGTGACGCCTACCGCAAATTCGGTGCTGTAGCCATGGTCTTTCATGGCCTTGATCTCGATGGTGCCCAGGCCTGCGGCATCGGCAATGGCGGTGCCACTCATGCCCGCAAACACGACTGAGCCAACCACGTTCACGTGGCCCAGGCCGCCCTTGAGCCAGCCCACCAGGGCCAGTGCGTAGTTGTAAATGCGGTTGGTGATGCCGGCGTTGTTCATCAGGTTGCCGGCCAGAATGAAGAAGGGCACGGCCAGCAAGGGAAAGCTGTCAATGCCCGAAACCATGCGGTGGATCACCACAAAAGGCGGCGAGCTTTGCGCAAAGAACAGGTAAATCAGCGAGGCACCCGCCATGGCAATGGCCACCGGGATGCCGCCGCTCATGAGGATGAGAAAAATAATTTTCAGCATGGAGAGTCTTTCAGGAGGGACGGGTTTCAGCGGTCGGTCATTTCAGACTCGGGGCGTTCCAGCACGGTGTAGCCGCGCTGCCAATGCACACGCATCACCCAGATGGCGCGCAGGCACATGGCGGCAAAGCCTGCCATCACCACGCCATACACCAGGTTCATCGGTAAATCGATGATGGTCATCTTGTAGCTGCCCAGCTTTTCCATCATCTGACCTGTGAGGAAAGTAGCGGTTGCAAAAAATGCCACGCGCATCACATCGACCACAGTGGCCATGGCGCGCGACAGCCAGGTGGGCATGAAACGGTAAAAGAAATCAACCTGAATGTGGTTGTTCTTGGCCACGCCAATCGTGGCACCTGTGAAAACAGTGGCGATCAATAAATAGCGTGCGATTTCTTCGGTCCATGAGGCCGAGTTGTTCAGCACATAGCGTGTAAAAAATTGGTAAAAAACCGTCAAGCCCAGGGCCCAAAAAAAGGCGAGGGAAAACCAGGCCTCGATGGGCGTGCCCGACAAGTCGACCTCTTCATCGATCGCATGGAATTGGCCATCGTCGCCCATGACTTTCGGCATGGCGTCCAGGTCGGGTATGTTGCTCATCGGCTGTCCTAGGGTTCAAAAAATACAGGCTGGGGTCGGCAGAGCCGACCGATCGTGGTGTCGCTGACCGGCCCAAGACCGGTAGCGACACCCAGGCTGTGCGCAAGGCACAGCCGCTGGCTCACTTGGCCGCTTGAATTTTGTCGTAGTCAGCCCGTGTGAAGCCCATGGACTCCAGTGGCTTGTTCTTCATGACAGCATCCACAAAGCTCTTGCGGTCGACCTCGACCACTTGCAGGCCCTTTTTCTTGAACTCGGCGACCAGTTCGGCTTCACGCTTTTTGATTTGCGCGGTGGAGCGAACAGCGGCTTCCTGCATCACATCAGAGAACATTTTCTTTTCTGCATCGCTGAGCTTGTTCCACAGGTGAGGGGCCACCTGGGTCGTCAGGCCGTCCACGATGTGACCGGTCAGCATGATGGCCTTTTGCACTTCGTAGAATTTTTTGGCTTCAATGGTGGTCAAGGGGTTCTCTTGCGCTTCCACGGTGCCGTTTTGCAGGGCCAAATAAACCTCTGCAAAAGCAATCGGGGTGGGGTTGGCGCCGCAGGCTTCGGGGGTGGCACGGTATGCCGGCACGTCAGGCACGCGGATCTTCAGGCCCTTCATGGCAGCGCAGTTGGGAATGGGTTTTTGTGCCGTGGTGTGCCGTGCACCGTAATAGGTGTAAGCCGTGACCTGGATACCGGTCTTGGCACGGAACTCATTGACCATTTCCTGGAAAACCGGGCTCTTGGAGTAGGCAATCAGGTGGTCGCCATCACGAAAAATGAAGGGGTAATAGGCGATGCCAAAACGCGGGTAAGTGCGGGCCGCAAACGAGGGGCCGCTGATGATGATGTCGACTGTGCCCAGGGTCAGGCCCTGGTTGATGTCGGTTTCCTTGCCCAGGGTGGAGGCGGGAAAGACCTGGATGTCGAACTTGCCATTGCTGCGTTTTTTGATTTCTTCAGACGCCCATACCGAATCGGTGTGGTACGGCTCCGAGGTCTCGTAGGCGTGGGCCCATTTGAGTTTTTGCTGCGCGTGCACGGTTGCGCTGCCGAACATCGCCATGGCGCCTGCGGCGATGGCGACTGCAGTGGCCAGTGTTTTCAGGGTGAATCGTTTGCTCATTTTGGTCTCCTTTGGGTTTAAAAAAATTGCTGACGCGGTAAAACTGCATACCCCTAGCGGGCAGGAGCGCGGCGCCAGCTCGCGCTGTATCTCTTGTGGGCTTGTTTCAGGTGCTTTTGCATGGCTTTGCGGGCACCCGAGCTGTCGCGTGCCTCGATGGCGTCCAGCACAGCTTGGTGTTCGCCAATGGCGGCCTGCCAGGAGGTGGGGTTTTCAAAATAGTCGCCCAGTCGCTCAAACAAGGGGCCGTTGCGGGCTTGCCAGAAGCGCTGGACGGTGTCGAGCAAAACGCTGTTGCCGCAGGCTTGAGCGATGCCTTCATGAAAGGCCTCGTCGCCCCGGCGGGGGACTTCATCGCGCGCGGCTTCCAGTTTCATCTTTTGCAAGCCGTTGCGGATGGTTTGCAGTTGTTTCTTTTGGGCGTTTTGGGCGGCCAGCGCCGCGACTTCAGCTTCTACCAAAATGCGGGCGCTCATGACCTCCAGGGGGCCCCAGTCCGACGGGGCATCGCTCATCGTGGGTGTCGGCTCATTTTTGGGACGCGTTGTGCTTTGCACGTAAATGCCCGAGCCGGTGCGCACTTCAATCATGCCTTCGACCTCGAGTGCAATCAGTGCTTCCCTCACCGAAGGGCGACTCACACCCAGCTGGGTGGCCAGGTCGCGCTCGGCGGGCAAACGCGAGCCCACCGTGAACTCGCCCGAGCTCATCAGTTGCCGAAGTTGTTCGGCAATCTGGCGATAAAGGCGTTGGGGTTCAACGGTTTGGATGGGCATGGGGCAGATCAGGGATAACGTGAATTGGACAAGTGGTCAGACCAGTTGCACAATCATCACATGTTCACATTTGCCCGGTCAAGCCCTTTCGACTCCGCACAAACCCGCATGACCGCTGTCGCAAAAACGACCGGCAATGCCGCCCATCAGGCTCAAGCTTAGAACTCTTTTCTCTTCCATTGCGCCATGTTTTCCATGTCCACTGTCACCATTGACCGCGTGAGCCTTCGGCAAGTCAATCTGCCGCCCAAGGTGCTGCGCACCGATGCCATTCAGTCCTTCGTGACGCAAGAAACCATCTTGCTCAGCTTGCACTGCAGCGACGGCATTGTGGCCACGGGTTATGCGTACACCATCGGCACCGGTGGCTCTTCGGTGATCGCCTTGCTCAAAGACCACTTGGCGCCACGCCTGATCGGTCGCGACCCGGTGCGTGTCGAGGCGATATGGAAAGATTTGTTTTTTCACACGCATGCCACGGCGGTTGGCGCGATGACCAGCCTGGCCTTGGCCTGTGTGGACACGGCCTTGTGGGATTGGCGTGCGCAAAGCCAGGGCTTGCCTTTGTGGCAACTTTTGGGTGGCGCGCAATCGCGTGTGCCGCTCTACACCACGGAAGGTGGCTGGTTGCATTTGTCGCCGCAGGCGCTGGTGGACCAAACACTGGAGGCGCAGGCCCAGGGTTTCAAGGGCGCCAAGATCAAGATTGGCAGGCCCCATGTGAGTGAGGACGTGGCGCGCCTGAGTGCCGTGCGCAACGCGGTCGGCCCCGGCTTTGAATTGATGACCGATGCGAACCAGGGCTTCAACCGGGCCGAATCGGTGCGCCGTGCACGGGCCTTCGATGGCTTGGGCCTGGCCTGGATCGAAGAGCCCATGCCCGCAGAAGATGTGTCGGGCCACCGCCAGTTGCGCGAGCACTCCACCATACCGGTGGCGGTGGGCGAGTCGATGTACCACCCGATGCAGTTTCGTGAGTATCTGGAGCAAGGCGCTTGTTCCATCGTGCAGCCTGATGTAGCCCGCATCGGCGGCATCACGCCCTGGCTCAAGACCGCCCATCTGGCCGAAACCTTTGATGTGGCGGTGTGCCCGCATTTTCTGATGGAGTTGCACGTGAGCCTTTGCGCGGCGGTGCCCAACGCCACCTGGGTCGAATACATTCCGCAACTCGATGACATCACCACCTCGCGCATGCACGTAGAGGATGGTTTTGCACACCCACCCGATTCCACCGGCCTGGGCATTGCCTGGGACTGGGCCGCCATCACCCAAAAACAAACCACTTATCTGGAGATCAAGACACCATGAGACTCAAAGGAAAAATCGCACTGATCACAGCAGCCGGGCAGGGCATTGGCCAGGCTGCCGCGCTGGCCATGGCCGCAGAGGGCGCTACGGTTTACGCGACCGATGTGAACGCCGATCTGCTCAAGTCCTACCAAGGGGTGGCCAATGTGCACACCGCCGTGCTGGACGTGCTGGACAAGGCGGCCATTGCCCGCCAAGTCGCCAGCATGGCGCGCATAGATGTGATCTTCAATTGCGCAGGCTTTGTGCACAACGGCAACATTGAGCAGGCGACAGACGATGACTGGAATTTTGCGTTCAACCTGAACGCTCGTTCGCAGTTCTGGATGATCCAGGCGGCCATCCCCAAAATGCTCGCGCAGTTTGAAAAAGACGGGCACGGCGGCAGCATCATCAACATGGCCAGTGTCTGCTCCAGCGTGCGCGGCTTGCCCAACCGCTTCATTTACGGGGCCAGCAAGGCGGCGGTCATCGGACTGACCAAGAGTGTGGCGGCAGACTACGTTCGGCAAGGTATCCGCTGCAACTGCATTTGCCCCGGTACGGTGGACACACCTTCGCTGCAAGATCGCATCAACAGCTATGCCGATCCGGTGCAAGCCCGCAAGGATTTCATCAACCGCCAGCCCATGGGTCGGCTGGCTCAGGCGCACGAGATCGCGCCCATCGTTACTTTCCTCGCGTCTGACGAGTCCATCTTTGCCACCGGTAACGCCTACATGGTGGACGGCGGCATGACCATTTAACCTTCAACAGCACCATTTTTAAGAAAGCCAGATATGAACATGTTGGACATGAAAGGCCGCCATGCGGTCATCACCGGTGGCGCCACCGGCTTGGGTTTTGCCATTGCCCAGCGCATGCTGGCCTCGGGTGCCCGCGTGACCTTGTGGGACCGCGATGCGCCGGGCATGACGGCTGCGGCAGAGCAGCTGAAAAAAGAGCATCCGGGCGCGGTGGTCAACACGGTCCAGGTCGATGTGGCCAGCCACGACTCGGTGGTCAAGGCCACGGCCCAAACCACGGCTTTGGCCGGGGTGGATGTGCTGGTCAACAGCGCGGGCATCACAGGCCCCAACACCAAGCTCTGGGACTATCCGGTCGAAGACTGGAAGCAGGTTTTTGATGTCAACGTGCACGGACTTTTCTATTGCTGCCGGGAGATCAGCGCCCACATGAAGGCGCGCAACTATGGCCGCATCGTCAATATCGCATCGGTTGCGGGCAAAGACGGCAACCCCAATGCCAGCGCATACAGTGCGAGCAAGGCGGCCGTCATTGGCTTGACCAAATCACTGGGCAAAGAACTGGCTGAAACCGGTGTGCGTGTGAACTGTGTCACGCCGGCGGCTGTGAAAACCACGATGTTTGATCAAATGTCGCCTGAGCACATCCAGTTCATGCTGTCCAAAATTCCGATGGCGCGTTTCGGCTTGCCCGAAGAAGTCGCGGCCATGGTGACTTGGCTGAGTACCGAAGATTGTTCCTTTTCCACCGGCGCGGTCTTTGACCTGTCAGGTGGTCGTGCCACTTATTGATTCTTTTTAAAAACTGAAAGGCAGTTATGAAACTCGTTCGTTATGGCCAACCTGGCAAAGAAAAACCCGGATTGATCGATGCCGATGGCCGTTTGCGCGATTTGAGCGGCGTGGTCAAGGACATCTCCCCCGATCTGCTCAATGACAAGGCGCTGGCCAAGCTGGCCAAAGTCAAGACCGACAAGCTGCCTTTGGTGCGCGGCAAAAAGCGCTTTGGCACCCCAATTTCATACACCAGCAAGTTCATCGCGATTGGCCTGAACTACGCCGACCACGCGGCCGAATCGGGCATGCCCATTCCGTCGGAGCCGATTGTGTTCACCAAGGCCATCTCCTGCATCCAGGGTGCTGACGACGACGTCATGCTGCCCAAGGGCTCCAAAAAGTCCGACTGGGAAGTCGAGCTGGGCATCGTGATCGGCACCCGCACGCGCTACGTGTCCCCAAAAGACGCGTTGAACCACGTGGCTGGCTATTGCGTGGTCAACGACGTGAGTGAGCGGGAATACCAACTCGAGCGCGGCGCCACCTGGGACAAGGGCAAGGGCTGCGACACCTTTGGCCCCGTCGGCCCATGGCTGGTCACACGCGACGAGGTGCCCAATCCGCAGGCCTTGGGCATGTGGCTGGATGTGAACGGTGTGCGGTTTCAAACCGGCAACACCAAGACCATGATTTTTGGCGTGGCCAAATTGGTCAGCTATGTGAGCCAGTTCATGACGCTGGAGCCAGGCGACATCATCACCACGGGCACGCCACCGGGCGTGGGCATGGGCGTCAAGGTCGGTGGCAAGCCTGCACCGGTCTTTCTCAAGCGCGGCGATGTCATGCGCCTGGGCATAGACGGCCTGGGTGAACAAAGCCAGAAAGTCGTGGCTTTCAAGGCCTGATCGAGCCTGTGCAGGCGTCCGCCAGTGCTTTGGCGCTGGCGGTGCCTGAATCCTGATTTACCCTCGTCTCTGGGGGTTCTTTGATTTTGCGACGCTTTTTGGTGCAAAATAGAACGATCGTTCTTTTTTAATCACCATGACAGATCGCAAAACCCTCTCCAAAGTTGAAAGCGTGCCTGCTCCCGAGGCAGGTCGCCGCGTGCTCATCAAGGGCCAGCAAACCAAGGCCGTGATCGTTCAGGCTGCTTTGGGCCTGGCCTCGCAAATTGGTCTGGATGGCTTGTCCATTGGCGCTGTGGCCGAGGTCACGGGCATGAGCAAGTCGGGCGTGTTTGCCCACTTTGGCTCGCGCGAAGAGCTGCAAATTTCAGTCATCCGTGAATACCACGACCGCTTTGAGGCCGAGGTTTTTTATGCGGCCATGCAAAAACCCCGTGGTGTCCCGCGTTTGCAGGCGATGTTTGACAACTGGATGGTGCAGACCTCCACCGAAATCGATTCGGGCTGCATTTACATCAGTGGAGCTGTGGAGTTCGACGACCGCACTGGCCCTGTGCGGGATGCCTTGGCCTCATCGGTGGCCACTTGGCAAACCGCCTTGCGTCGTGCGGTTGAGCTGGCCCAGGCTGCAGGGCAACTCAGCCGTGAGGCCGATGCCCACCAGATCGCGTTTGAAATTCACGGCCTGATCCTGGCCTTGCACTACGAAGCGCGCTTCTTGCGCAACCCTGGCGCCTCTGAGCTGGCGCGTCGTGGCTTTTTGCACATATTGGCCCGCCATGCCATGGAGCCGACTACCCCATCGTCGGTAAAGACGGGCGCCGCCAAATCCGCCAAGCTCGTGGCAGTGCCCAAGCCCCGGCGCAAGACCACCAGCGACTGATTTCTCCCCAACCCGCTTTTTGACCCTTTCAAGGAATTGCCATGCCTGTCTACAACCCGCCCCTGCGCGACATGCAGTTTGTATTGCACGAATTGCTCAATGTGTCCGCAGAATTCAAGGCCCTGCCCAAGCACGCCGACACCGATGCCGACACCATCAACGCGGTGCTTGAAGAAGGCGGCAAGTTTGCAGCTGAAGTGGTGTTCCCTATCAACATCTCGGGCGACACCCAGGGCTGCCAGCTCAACCGCGACACGCACGACGTCAAAGCCCCCGATGGTTTTCAGGCTGCTTATGCGCAATATGTGGCTGGAGGCTGGCCCTCGCTCAGCTGCGATCCCGAATTTGGCGGGCAAGGCCTGCCCTTTGTGGTGAACCAGTGCTTTTACGAAATGCTCAACTCGTCGAATCAGGCCTGGACCATGTACCCCGGCTTGTCGCACGGCGCATACGAGTGCCTGCATGCCCATGGCACGGCCGAGCAAAAAGCGCTCTACCTGCCCAAGCTGACCAGTGGCGAATGGACTGGCACCATGTGCCTGACCGAGCCGCATTGCGGCACCGACCTGGGCATGCTGCGCACCAAGGCCGAACCGCAGGCCGATGGCAGCTACCGCATCAGTGGGCAAAAGATTTTCATCAGCGCCGGTGAGCACGACTTGGCCCCCAACATCGTGCACCTGGTGCTGGCCCGCTTGCCCGATGCGCCCCCTGGCAGCAAAGGCATCAGCCTTTTTATCGTTCCCAAATTCAAGGTCTTGCCGGAGGGTGCCATCGGCGAGCGCAACGGCATTTATTGCGGCGGACTCGAGCACAAAATGGGCATCCACGGCAATGCCACCTGCCAAATGGTGCTCGACGAAGCCGTGGGCACCCTGGTGGGCCAGCCTCACAAGGGCCTGGCGGCGATGTTCGTGATGATGAACGCCGCCCGTCTGGGCGTGGGCAACCAGTCGTTGGGCCTGACCGAAGTGGCCTACCAGAACGCGCTGGCCTACGCCAAAGACCGCGTGCAAATGCGCTCGCTCACCGGTGTGAAGGCGCCGGGCAAACCGGCCGATCCGATCATCGTGCACCCCGATGTGCGCCGCATGCTCATGACCGCCAAGGCCTATGCCGAAGGTGGTCGCGCGCTGGCCTGCTACTGCGCCTTGCTGCTCGACAAGGAACTCCACCACCCCGACGAGGCCGTGCGGGCCGAATCGGCTGAAATCGTGGCCTTGCTCACGCCCATCGTCAAAGCCTTCACCACCGACAACGCCTGGGAGGCCACATCGGCTTGCCAGCAAGTCTTTGGTGGCCATGGCTACATCAAGGAATGGGGCATGGAACAGTTCGTGCGCGATGCCCGCATCAACATGATTTACGAAGGCACCAACACCATCCAATCGCTCGACTTGCTGGGCCGCAAAGTGCTGGGCAACCAAGGCGCTACGCTTAAAAAATTCGGCAAACTGGTCGAGCAATTGGTCAAAGCCGAAATGGCCAACGAAGCCATGGGCGAGTTCATCAAGCCGCTGGCTGATCTGGGCCAAAAGCTCACCCAACTCACCGGCGAAGTGGGCATGAAAGCCATGGGTAACGCGGACGAAGTGGGCGCAGCGGCCGTGGATTACCTGCGCGTGGTGGGTCACCTGGTCATGGGTTATTTCTGGGCGCGTTCGGCGCAAATTGCACTGGCCAAATTGGCCGAGGCCGAAGAGCAAGCGCAACGCCCTGACCCGTTCTACCAGGCCAAGTTGCAAACGGCGCGCTTTTATTTCACACGCCTGATGCCCGAGACCTCCAGTCTGATGCGCCGCATCCGTGCGGGCAGCGAGGTGTTGATGGACACCGATGCCGCTTTGGCCTGATTTCTCAACACTTCAAAAGGATGACCCCATGATCAGATCCGCCTTGGCATTGAGCCTCAGTTTGTTCGCCTTGGCTGCACAAGCCCAGTTGAGTCCAGTGGGTTTGTGGCGAAGCATCGACGATGAAAGCAAGCAACCCAAGGCTGAAATTCGCATCAGCCAAAACGCTGCAGGGGGCTTGTCGGGCGTGGTGGAAAAGTCATTGCTGACCGCGCCCAGTACCGAGCCCAACTGCAATTTATGCACCGATGACCGCAAGGACAAACCAAAAATCGGTTTGGAAATCATCCGGGGTGGTCAACAAGGCGACGGCAAAGCCGTATGGGAAGGTGGGAAAATTCTCGATCCCGAGAACGGCAAGAACTACAGCGCACGTTTGACGCCCATCGAGGGCGGCAAGAAGCTCGAAGTCCGCGGTTACATCGGCACGCCTTTGTTGGGTCGCACCCAAACCTGGATTCGGGTCCAATGAACCGTTCTGCAAAGCAGAACTCCACACCGTATAGCCACAAGGAACACCATGTCTGACATCCTGACCCACATTGACGCGGGGGTGATGACCATCACCTTCAACCGCCTGGACAAAAAGAACTCCATCACAGCGGCCATGTATGCCGTTATGGCGGACGCGGTGGCCCAGGCTGCAGCGGACGCCAGCGTGCGCGTGGTGCTGTTTCAGGGGCACGAAAGCATCTTCAGTGCGGGCAACGACATCGGTGACTTCCTGAACCAGCCGCCGACAACGCAAGAGTCGCCAGTGTTCCGCTTTCTGCGCGGCATCGCCAGCTTCGAAAAACCCATGCTCGCCGCCGTGGCCGGGCCTGCGGTAGGCATTGGCACCACCATGCTGTTCCATTGCGACCTGGTTTACGCCGGGGACAACGCGGCGTTTTCCATGCCCTTCGTCAATCTGGGCCTGTGCCCCGAAGCTGCGTCCAGCCTGCTGGTCCCGCGCATGTTTGGCTACCACCGGGCTGCAGAAGCATTGCTCATGGGCGAGCCTTTCTTTGCCGAAGCCGCGCAAGAAGTCGGTTTGGTCAACCGGGTTGTACCGCCGACCGAGGTCAATGGCTACGCCCAGGCCCAAGCGCGCAAGCTGGCAGCCAAGCCCTTGTCGTCGCTGATCGAGACCAAGCGCCTGATGAAAGGTGGTGCCCAGCAAGAGGTGCTGCAAGTCATGGCCGAAGAGGGCAAAAGCTTTGGCCGCATGCTGCGCGAGCCCGCCGCCAAAGAGGCCTTTGGGGCTTTCATGGCCAAGCGCAAGCCGGATTTTTCCGCGCTGTAAACTGGCATCCAGCTTGGTCGGGCATTCGGGCCCGACCTCACACTTCCCTCTGAAATGCCTGGCATGCCCCATCGTCCAACCGAACACATCGTTCTTGAGCCTGAGTACATCGAGGGCTTTCGCCAGATCTACGAAGAAAAAATCGTTTTCAACAAGTCACTGGGCCTCAAGCTGGTCAAAGTCACGCCCGAAGGGGTAGAGGCCCGCATCGACATGCGGCCTGATCTGGTGGGTCACTTTGCCTACAACCGCATCCATGGCGGCGTTATCAGCGCTGTGCTGGATGCCATTGGGAGCGCGGCCGTCATGGCCGCACTGGCCGCCAAACACATGGATGAAACGCCCGCCAAGCGGCTGGAACGCTTTGCCAAGCTGGGCACCATCGATTTGCGCGTGGACTATCTGCGACCGGGCATTGGTGAGTACTTCACCATCACCGCGAATGCTCTGCGTGTGGGCTCCAGGGTGGGGTCTTCGCGCATGGAGTTCTGCGGCCCCGATGGCAGCTTGATGTCCACCGGCGCTGCGGCTTACATCGTGTCCTGATGCGCGATGCAGCCAGGGCTTTTTCCCAGGTTGCAGGTGCAACCGCGATCTGCCGCCGGCTCAGTCTCAGCGTCAACCTTTAAGCCAGGCTTTCACTCAGCAGGCACCGCCCTCGGCTGTCCCTGGTCATCGACCGCCACATAGGTCAGGTGCGCCTCGGTCACCTTGATGTACTGGCCCTGCAGCTGAAAGCGTTCGGCGAACACCTCGACCTTGACCGTGACCGAGGTGCGACCGACCCGCACGATGCGGGAAAAGAACGACAGGATGTCGCCCACCTTGACCGGTTGCTTGAAGATGAACTCGTTCACGGCCACCGTGACCATGCGACCCCTGACGCGCCGTGCGGGCAAGACGGCACCGGCCAGGTCGACCTGGGCCATGACCCAGCCGCCAAAAATGTCGCCGCTGGCATTGCAGTCAGCGGGCATGGGGATGACCTTGAGCACCAGCTCCTGGTCAGTGGGCAATGCCACGGTGTGGGTGCTGTGGGTTTCAGACATGGGCACAATCGGTGGTTAACGAAAAACCGGATTGTCCCTTATGCGCCACCACGGCGAAACCGCTGCCCCTGCTTCCCCTGCCACGCCAAGGCCTGGCTTGCCTGGAGGTGCGGCGCCACCCGCGCCACCCGCGCCTGCAGGGGGTGACTGGAAAACCCTGTCGCGCCTCTTGCCCTATTTGTGGCAATACAAATGGCGCGTGGTCATTGCCCTGAGCTTGATGGTGGGTGCCAAGCTGGCCAACGTGAGCGTGCCCTTGCTGCTCAAGGAGTTGGTCGATGCCATGAACATCAAGCCCGGCGATGCGCAAGCGGTGCTGGTGGTGCCGGTGGCCTTGCTGGTGGGCTATGGTGCCTTGCGCCTGCTGACTTCGGCTTTTACCGAGTTGCGCGAACTGGTGTTCGCCAAAGCCACGCAGGGGGCATCGCGCAGCATTGCCTTGCAGACCTTTGAACACTTGCATGCCTTGAGCTTGCGCTTTCACCTGGCAAGGCAGACCGGTGGCATGACGCGTGACATCGAACGCGGCGTGCGCGGCATCGAGTCGCTGATTTCGTATTCGCTCTACAGCATCATCCCGACCCTGATCGAGGTGGGCTTGGTGCTGACCATTCTGGCGGTCAAGTTTGATGCCTGGTTTGCGGGCATCACGCTGCTGGCTTTGGCGCTTTACATCTTTTTCACGGTGCGCATCACCGAGTGGCGCACAGAGTTTCGCAAGCAGGCCAACGAATTCGATTCGGCCGCGCACACCCGGGCCATCGATTCGCTGTTGAACTACGAAACCGTCAAGTATTTCGGCAACGAGGTGTTCGAGGCCGGGCGCTACGACGAAAGCCTGGAACGCTTGCGCTTAGCGCGGCTCAAGTCACAGACCACCTTGTCGGTGCTCAACACAGGCCAGCAGCTCATCATTGCGGCAGCTTTGGTCGCCATGTTGTGGCGCGCCACCGAGGGCGTGGTGGCCGGGCGCATGACCCTGGGCGATTTGGTCATGATCAATGCCTTCATGATCCAGCTCTATATACCGCTCAATTTTCTGGGCGTGCTGTACCGCGAGATCAAGCAAAGCCTGACCGACCTGGACAAGATGTTCGTGCTGATGGACCGCGAACGCGAAGTGGCCGATGCGCCGGGCGCGCAGGCGCTGGCCATGCAAGGCGCACCCGATGTGGTGTTTGACCGGGTTTCTTTTGTCTACGAAAGCGACCGCCCGATCCTCAAGGACATCAGCTTCACCATCCCCGCAGGCAAGACGGTGGCCGTGGTCGGCCCCTCGGGTTCGGGCAAGTCCACGCTGGCGCGTTTGATGTTCCGTTTTTACGACGTGCAACAAGGCTTCATCCGCATTGCGGGGCAAGACATCCGGCAGGTCACGCAATCGAGCGTGCGCAAGGCCTTGGGCATCGTGCCGCAAGACACGGTGCTGTTCAACGACAGCGTGGCCTACAACATCGCCTATGGTCGCCCCGGCGCCAGCCAGGCCGAGATCGAGGGCGCGGCACGTGCTGCGCGCATCCACGACTTCATCGCCTCCACCCCCAAGGGTTACCAGACTTCGGTGGGCGAGAGGGGCCTGAAGCTCTCAGGTGGGGAAAAGCAGCGCGTGGCCATTGCCCGCACCTTGCTGAAAGACCCTCCGATCCTGGTTTTTGACGAAGCCACTTCGGCCCTTGATTCAGCCAACGAGCGCGCCATCCAGGCCGAGCTGGCCAGCGTGGCGCAAAACAAGACCACCCTGGTGATTGCCCACCGCTTGTCCACCGTGGTCGATGCACACGAAATCCTGGTGATGGAAGCCGGGCAAATCATCGAGCGTGGCAACCACGCCGAACTGCTGGCCAGTCAGGGGCGCTACGCCAGCATGTGGGCGCTGCAACAAAATACCGAATCATCGCCAGCAGTGGCATCCACCGCGGCCGCGACATAATCCGGCATGGAAACCAAGTGGCTTGAAGACTTTGTGAGCTTGGCTGAAACCCGCAGTTTCAGCCGCTCTGCACAACTGCGGCACGTGACGCAGCCTGCTTTTTCCAGGCGCATCCAGTCCCTGGAGGCCTGGGCGGGTGCCGACCTGGTGGACCGCAGCTCCTACCCCACCAAACTCACCCCGGCTGGTGAGACCTTGTTTGACCAGGCGCTGGAGCTGCTTCAGTCCTTGCAAAACACCCGGGCCATGCTGCGCGGCCACAACTCGGCGGGGCAGGATTTCATCGAATTTGCCGTCCCGCACACCCTGGCTTTTACGTTTTTCCCGTCCTGGATGGCCAGCTTGCGCGAGAGCTTTGGCCCCATCAAAAGCCGTTTGATCGCCCTCAATGTGCACGATGCGGCCATGCGCCTGGCCGAAGGGGGGTGTGACCTGTTGATCGTCTACCACCACCCCTCTCAACCCTTGCAACTGGATGCCGAGCGTTACGACATGGTGGTGCTCGGGGCGGAGTCGATTGCCCCTTACGTCAAGGCGCAGGCCGACGGCAGCCCTGTGCTTGGCCTGCCTGGAACGCCCTCCCGGCCCTTGCCCTATTTGGGCTATGCGCCAGGGGCGTATCTGGGCGGCGTGACCGACTGGATACTCAAGCAAGCGGGTACACCGATTCATCTGGACCGGGTCTATGAAACCGACATGGCCGAAGGCCTGAAAGTCATGGCCATGCAAGGCCATGGCCTGGCTTTCTTGCCGGAAAGTGCTGTTCGCAAGGAAGTCCAGAGCGGGGCTTTGGTGGAAGCGCGTTTGCCGGGCGGTCAAGTCTTGTCCTTGACGATGGAGGTCAGGGCCTACAGGGCCAAACCAGGACCGAAAACCAGCGGCCACCATCCAGCGCACGAGCTCTGGGCGCATTTAACCCAGGAATCGCCACGCCCAGCTTGATCTGCCGCCTGTAGGCATTGTGTTATGCTTTTTTTGCATGATGATCTGGGGTACACCCTGATGTGGGTTGGCTGTCCGGATCACTATAGTTGCTGCTTGTTTACAGCGGGCATATTTAGCGGGGCAGCTGCTAAAACAAGTCTGTCTCAATGTCATGATGGTGCAACCGCGCATCGAAACGGCATGGTTTAACTCTCGCCTTTTGGCAATTTTTGGAGAACTGAATGAAAAAGCAATTGTTCGCAGTCGCGATCACCGCCCTGGCCTGCATGTCTGCTCAAGCCGACACCATCGCCAAGGTTAAAAATGCCGGCGCCATCACCATGGGTGTGCGCGACTCTTCGGGCGCCCTGTCCTATACCCTGGGTGATGGCAAGTACGCCGGTTTTCACTTTGAGGTCTGCCAGCGCATCATTGGCAACCTGGAAAAAGCTGTGGGCAAAAAAGTCGATGTCAAGTTTCAATCTGTGACTTCGCAAAACCGCATTCCATTGGTTCAAAACGGCACGGTCGACATTGAGTGCGGCTCCACCACCAACAACGCAGCGCGTCAAAAAGACGTGGCCTTTGTGGTGACCACGTTTGTGGAAGAGGTGCGCATTGCGGCCAAAGTCGCTTCAGGCATCACCTCGATCGCCCAATTGGTCAACAAGACCGTGGCCACGACAACAGGCACCACCTCGGTTCAGTTGCTGCGCAAGCATGAGCGCGCCAACGGCGTGAACTTCAACGAACTGTTTGGCAAAGACCATGCCGACAGCTTCTTGTTGCTGGAGTCTGGCCGTGCAGATGCATTCGTCATGGATGGCCAGATCCTGGCAGGCAATATCGCGACCGCCAAAAACCCTGCAGACTTCCGCATTGTGGGCGAGGTGCTCAACGTTGAGCCGATCGCCATCATGATTCGCAAGGACGATCCGGCTTTCAAGAAATTGGCCGACGACACCGTGCGTGACATGGTCAAGAACGGTGACATGGCCAAGGCCTATGACAAATGGTTTGTTCAACCCATCCCACCGAAAAATACACGCGTCGGTCTGGTCGCCAGCGAAGCCACCAAAACAGCTTGGGCTAACCTGAACGACAAGCCTGCTGAAGATTACGCCAAGAAGTAATTTTGCCTTGATGCGTTTCAAACCCCGCCGGGGCTAACTTGGGCGGGGTTTCTTTTTGGGGAACGGGCTTCCCTTTTGCAGGAATAAAAAAATGACTTGGGATTGGCAGGTATTTTTGACCGATGACGGCAGTGGCCGCACCTATCTTGAGTGGATGCTGGAGGCTTGGCGCTGGACGCTGGCTGTGGCGGCTTGCTCCTGGTTGGTGGCCATGAGCGTTGGCGCCGTGGTGGGCACTGTCCGCACTTTGCCTGGACGGCCGGTCCTGGTTGCACTGGGCAACGCCTGGGTTGAGTTGTTCCGCAACATACCGCTGTTGGTGCAAATTTTCTTGTGGTACTTCGTGGTGCCCAAAATATTCCCGGCATTTCAGCAGGTGCCTGGCTTTTTGCTGGTGGTGTTTGCGTTGGGTTTTTTCACCTCAGCGCGCATTGCCGAGCAAGTGCGGGCGGGTATTCAGGCCTTGCCCAAAGGGCAAAGTTATGCCGCCATGGCCGTGGGGTTCACCACGGCACAGGCGTACCGGTATGTGATCTTGCCCATGGCGTTTCGCATCATCTTGCCGCCGCTGACCAGTGAGTCGATGAACCTCTTGAAAAACTCCTCGGTGGCCTTTGCCGTGTCGATTGCTGAACTCACCATGTTCGCCATGCAGGCGCAGGAAGAAACCTCGCGAGGCATTGAAATCTACCTTGCTGTCACCGGGCTTTATGCCTTGTCAGCCTTCGCCGTGAATCGCGTCTTTGCCGGGATCGAAAAGAAAATGCGTGTGCCCGGCTTCATCGTCTCCGCCGGAACGGGGGGGCACTGACATGTTTGGACTCGACCTTTCCTTTTTTGATCTGGAGATGCTGCGCAAGTTCGTCTGGAGCGGCCTGATTTTCAGTGTGCAACTGACCATCACCGCCACCATCGGCGGCGTGATTTTTGGCACCTTGCTGGCACTCATGCGCTTGTCGGGCAACACAATGCTGGCTGCGCCAGCCACCTTCTATGTCAATGGCATGCGCTCAGTGCCCTTGGTCATGGTGATTCTGTGGTTTTATTTGCTGATGCCGTTTCTCATTGGCAGACCCATTGGCGCCGAATGGTCGGCCATCATCACCTTTGTCGCTTTTGAAGCCGCCTATTTCAGCGAAATCATGCGCGCGGGCATCCAGTCCATTCCCCGTGGGCAGGTGCTTGCCGGTCAAGCCATGGGCATGACCTATGGGCAAAACATGCGCCTGGTCATTCTGCCCCAGGCCTTCAGAAACATGCTGCCGGTGCTGCTCACGCAGACCATCATCTTGTTTCAGGACACCTCGCTGGTCTATGCCATCGGGGCTTATGACTTGCTCAAAGGCTTCTCCAACGCCGGCAAGATTTATGGTCGCCCTGAAGAGGCTTACATCCTGGCCGCCGGGGTGTACTTCATCATCTGTTTTGGATTGTCCTGGGCCGTCAAGCGATTGCAGGCCAAGATTGCCATCGTGCGTTGATGCACGCACTGAAATCGGGAAAAGAAAATGATTGAAATCAAAAATGTGTCCAAGTGGTATGGCCCGGTTCAGGTGCTCAACGACTGCTCGGTCAGCATCAACAAGGGCGATGTCGTGGTGGTGTGCGGTCCTTCGGGCTCGGGCAAGTCCACCCTGATCAAAACCGTCAATGCGCTCGAGCCCGTGCAACAAGGCAGCATCCATGTGGATGGCGTGTCCTTGATGGATGCGGGCACCGACTTGCCCAAACTGCGTTCGCGCGTCGGCATGGTGTTTCAGAGCTTCGAGCTGTTTCCGCACCTGTCGGTGACCGAGAACCTGACGATCGCCCAGATCAAGGTGCTGGGCCGATCTGAAGCCGAAGCCAAAGAGCGCGGCCTCAAGATGCTCGACCGCGTGGGCCTGCTGGCGCACAAGGACAAGTTTCCGGGCCAGCTGTCGGGCGGTCAGCAGCAGCGCGTGGCCATTGCCCGCGCCTTGTCGATGGACCCGATCGTCATGCTGTTTGACGAGCCGACTTCGGCGCTTGACCCCGAGATGGTGGGCGAAGTGCTGGATGTGATGGTGCAACTGGCCAACGAAGGCATGACCATGATGGTGGTCACCCACGAAATGGGCTTTGCCCGCAAAGTGGCCAACCGCGTGATCTTCATCGACGTGGGTGGTCGCATTCTGGAAGACTGCTCCAAAGACGAGTTCTTCAACCACCCCGAAAACCGCCAGCCGCGCACCAAAGACTTCCTGAACAAGATCCTGCAACATTAATCGGGGCCTGCTGCCCCATCTCTGGCGCCGGTAGCGGTCATTCACCCTTGGCCACAGGTTTGAGACAATACGTCCCATGACCCAAGAAATCACCATCACCCGCCCTGACGACTGGCACCTGCATGTGCGCGATGGCGCTGCACTGAAGCTTGTGGTGCCGCACACCGCGGCCCAGTTTGCCCGCGCCATCATCATGCCCAACCTCAAGCCGCCGGTGACCACCGCCGAGCAGGCGCTGGCCTACAAGGCCCGCATCGTGGCCGCTGTGCCCAAGGGCATGGCCTTTGAGCCCCTGATGACGCTGTACCTGACCGACAACCTGGCCCCGGCAGAAATGGCCCGTGCCAAAGCGGCCGGTGTGGTGGCCTGCAAGCTGTACCCGGCGGGCGCCACCACCAACAGCGATGCGGGCGTGACCGATCTGCGCAAGATCTACCCCGTGCTCGAAGCCATGCAGCGCGAAGGCCTGTTGCTGCTGGTGCACGGCGAAGTCACCTCGCCCGACATCGACCTGTTTGACCGTGAAGCGGTGTTCATCGAACAGCAACTCAAGCCCTTGCGCCGCGATTTCCCCGCGCTGAAGATCGTGATGGAACACATCACCACAGCCGAGGCTGCGCAGTACGTGGCCGAAGGCGATGCCCATCTGGGCGCCACCATCACGGCACACCACCTGCTTTACAACCGCAACGCCATCTTCACTGGCGGCATTCGCCCGCATTACTACTGCCTGCCGGTGCTCAAGCGGGAAACGCACCGACTGGCGCTGGTCAAGGCGGCCACCTCGGGCAATCCGCGTTTCTTTTTGGGCACCGACAGCGCACCGCACCCGGCGCACCTGAAAGAGCATGCCACCGGTTGCGCGGGTTGCTACACCGCGCACGCGGCCATCGAGATGTATGCCGAAGCCTTTGACCAGGCTGGCGCACTCGACAAACTGGAAGGCTTTGCCAGCTTCTTCGGGGCTGACTTTTACGGCTTGCCGCGCAACACCAGCCGCATCACGCTGCGCCGCGAAAGCTGGACACCCGCCGAAAGCTTTGCCCTGGGCGAGGCCGAACTCAAGCCTCTGCGCTCAGGAGAAAGCTTGCCGTGGCGTCTGGTGACGGCCTGAGTCCGGGCCAATCCCCCAACGCCGATTTGACAGCTGGGCGCTGCGCCCAAAGTCTGTTGCGCGGCGTACCTGACATCGACTGGTCGGCCCCTTGGTTGAACGGTTGGCGCGGCGTGGGGGAAACCATTGCCCAAAAGATCGCGGCAGGCTGTCCGCAGCCGCAGGCGCTGAACGAGGCAGGCCTGGCGCCCGTGCGTTTTGTGCCGCAAAGCGACTTGCCCGAAGGCCAGGCGTATGAAGACTTCATCTTTGCCCATGGCCAGGTGCCTACCCGCGAAGGCCTGCACGATTTCTTCAATGCCCTGTGCTGGATGCATTTTCCGCAGACCAAAAAACGCTTGAACCAGCTGCAGGCCACAGAGATCGCCCGGGCTGGCGTGGGCCAGGTGCGCGGCCCGGTGCGCGATGCCGCCACCGTGTTCGACGAAAACGCCTTGCTGATCCAGCCCCCGGATGACTTGTGGGCGGCGCTGACAGAACACCGTTGGCACGATGCTTTTGTGGGTCTGCGCGAAGCGTGGCCAGCCACCCGCTTGTGGACTTTTGGCCATGCCGCGCTTGAAAAAGCGGTCCAGCCCTACAAATCGATCACCGTGCACATGTGGCGGGTGCCCCCATCGGTGCTGCCATCTGACATCGACGCCTGGTTGGCGCAGGACCTGAGCGCCGACAAGCTGTCACGCAAACCCTTCAGCCCCTTGCCCTTGTTGGGCGTTCCCGGGTGGTGGCCTGCCAACCAAGACCCGGCTTTCTACGCTGACAGCAGCGTTTTCAGACCCCGCCGCGTCAAGCCGCAGACTGAAAAACCGTACGCCGTTGAGGAAATCGTTCCCCCCGTTTGATTTTGCCCGGCAAGCCCCTAACATTCCCCCCAATGAACCCGTGCCTTTCGGGTTGAAAGTGAAAAAAACCATGAAACGAATTTTCTTGTTTGTCCTGACCAACCTGGCCGTTGTGGTTGTGCTGGGCATCGTCGCCAACTTGCTGGGCGTCAACCGATTCCTCACGGCCAACGGCCTGAACCTTGGCGCCTTGCTCGGGTTTGCGCTCATCATGGGCTTTGGAGGCGCCATCATCTCCTTGCTCATCAGCAAGCCCATGGCCAAGTGGACATCGGGTGTGAAGGTCATCAACCAGCCCGCCAATGCCGACGAAGCCTGGATCGTGGAGACCGTGCGCAAGTTCGCCGACAAGTCCGGCATCGGCATGCCCGAGGTCGGCATCTTTCCAGGCGA
>CAIZSE010000127.1 GCA_903935585.1 uncultured Burkholderiales bacterium | reverse complement strand
GTATTCCAGCTGTTTGAGGTCCATGGCGGTTCTTCCTATGTTTGTTATTTTGTCATATCAAGCGTTTGGTTATGCTGATTTGTTCTAGCTGGTAGAGGCTGCGGCGTCTTTGTGCGGGCAGGGCATCGCGGCACAATCGTGCTCAGACTTTTTCCACCCAGGAATCGCGCATGAGCCAAAAACAGCCCTTGATCATCGATGTACACGGTCACTACACCACCGCACCCAAGGCGCTGGAAGACTGGCGCAATCGCCAGATTGCGGGCATCAAAGACCCCGCTGCCATGCCCAAAGTGTCTGAGCTGAAAATCAGCGACGACGAATTGCGCGAGACCATTGAGACCAACCAGTTGGCCAAGATGAAAGAGCGCGGCTCGGACCTGACCATCTTCAGCCCCCGCGCCAGCTTCATGGCCCACCACATTGGTGACTTCAACGTCTCCTCCACCTGGGCCGCCATTTGCAACGAGCTGTGCTTTCGCGTGGCGCAGCTGTTTCCCGACCATTTCGTGCCTGCGGCCATGCTGCCCCAGTCGCCCGGTGTCGATCCTGCGACCTGCATCCCCGAGCTGGTCAAGTGCGTCGAGCAATACGGCAACGTCGGCATCAACCTGAACCCCGATCCATCGGGCGGCCACTGGACATCTCCCCCGCTGAGCGACAAGGCCTGGTACCCCATTTATGAAAAGATGGTCGAGTACGACATCCCCGCCATGATTCACGTGTCGACCAGCTGCAACAGCTGCTTTCACACCACTGGTGCGCACTACCTGAACGCCGACACCACCGCCTTCATGCAGTGCCTGACCAGCGACTTGTTCAAGGACTTCCCCACCTTGAAGTTCCTGATCCCGCATGGCGGCGGCGCTGTGCCTTACCACTGGGGTCGTTTCAGGGGGCTGGCGCAAGAGCTGAAAAAGCCCTTGCTGTCGGAGCACCTGCTGAACAATATTTTCTTTGACACCTGCGTGTACCACCAGCCTGGCATCGACCTGCTGACCAAGGTGATCCCGGTCAAGAACATCCTGTTCGCGTCTGAAATGATCGGCGCGGTGCGCGGCATCGACCCTGAAACCGGCCATTACTTTGACGACACCAAACGCTATGTGCAAGCCACGGCCAACCTCAGTGATGAAGACCGCTACATGGTCTACGAAGGCAACGCCCGCCGCGTCTTCAAGCGCCTGGACGACCAACTCAAGGCCAAAGGAATCTAAGGATTTTGTGTGACAGATCTTTAGCTCTGTCAGCATTTGATGGATTTGTGTGACAGATCTTTAGCTCTGTCACCAACTAATTAAGGAGAAAACAGATGTACGAACTTGGCGTTGTGTACCGCAACATCACCCGCGCTGACCGCGCAGCCGCCGATGGCTTGGCCGCTTTGGGCTCGGCCACCGTGCACGAAGCCATGGGCCGTGTGGGCCTCATGAAACCCTGCATGCGCCCCATCTACCCCGGCGCGCAAGTCTCTGGTACGGCCGTCACGGTGCTGCTGCACCCCGGTGACAACTGGATGATGCACGTGGTCGCCGAGCAGATTCAGCCCGGCGACATCGTGGTGGCCGCCATCACCGCCGAATGCACCGATGGCTATTTTGGCGACCTGCTGGCCACCTCGTTTCAGGCCCGTGGTGCCCGCGCCCTGATCATCGATGCCGGTGTGCGCGATGTGAAAGAGCTGACCCGTATGGGTTTTCCCGTCTGGAGCAAAGCCATCAGCAGCAAGGGCACGATCAAGGCCACAGTCGGTTCGGTGAACATCCCTGTGGTGTGCGCCGGCATGATCGTGAACCCCGGTGACGTGATCGTGGCCGATGACGATGGCGTGGTCTGTGTGCCCGCTGCCCGTGCCGTTCAAACCCTTGAGGCCGCCCAAAAACGGGAAAGTTTGGAAGGCGAAAAACGCGCCAAACTCGCTTCGGGCGTGTTGGGGCTGGACATGTACAAGATGCGCGAGCCGCTGGCGGCAGCTGGCTTGAAATACATCGATTGATCAACCGTAAAAACAACAAAGGACAAGAGGCTGTGCGGCCCTATTGGGGCGATTTGCTGGCCGAAGGACTGATGAGCCCCGAGAGGGCCGCACAGCCTCTTGTCCGTTCATGAAGGCGCAAAGATGAGCAAACCCACAACAGGTGACTTCACCAAAACCGCAGGCTGGATGGACTGGTACACCGGCCCCAGTCAACCGACATTCAAATTGCCCGCAGGCGCTGTCGATGCGCATTGCCACGTGTTTGGCCCCGGCGCCGAGTTTCCCTACGCCCCCGAGCGCAAATACACACCTTGCGATGCCAGCAAGCAGCAGCTGTATGCGCTGCGCGATCACCTCGGGTTTGCGCGCAACGTGGTGGTGCAGGCCACCTGTCACGGTGCCGACAACCGCGCCATGGTCGATGCGCTGGTCAGCTCTGGCGGCAAAGCGCGCGGCGTGGCCACGGTCAAGCGCAGCGTGACGGATCAGGAAATCCAGGCCATGCACGACGCCGGTGTGCGTGGTGTGCGTTTCAATTTCGTCAAGCGTCTGGTCGACTTCACGCCCAAGGACGAACTGCTGGAGATCGCCAGCCGCATCGCCAAGTGGGGCTGGCATGTGGTCATTTACTTTGAAGCGGTGGACCTGCCCGAGTTGTGGGACTTCTTCACCACATTGCCCACCACGGTGGTGGTCGACCACATGGGCCGTCCTGATGTGTCCTTGCCGGTGGACGGACCTCAATTTGCGCTGTTCGAGCGTTTCATGCGCGAGCACCAAAACGTGTGGAGCAAGGTGTCGTGCCCCGAACGTCTGTCGGTCACCGGCCCCAAGGCTTTGAAGGGTGAGCAGCATGCTTACCAGGACGTGATCCCCTTTGCCAAACGCATCGTCGAAGCCTTTCCCGACCGCGTGCTGTGGGGCACCGACTGGCCCCACCCCAACCTGAAAGACCACATGCCCGACGACGGCCTGCTGGTCGACTTCATTCCGCGCATCGCAACGACCACCGAGCTGCAGCGCAAGCTGCTGGTGGACAACCCGATGCGACTGTATTGGCCCGAAGAAGCGAAAGGCTGAACCATGGCCCTCGACAAACCCTACACCGACGTGCCCGGCACGATCATCTTTGACGCCGAGCAATCGCGCAAAGGCTATGCGCTCAACCAGTTCTGCATGTCGCTCATGAAGGCCGAAAACCGCGAACTGTTCAAGGCCAATGAGCGTGCCTACCTGGACGATTGGCCCATGACCGAAGAGCAAAAGCAGGCCGTGCTGGCCCGCGACCTGAACTGGTGCATGCGCACTGGCGGCAACATTTACTTTCTGGCCAAGATCGGTGCGACCGACGGCAAGAGCTTCCAGCAAATGGCGGGCTCCATGACCGGCATGACCGAAGAGGAATACCGCAACATGATGATCCAGGGCGGCCGCAGCGTCGAGGGCAACCGCTACGTTGGTGAAAACGGCGATGCACAAGCGCAGAACCAACCCCAAGGCGCAGCCGGCAAAAAACCTTAATCGGGGTCAGATCCCAATTAATTTCAGAGAACCACACATGGCCAAAATCACCGCCTCCGTTTTCACCTCGCACGTGCCCGCCATCGGCGCGGCCATGGACCTGGGCAAGACCAAAGAAGACTACTGGAAGCCCGTTTTTGCGGGCTATGACTTTTCCAAACAATGGATGAAGGACAACAAACCCGACGTCATCATCCTGGTGTTCAACGACCATGCCACGGCCTTCAGCCTCGACATGATCCCGACCTTTGCCATTGGTACGGCCGCTGAATACAAGCCCGCAGACGAAGGCTGGGGCCCACGCCCCGTGCCGGTCGTCAAGGGCCACCCCGAGCTGGCTTCGCACATTGCGCAGTCGGTCATCCAGCAAGACTTTGACCTGACCATCGTCAACAAGATGGACGTGGACCACGGCCTCACGGTGCCTCTGTCGCTGATGTGCGGCGAGCTCGACCCGGTAAAAGACGCCTGGCCTTGCCCGGTGATCCCGTTTGCCGTGAACGTGGTGCAGTACCCCGTGCCCAGCGGCCAGCGCTGCTTCAACCTGGGGCAGGCCATCCGCAAGGCGGTCGAGAGCTACGACGAAGACCTGAACGTGCACATCTGGGGCACGGGCGGCATGAGCCACCAGCTGCAGGGCGCGCGTGCGGGCCTGATCAACCGCGAGTGGGACAATGCCTGGCTTGACCAGCTGATCAAGGACCCGGTGGCAGCTGCCGCCACGCCGCACATCGACTATGTGCGCGAAGCCGGCTCCGAAGGCATCGAGCTGGTCATGTGGCTGATCGCTCGGGGCGCAATGAGCGACATCAAGGGCGGCAAGATGACCGGCCCAGCACCCAAGCTGCTCCACCGCTTCTACCATGTGCCTGCTTCCAACACGGCAGTCGGTCACGTCATTCTTGAGAGCAACTGAGTCCCGGTTTGGTTGATTAATGAGTTCGTTTATCCTTGTTAAATATCATAAAAGTCATAATTTTCGAGGGTGGTGCCTCGTTTAAATGAAAAAAAACAAGGAGAGTAAGTTCCCATGAATCACACAAAAAACTACCAAAACCTGCAAGCTGACATCGCAGATTTACTGCGCCAAGCCCGAACAGTTGCGGTGCGCAGTGTCAATGCGGTGATGACAGCGAGTTATTGGGAGGTGGGGCGGCGCATTGTTGAAGCCGAGCAAAAGGGCAAGCGCCGGGCGGCTTATGGTGAACAACTCATCCAACAACTGGCAGTGGATTTGACGGTTGAGTTTGGGCGGGGGTTTGGCGCGCGCAACTTAGCGCAGATGCGGGCTTTTCACATGGGATGGTCTTACGAGAAGATTTTGCAGACAGCGTCTGCAAAATCCGGAATCGATGAAATTTCTGCGATTCGCGCCCCCATCCGCGAAACACCGTCTGGCCCATTCATCCTGAAAGACCTCGCACACGCCTTTCCCCTGCCATGGTCGGCTTATGTGTGCCTCTTGTCAGTCGACGGGGAAGAGTCCCGTCAGTTCTACGAACACGAAGCCCTGCGCGGCGGCTGGAGCGTACGGCAACTCAAGCGTCAAATTGATAGCCAGTTTTTTGAGCGCAGCCTGCTTTCCAAAGATAAAAAGGCCATGCTCAGCAAAGGCGCTCAGCCCAAGCCTGAAGACATAATGGGACTGGACACCATCATCAAGGATCCGTATGTGCTGGAGTTTCTTGATCTCAAAGACGAGTACAGCGAAAGCGATCTGGAAGAAGCGCTGATCCACAGGTTGGAAGATTTCCTGCTGGAATTGGGCGACGACTTTGCCTTCGTGGGTCGCCAAAAACGCTTACGCCTCGATGATGAATGGTTCCGCGTTGACTTGGTCTTTTACCATCGGGCCCTGCAATGCCTGGTGCTGATCGACCTCAAACTCGGAAAATTCAGCCACGCCGATGCTGGGCAAATGCACATGTACCTGAACTACGCCAAAGCCCATTGGATGCGTGAAGGAGAGAACCCGCCCGTGGGCATCATCTTGTGCAGTCAAAAGGGCGCAGCCCAAGCGCACTATGCGCTGGAAGGCTTGCCCAATAAAGTGCTTGCTGCGAGGTACCAAACCCTGTTGCCCAGTGCTGAGCAAATAACCAATGAACTTCGCAGGGCAAGCGCTCAACTGACGCAGAGGGGGAGGGCATGAGTGATCACCCCGACCTCGAAACACTGCCGCTTGAAATCAACGGCACCCCCGTACGCGAAACCATCCGTGAGATTTTTCGCAATCCAGCCAACGGCACTCAAGACACCATCAGCAAAGTCGGCTGCTTGGCGTTGGCTTTGAAGAGCAATGTGCTGTGTGTCACAAGTGATTTGGTTCTGCGCAACATTTTCAAACTCAAATAATTTTCACATCAAGGCAATACCCATGAGCAAAACCATCAAAGTCGCCCTGGCTGGCGCTGGTGCCTTCGGCATCAAACACCTGGACGGGATCCGGAACATCGACGGCGTCGAGGTCGTTTCGCTGATCAGCCGCGACATCGAAAAAACCAAAGAAGTCGCTGCCAAATACGGCATTGCACATGCCACCACCGACCTGGGCGAGGCACTGGCTTTGAAAGAAGTGGATGCGGTGATTTTGTGCACCCCCACGCAAATGCACGCCAGCCAGACCCTGGCTTGCCTGAAGGCCGGCAAACACGTGCAGGTGGAGATTCCGCTGTGCGATGTCTACAAAGACGGCCAGGAAGTCTTGCGCGTGCAACAACAAACCGGTCTGGTGGCCATGGTGGGGCACACCCGCCGCTTCAACCCCAGCCACCAGTGGGTGCACAACAAGGTCCAGGCCGGGGATCTCAACATCCAGCAAATGGATGTGCAGACCTATTTCTTTCGGCGCACCAACATGAACGCGCTGGGCCAGGCCCGCAGCTGGACCGACCACCTGCTGTGGCACCACGCTGCCCACACGGTGGACCTGTTCGCCTACCAGTGCGGCAGCCCCATCGTGAAAGCCAATGCCATTCAGGGCCCGATTCACCCTGCATTGGGCATCGCCATGGACATGAGCATCCAGCTCCAGGCCGCCAATGGTGCGATCTGCACACTCAGCCTGAGCTTCAACAACGATGGCCCGCTGGGCACTTACTTTCGCTACATCGGTGACACCGGCACCTATCTCGCGCGTTACGACGATCTGTTCACGGGCAAGGAAGAAAAGATCGATGTGTCCCAAGTGGCCGTGTCCATGAACGGCATCGAGTTGCAAGACCGCGAATTTTTCGCAGCGATTCAGCAAGGCCGCGAGCCAAATTCGAGCATCGCACAGGTGCTGCCTTGCTACCAGGTCTTGCACGATCTGGAACAACAGCTGATGGGCTGAACGATGGCATTCACAGCGCAAGCTGAGCGCAACAGCCTGCGCGTGATGGGCCTGGCGGGCTTTGCCAGCATGGCCTCGATGCGTTTGTGCGACCCGATGCTGGTGGTGCTGGGGCAAGAGTTTCAGGTCACCACGGGCGATGCCTCGCGTGTGGTCTCGGTGTTTGCCGTGTGCTACGGGGTGCTGCAACTTTTTTATGGGCCGCTGGGAGACCGTTTCGGGAAACTGCGGGTGATCTCTTTGGCGGTGCTGGCCTGCGCAGTGTTCAGTGCCATCACCAGCATGGCGTCAGACCTCACGCTGTTGGTGGTCATGCGTGGCTTCATGGGTGCGGCGGCTGCTGGCATCATTCCGCTGTCCATGGCCTGGATTGGTGACCAGGTGGCCTACGACCGGCGCCAGGAAACCCTGGCCAGGTTCATGGGATACACCGTCAGCGGCATGATGGCCGGCTTGTGGTTCGGGGGATTTGCGGCAGAGCATTTGGGCTGGCGCAGTGCTTTTGCCATGTTGTCTGCTGTGTTTTCGCTTGCGGCATTCATGCTGTGGCGCAAGTTTCGCAACACACCTGCACAAGCATCTGCCGTCGGCGGCACCAGTTTCAAGGCGTACTTTACCAACACCTTCCAGATCCTTCGCACGAAGCGTGTGCGTCAGGTCCTGGCTGTGACGGCCATCGAGGGGGCCTTGATCTTCGGCACCATGGCCTTCATCCCTACCCATTTGCACGTGCAATACGACATGAGCCTGGTTTTTGCCGGCTCGGTGATGGTGCTTTACGGCGTGGGTGGCTTGGTCTACAGCCAGCTGGCACGGCGTTGGATGGGCTGGCTGGGCGGCGAGCGCGGTCTGGTCAGAACCGGCACGGCCTGCATTGCGCTGGGCATGCTCACGGTGGCTTGGGCCAACCAGCCGGTGCTGGGCATGCTGGGCTGCTTTGTCACGGGGTTTGGCTTTTACATGCTGCACAACACACTGCAGGTCCAGGCTACGCAAATGGCCCCCGCCTCTCGCGGTACGGCGGTGACCTTGTTCGCCTGCCTGCTGTTTTTTGGCCAGTCGACCGGTGTGCTGCTGGTGGCCCAGAGCGTGGACCGTGGCTGGTTGCCTTACGCCTTGATGCTGGCGGCGTTGGGCGTGGCGGTTTTGGGGGGCGTCATTTACCGGCTGGTGGGGCGACACTGACGCTTTGAATGGCGCCCGATGGGGGTGACGGCTTGGCAGGCCCATCGCGCGGGTGCCGGGGACGATAAGATCACTTCATTGTTTTAGAAAAACTTCTTCATGACCGACCGTTACGCCGTCATCGGCAACCCCATCGTGCAAAGCAAGTCACCGCTGATTCACAGCGCTTTTGCCAAGGTGACCGGGCAGGACATCGACTACACCAAGCTGCTGGCACCTGTGGGTGGTTTTGCAGCGGTGGTGGATGCGTTTCGTGCAGCGGGCGGGCGGGGCATGAACGTGACCGCACCCTTCAAGCTCGATGCCTTTGCCTACGCCACCGATCTGGCACCCAGCGCGCAGATGGCGGGGGCTGTCAACGCCCTCAAGTTTGAGGGCGACAAGGTCCATGCGCAGAACTTTGACGGTGTGGGTCTGGTGCGCGATTTGGTGCACAACTTGGCCTGTCCGATCAAGGGGCGCCGGGTCTTGATTCTGGGCGCGGGCGGCGCGACCCGTGGCGCGTTGCTGCCCCTGTTGGCCGAGCAACCTGCCGAGCTGGTGATTGTCAACCGCACGTTGGCCAAGGCCGAAGAACTGGTTGCCCTGGCGAACCAGCACCAGAGTGGGAAAGTGCCTGTGCATGCGGCCGCTTATGCCGATGTGGTGGGGGTTTTTGATCTGGTGCTGAACGCGAGTTCGTCCAGCCTGACTGCCGAGCTGCCACCTTTGCACCCCAGTGTTTTTTCACCCGACTGTCTGGCCTATGACCTGACCTATGGCAAGGGCCTCACGCCTTTTCTGCTGTTGGCACAACAAGCAGGCGTCACGCGCCTGGCCGATGGCGTGGGCATGCTGGCCGAGCAGGCCGCTGAGGCATTTGCCTGGTGGCGTGGCGTGCGTCCGGACACGGCCGGGGTGATCCAACAACTCACCGTGCCGCTGGTCTGATTTTTTGTAAAACCGTGCCTGCATCTCGCACGGCGTGCGGCGGCCGATTCGGTCGAGGCTCTGGCTTCGACCTTGGTCAACTCGCAGATTGACTTGAACCCGCACCAAGTGGAGGTGCAGGCTTAATTCAGCGTGGGATGGTCGCTGGAATGAGGGTGTGCTGTTCAATCCGACTGATAATGAGTATTTTGATATTCATTAATCAAGGGTGTCACGATGAGTAAAAGTACAAAAGTCGCCATAGGCAGTAAAAGCTTTGAGGATCTGCGTCAGATCAACGAATTTGGTGCCGAGTACTGGAGCGCCAGGGATCTGCAAGCCTTGCTCGGCTACAGCCAATGGCGGCGCTTTAAGCAAGCCATTGAACGGGCGGTAAGTTCCTGTCGCGAATCAGAAAATCCTCCAGAGCATCATTTTGCCGGCGCCGGCAAAATGATCGACCTAGCCAAGGGTGCTCAACGGGATGTGGACGACTTCCACCTCTCCCGCTTTGCCTGCTACTGATTGCCCAAAAAAGCTGGCGCGTGAAGGCATCCGCAGCCAAAGCCAAGCCATACAAGCCCATGAACAAGTCGGCAAAGAAGTGCGTGGCGCTATTGAACGTATTGGTGGCACCCTGCCCGAGCACATTGCCCCAGCTGAGCACATCAAGGAAGTGGCAAAGCGGCTGAAAACGGTCAAGCCAAAGCTGGCACTGGACGACCAATACGCCAAAGGCCTGCGGGGCAAGCAGAGGGCAAAAGACTGATGGTGGCGCACCTCACGATGGGGTGCGCGAGTCCAAGCGCTTGGTCGACTATTGGCAGTACCAGCAGGCTTAATGTGTGAGGCTTCAGCCTCGCATTTTCAGTGGGCTCAAGCCCCCCGCCGCTTGACCAACAACCCGATCAGCTCCGGCACCAAGGCGTTCGGGTCGCCTTCTTGGCAAGCGGCCTCCAGCGTGTTTTTGACCGCTTGCGCCACGGTGTGGTCGGCCTGGGTGTCGATGGCCATCTGGTTGTAATAGCTCAGGTCTTTCAGGGCATTGCTCATGGAAAAGCGCAGGCCCGAAGTGTCGCCGGTAGCCAGTGTGGGCTTGAGGCGCTCGAGCGCCGCACCCCAGCCGCCGCCCATGGCCAGCACGTCCACAAAGGTTTGCGCGTTCACGCCCGACAACTGCGCGCAGGCCGCCGCTTCGGCCAGCAAGGTGACGGTGCCCAGCGACACATAGTTGTGCAGCAACTTCATGCGGTGACCCGAGCCGATGGGGCCGGTGTGCACGATGTTTTCTGCAAAGCACGACAGGATCGGTTTGCAAATTTCGAACAAGGCCGCATCGCCACCCACCAGCAAATTCAGTCGACCTTCGGCCGCTTCTTTGGGGGTGCGGGTCATGGGGGAGTCCAAAAACTGGCCCCCCCGGGCGATCACCATCGCAGCCACTTTTTCGGTCGATGCGGGCACGGCTGTGGAGCAATCGATGACGATGGTGCCAGGGCGCATGCCCTGCAAAACCCCATCCTCACCCGTGAGCACGGCCTCGACTTGCGGCGTGCCGGTGACGCACAAAATGATCACCTCGGATTGCTGCGCCAGTGCTTGCGCGGTGTGGCAGGTGCGCGCACCGGCTGCCAGCAGGTCTGTCAGGGGCTGGTTGCCAGGGTGTTCCAGGACCGTGAGGCTTTGCCCGTGCTTGAGCAAATTGCTCGCGATGCCGTGGCCCATCATGCCGATGCCGATCATGCCGATTGTTTTCATGGGTACTTTCAAAAATGGAAATGTCGCTGCGTCAAATATAACCACTGCGAGCTGACGCGACGAACCCGCTTGAAGTGTTGTGCCGGTTGCTCGCTTGCGGCGACTTGCTACGATGACATGCTTTCACATTCAAATAATCAGGAAACATACCGTGGACCTCCAACATTTCAAACGTCGGGATTTTCTGTCTGCCGGTGCCGCGTCTGCGGTGGGGCTGTGGCTGCCGAATTCTCAGGCCCAGTCGGCTTGGCCTGCCAAGCCTTTGCGATTGGTGGTGCCGTTTGCCACCGGCGGCAGTTCCGAGATCGTCGCGCGTGCCATTGCGGGTGAACTGGCCAAAACCATCGGGCAAAGTGTGTTTGTCGACAACAAGCCCGGCGCCGCAGGCAATATCGCCATGCAGGAAGTGGCCAACAGCACGGACGAGCACACCCTGATCCTGGGACACATCGGCACACTGGCCGTCAACCCCTACATCTTTGCCAAGCTGCCCTACGACGCCAACCGTGACTTTGCCCCGATCACCCTGGTGGCCAAGGTGCCCAGCTTGTACGTTGTGCACCCCGATTTGCCGGTCAAGAACCTCAAAGAGTTTGTGGCCTACGCCAAGTCAAAACCCGGCCAACTCAATTACGGCTCGGCAGGCAATGGCAGTGCGGGCCATTTGGCCTTTGAGTACCTCAAGATGGCCAGCGAAACATTTGTGGTGCATGTGCCGTACCGGGGAACGGGCCCCATGCTGACCGACCTGATGGCGGGTCGATTGCAGGCGGCCTCGGTGGGAGCGCCTGCACTGATGGCTTTCATCAAAGCGGGCCGGTTGCGTTGCATTGCGACAGGCACTTCGCAGCGCTTGCCCCAGTTGCCCGATGTCCCCACCGTGGCAGAGCAGGGCTTCAAGGGTTTTGAGATGACCCAGTGGTATGGCCTGATGGCGCCTTCCAAGTGGTCCAAAGCCAACACGGCCAAGCTTGAAGTTGAGGCCATCAAGGCCGCGCGCAGTGCCTTGGTGAAAGAAAAGCTGGCCCAGGAATCGGCCGTCGCAGTGGGCAATTCGGGTGCCGAGTTCGATGCGTTCATCAAAACAGAGCAGGCCCGCTGGAAGCAGGTGATTGCCCGGGCGCAGATCAAGCCTGAGGGTGGGGGTTGAGCGGGTATTGCCGCCTATACTTGGAAAATGAACCAACCGGTACATTTAAACAAAAGCAAGCCTTCGTTGGCGGATCACGTGAAAGAGCCAGGTCGCACCAACGACCCGGCCCGCACGATGGCCGAAATTTTGGAGGTGGCCACGCACGAGTTCGCGGACAAAGGCCTGACCGGGGCGCGTATCGACGCCATTGCGGCCGCCACCCGCACCAGCAAGCGCATGATCTATTACTACTTCGGCAGCAAGGATGGGCTTTATCTTGCGGTGCTCGAAGAAGCTTACCGGCGCATGCGGGCCATCGAGGCGGATTTGCATCTGGACGATTTGCTGCCTGTGGCCGCGTTGCGAAAATTGGTGGAGTTCACTTATGACCACCACCGTGACAACGAAGATTTCATCCGTTTGGTGATGAACGAAAACATCCAGCGTGGCGATTACCTGCGCCAAAGCAGCAACATTCAGCAACTCAACCAGAACGCGATTCGGTCTGTGCGCGATGTGTACGACCGCGGTGTGGTGCAGGGCGTTTTCAGGTCCGGACTGGACCCGGTGGACATCCATTCCGCCATTTCAGCCTTCACCTTTTTCAATGTTTCGAACCGACACACCTTCGGGGTGATCTTTCAGGACCGCGCCAGCCAGGACAAGGCCAACACCCTCAAGCGTGAGCACGTGGTCGATCTGATCTTGAGATTCGTCAGCCATTCAATTCCGGCATAGCAGCTAGCGTTGGGCCGTATTTCATACCTAGGGAAACTACCTATACTTTAAAACTAACCAGTTCGTACATTAACAGCAGTCCTATTTTGGAGTTCTCTGGTGGTTCACAAATTCATCGACGGCTTTTGCAGAGCCCTCAACGTCGTCATCGCGCTGTGTCTGGCTGTGATGGTGGTTTTGGTGTTTGGCAACGTGGTCATGCGCTATGGCTTCAACTCGGGCATCACCTTGTCCGAAGAGTTGTCGCGCTGGTTGTTTGTCTGGATGACCTTCATGGGCGCGATCATTGCGCTCAAGGAACATGGCCACCTGGGCACCGACATGCTGGTGGGCAAGCTGGGGCCTGCGGGTAAAAAGCTGTGTCTTGGCGTGTCTTACCTGCTGATGCTGTTTGTGTGCTGGCTGCTGTTCAGCGGCGCTTACCAGCAAGCCATGATCAACCTGGATAGCACCAGCGCAGTGATGGAAGCGTCCATGGCCTGGATTTATGCCCCCGGTCTGGTGTTTGCTGTTTTCGGGGGCCTGATCTTGCTGACCGAGTTGTTGCGCTTGCTCACCGGGAAAGCGAGTGACGAAGACCTGGTGATGGTTCAGGAATCCGAAGAGTCGCCCCATGGCTCTGGCAAAGCCTGACCGACACCGGAGACTGACATGACGATTGCCATTTTTGTTTTTTCCCTGCTCGGCGCGATGGCCATTGGCATCCCGATCGCGTTTTCGCTGCTCTTGTGTGGTGTGGCTTTGATGTGGCACATGGACATGTTCGATGCCCAAATCCTGGCGCAAAACCTGCTGGAAGGCTCCAACAGTTTCCCGCTGCTGGCCGTGCCCTTCTTCATGCTGGCCGGTGAGGTGATGAACGCGGGCGGCTTGTCGCGCCGCATCGTGAACTTTGCAATGGCCTGCGTGGGGCACATCAAAGGCGGTCTCGGTTATGTGACCATCATGGCGGCGGTGATCATGGCGGCCTTGTCCGGCTCGGCCGTGGCCGATGCGGCGGCGCTGGCCTCGTTGTTGTTGCCCATGATGGTGGCCGCAGGGCACGATAGAGGCCGCTCTGCCGGCCTGATTGCATCGGCCGGCATCATCGCCCCGGTGATCCCGCCGAGCATTGGCTTTGTGATCTTTGGTGTGGCTGGAAATGTGTCGATTTCCAAATTGTTCTTGGCGGGCATCGTGCCCGGCATCATGCTGGGCGCATCCCTGTGGGTGACTTGGTGGTGGCTGGCGCGCCGTGAGGTGGTGCAGGTCCCTCCCCGAAAATCCATGGGTGAGATCATGGTGGCCATGCGCGAAGCCACCTGGGCTTTGGTGCTGCCATTGATCGTGATCTTTGGCCTCAAGTTTGGCGTCTTCACCCCGACCGAAGCGGCCGTGGTGGCGGCCGTTTATGCCTTGCTGATTTCCACATTCATCTACCGTGAGTTGAGCCTGAAGGATTTGTACCCCTTGTTTGTTTCGTCGGCCAAAACCAGTGCCATCGTCATGTTCTTGGTGGCCGCCGCCATGGTCTCGGCCTGGCTGATCACGGTGGCCAATTTGCCGGCCCAATTGATCGAATTGCTTCAGCCCTTGCTGGACAGCCCCCGCTTGCTCATGCTGACCATCATGGTCATCACCATGGTGGTGGGCACCGCACTCGACATGACGCCAACCATCTTGCTGTTAACGCCAGTGCTCATGCCCGTGGTCAAGGCCGCCGGCATTGACCCTGTTTATTTCGGGGTGCTGTTCATCATCAATAACGCCATTGGTCTGATCACGCCGCCTGTGGGCACCGTGCTCAATGCGGTCGCGGGTGTTGGCAAGATCAGCATGGACGAGGTCACCCGGGGCGTGCTGCCGTTCATGATCGCGCAATTCACCATCATGTTTGCCATGGTGGCTTTTCCCGCACTGGTCATGGTGCCTGCCCGCTGGTTCTACTGATCACCGGCCTTGTGGTCTGACCGGGTACGCCAGACCACAAGCCCTTCAAAGCAAAGCGTACATTCCAATCAAATTTTTCTGAAGACAACTCATGAAACGTGTACTCATCAAGACAATGATCGCATCGGTGGCGCTGGCTGCCATGGGCATGGCCACAGCGCAAGACAAAACCATCAAGTTCGCCAACCAGAACACGGCGGGCCACCCCATCGTGCTCGGCATGGAAAAGTTCAAGGAAATCGTCGAGAAAAACTCCGGCGGCAAGATCAAGGTCAATGTGTTCCCGGGCGGTGCCCTGGGCAGCGACCAGGCCAACGTGTCGGCCATTCAGGGCGGCACCCTGGAGATGGCCGCCATGAACTCGGGCATCTTCGCCTCGCAGGTCAAGGAATTCGCCATCTTCGATTTCCCTTTCATGTTCGGTACGGGCAAGGAAGCTGACGCCGCTGTGGACGGTGCGTTCGGCAAAAAACTGCACGCCAAGTTGGAAGACAAAGGCATCATGGGTCTGGGCTTTTATGAGCTGGGCTTTCGCAACATCACCAACAGCAAGCGCGCCATCAACAAGGTGGAAGACCTCGAAGGCCTGAAGCTGCGCGTGATCCCCAACCCGATCAACGTGGATTGGGTCAAGGCCTTGGGTGCCAACCCCACACCCCTGCCGTTCCCCGAGTTGTATGCAGCGCTGGAACAAAAAGCCGTTGACGGCCAGGAAAACCCGGTGGCCACCATCAACGGTGCCAAGTTGTACGAAGTGCAAAAACACCTGGCCTTGACGGGTCACCAGTACAACCCCCAATCGGTGATCATCAGCAAGAAATTCTGGGAAAAGCTGTCGGCTGCCGAAAAGAAAATTGTGGCCGATGCGGCCACCGAGTCGGCCAAGTTCCAGCGAGAAAAAGCCCGCGCTCTGGAAGCCAGCATTCTGGACAACCTGAAGAAAAATGGCATGCAAGTGTCCCAGTTGCCTGAAGCCGAAATGGCCAAGCTGCGCGACAAGATGCGCCCTGTGACCGCCAAGTATGGCGTCACCGTGGGCCAGGACTTGGTCAAGGAACTGCAAGCCGAAATCGAAAAGGTGCGTTTGGCTGCCGCTGCACCCGCCAAAAAATCGGGTAAATAATCCGCAAAGGTGCTTCGCCGCAGATGCGGCGAAGCCTTCTTGTTTGACAAAAGGATAAGTCATGAAAGTCTTGATGCTGCACGGCGTGAACCACAACATGTTCGGCAAACGCGACCCCAAGCAATACGGCACCATCACGCTCGATGAAATCAATGCCAGCTTGCACAAGCTAGGCCAAGAGCTGGGTGCCGAGGTCGAGTGCTACCAAACCAACCAAGAAGGCGACATGTGTGAGCGCATCCACCAGGCCTTTTTTGACAAGGTCGATGCTGTGCTGATCAATGCCGGTGCCTGGACGCACTACAGCTACGCCATCCGTGACGCGCTGGCCGTGTTGACCTGCCCGATTGTTGAGTTGCACATGTCCAACATCCATGCCCGGGAAGAGTTCCGCCACAAGTCGGTTTTTGCCGAGATCGTCAAAGGCCAGATCTGCGGCTTTGGTGCCGACAGCTATTTGCTGGCATTGCGCGCAGGCGTCTCGGCTGCAAAAGCTGTTTGATGTGACAGACCGCTGGCCCTCAGGGGCCAGTGCGTGTCTGCCTGAATGACCGACAACTGAATCCCTATCCATGATCAACGGCAACACCGACATCATTGCCCACATCGGCTACCCCACGCACAGCTTCAAGTCGCCGATGATCTACAACCCGTACTTCGAGGATGCGGGCATCAATGCGGTGGTGGTGCCCATGGGGTGCAAGCCCGACAATTACGCGGCCTTCCTGAAGGCCGTCTTTACCCTCGAAAACATCAAGGGTGCGCTCATCACCATGCCCCACAAGGTCACGACAGTGGCTTTGCTCGATGAGGTCACGGCCGCTGTCCGCGTGGCGGGTGCCTGCAATGCGGTCAAGCGCTTGCCCGACGGTCGGCTGGTGGGTGACATGTTCGATGGCGCCGGTTTTGTGCGAGGCGTGCAGCGCAAGGGCTTTGACCTGACGGGAAAGCGTGCGCTGGTGGTGGGCACAGGTGGAGTCGGTTGCGCCATTGCGGCTTCGCTGGCCGGGGCAGGCATTGCCGCCATCAGCCTGTTCGATGTGAACACCGCAGGCTGTGAGGCCCTGGCCAAGCGCCTGAAAGACAACCACCCCCAGATCGAGGTGCGCACCGGCTCGAGCGATCCGGCCCAGCATGACCTGGTGGTGAACGCCACGCCCATGGGCATGAACGAAGGCGACCCGCTGCCGATGGATGTGTCTCGCCTGTCCCCGGACACCTTCGTGGGTGAGGTGGTGATGAAGGACGAGACCACCGCCTTTTTGGCCGCTGCGCAAGCGCGTGGCTGCCGCACGCAGGTCGGCACCGACATGCTGTATGAGCAAATTCCCGCCTACCTCGACTATTTTGGCTTGCCGACCACCACCGCTGAGGTGTTGCGCCGCTTGGCCAAACTGAGTGACTGAGCCTTTGAAACCTGGCTGTTGAGGCTGAATGCCTGATTGGAGTGTTGAGATGCCCCTGAACCAAGTTGACCGCGAAGCTGTTCCTGAAATGCCCAACCGACTGGGCATTGCGGGCATTGAATTCATCGAGTACGCCACCAGCCGCCCGCAGGCGCTGGGCCAGGTGCTGGAGAACATGGGCTTTCGTCCGGTGGCCCGTCACCGCTCACGTGAAGTGACGCTTTACCGCCAGGGCAGCATGAACCTGGTGGTCAACGCCAGCCCCGACGACGCGCGTGTCAGCGCCACGGTCGATGGCCAGCCCGTCATCTCGGCCGTGGCTTTTCGCGTGCAGGACGCCCTGAAGGCCCACACCCGTTGCCTGGATCTGGGGGCCTGGAGCGTGGGCAGCCATGCCCAAGCCATGGAGCTGCACATTCCTGCTGTGCACGGCCCGGGCGGCAGCCGTTTTTATTTTGTGGACCGCTGGCAAGAGTTCTCCATCTACGACATCGACTTCAAACCCATCCCCACGGTGGACCCCAATCCACCTGCTCTGGCGGGCATGAGCTACTTTGGCGTGGTGCAGTACATCGGTGCAGCCCGAAGCGCCGACTGGCTGACTTATTACGAGCACATGTTTGACTTCACCCCCATTCCGGACGAAGAGCGCTTTGGCATCTTGCCCAAGGGCAAGCTGATGAAAAGCCCTTGCGGCAGCTTTCTGTGGCAACTGGTTGAGCCCGAGCCGTGGATGGACAGCGAAGACAACGCCGAATGCTTGCAACGCATTGGCTTTGGCGTGCCCGATGTGGGGCTGGCCGTGGCAGCGCTCAAGGAGCGGGGTGTCGAGTTTGTCGAATCGGCCCAACTGCATCCGGAAGACCGGGGTGCACTGACCCGCGCTGCTCTGGGTGCCGTGGCCTTCGAACTTGTTCACCCGTAAAAGGAAACAGCCATGAATTTGCTGGACGGCTATGGCATGGACACCATCACCATGGCGGGTACGCTGGAAGCCAAGCTGGCTGCCATGAAGGAAGCTGGCTTTTCACAGGTGATGTTGATGGCCCGCGACCTGGTCACACACCCCGGTGGCGTGAAGGCGGCTGCCGAGGCCGTGCGTGCCAGCGGCATGCGGCCCACTGGCTTTCAGGTGTTGCGCGATTTTGAGGGCCTGTCAGGTCATCTGCACAGCTACAAGCTCGACATCGCCAAGGCCATGCTGGAGATGTGCGCCACCACGGGCAGCAAAGTTTTGCTGGCTTGCTCGTCCACCTCGCGCCATGCCACACAAGACCTCGACCTGATCGCCGCAGACCTGAAAAAACTCGCCATGCTGGCGGTGCCCTTGGGCATCAAGGTGGCCTACGAGGCCTTGTCTTGGGGGCGCACCGTCAACGAGTTTCCCACCAGCTGGGACGTGGTGTGCCGCGCCGACTGTCCCAACCTGGGCATAGGTCTGGATTCGTTCCACATCTTTGCGGCCAAGACAGAGCTGGATGCCATTGAAGCGCTGGACCCTGCCAAAATATTTCTGGTTCAACTGTCGGATTTCATGTGGCAGGAAACCCCCACCTTTGAAGAGCGCATGACCACGGCACGCACCTTCCGCGTGTTTCCGGGGGAGGGGGTTCACAGTGAGCAACTGGCCGATCTGGTGCTGCGCCTCGACCGCATCGGCTACCGGGGCGATTACAGCTTTGAGGTCTTCAACGACGACTACCAGCAGTTGCCACTGGAAACCGTGGCCCACCGCGCCCGCAAGAGTGCGATCTGGTTGCACCAGGACGTGCTGCGCAAATCTGCGCCACTTCCTGAATGGACGCATCCGTAAGCTGATGTTTCAATGAATTAACAACACCGCAGATGGCGGTCTTATCGGAACAGACTGGGCGGAGAAATCACACCAAAATCCGGGCCGATGCCGCCCGATGGGGGCTGCGGACATTGCGTGCTCAACTGGATCGTGATGGTCTTGTCTTTTTTGGATGCACTGAGAATGCGTGCGCAGGCAAAGCTTGAAACGGGGATGTCCGCATGTGCTGCAATGCTGTGCACCATGGGCAAAGTCACGTATTCACAAGATTTGTCATGGGCTGCGCTACAGCCACTGACCGTGTCAAACAAGGTTGTTTTTGAGCCAGGCTCAATCCAGACTTTGTCGCCAATGCTCACGGCAACAGGGTTTCGGTCTTCCACCAGATCCCTGAAGGTGTTCACATCATTTTTATCGGTCAGCAAAGAAGACCACTGGAAGGTTTTGCAAGGGTCGGAAGGTTTGTCGTCGAAGGCTTGCAGCACCAGCAAATAGGGGGCTCCTGTCGCTGGGTTGATGGTGGGGGCGGGTGGCTTTGCTTGGCTGTTCCAGTAGGTGCTGTAAATACACTGGCTGGCCACCAACGGAAACAAACCGCCGGGCTCGATGGTGCCAGGGCTGGTGATTCCAGCCACCGAAGTCACAGAAACCGGCGTCGAAAAATTGTTCCACAAGCGGGCGAAAAATGTGGGAACCTCGCCATCATTTTGTCCTTGTCCCTTGGTCAACGTGACCTGAACTGCCGGCACATCGTTGGCGGTCGGGGTCATGGGCAGCAGCTGCAAAGCGGCATTGGCCAGTGTGGGATTCCAGTAACCCGATTGCACCGTGCCCACAGATAGCCTGCGGCCATCGGCCGCGTTCAGGGCAATGGCCTGAGTGGATCGTTGCTCTGCGGTGGCCCATTGTGGCGTGCTGGAGGTGCTGCTGCGCAGGTGTTGGGCCCCGGCCAGGGCTGCCGCGTCGGCGTCGTTTTGCATTTCATTGCGGACTATTTGCAAATAGGACACGTCAATCACAAGCGCCGCCACCCCCAGAAAAACCGGGAGCATCAAGGCCACAAGGATCGCCATCACACCTTGTTGCTGCCGCCTCGAAGGGCTCGGCGTCAACGATGCTGGTTTGCGAAGCAGCGAAAAAAACGGTGGGGATAGGAGATTTTTTTTCATCATTCTCTCACCATGACAGTGGTTGAAGTCAAGACCAGGGGTGAGCCCATGGCACTGAGTAAATTGCCCAAACCCAAGCCCCTGAAGGTGTAGGACACGCGAACAGCCAGGTGGTCGGGGTCGGTTTGGACAGGGAAATCGACAGTCACCTGGCTGGCCGCACCCAAGCCCACCAGCGAGTTGCCTGCGTAGTTCAGCACCCGTGTGCGAATCTCATTGGTGGTGACCGCCGGAATCCGCAGCACGATGCCCGCTCGAGCGCCCTCGCGACTGGCATTGGTGATCACCGCCTTGTCGTAAAGGGCCAAGCCAAATTCAAGGATGCCAGACAAGATCAAAACCAGCAGGGGCAAAAGCAGCCCGAATTCGACCGTCGCTGCGCCCAGTTGGCTGTGTCTGGCGGGTCTTTTACTAAGCCGGCCCGCGAGGGCGCCTGCACAGACTTCAAGGGGGTAATTGACGTGATCCATGGTTCGAATCTTTCTCTTTGAACAATGACGAATGACAGGCCAACAAGTGAGTGGCGTGACTGGAATGGCGTGACTGATGACACACCATATTTCAAGGCCCCACACCCAACAGTTTGAAATCACACACAAACAAAAAAATAGCTGGGAATGGATCCGGTACGAAAGCACGCCCGTGTGATGCATCGAACATACATGGGCGGTATAGCTCTTTAAATTAATTCACACACCGTGGGTGTACCTACAGTGTTGTGAGGGCGGGCAGTCTGAGCGCTGTGGGGTCTACACGCAGGCCCTGTGCTTGGCAGGCTCGTTATTTTTATATTTTCAAAAAAGGAATTTTCACCATGAAGCAAGTCATCGATCTATTGAAAAATTTCACACGTGATGAGTCTGGCGCCACAGCCATTGAATACGGCCTGCTGGCCGCCTTGGTGGCGTTGGGCATCACCGTAGGTGCCACCGCTTTGGGCGCTGAGTTGGGATTGTTTTTTGGCCGCATCGCCACAAGACTATCAACAGCTGTCTGAGCAGAAATCAAGCCTTCTTTCATGCAAAGAAATTGCTCAATCTGTCAAGACCTGTGAGCGTTCTAACAGACGAAAGTCAGGCTCATTTTTAAAGTCAGTCCATGGCGGTGAATTGAAAATTTTCTGCCGTTGCAAAGTCTGCATGGATGAGATTTGAGATTTCGAAATCGGAATCTCGGTCTTGTGAATGCGGCTTGAAGTTCATCAACATTTATCTGGAGTGTTCCATCATGAAAAAACAACTGCAAAACTTTATCAACGACGAATCGGGTGCCACTGCCATTGAATATGGCCTGCTGGCTGCTTTGGTGGCCTTGGGCATTGCGGCAGGGGCTACGGCACTTGGTACGCAATTGGGTGCCTTGTTCACCCGCATTTCAACGCGGCTTGCTGCAGCCGTTTTCTAAGTCTTAAAAGCTATAGAACCCGGAAACCAGTCATGTTTGCCCAGTCCATGGAACTTGTCAGCCTGTTAGCCCTTGCAACTTTGCTGGTGCTGGCCGTCTGGCATGACCTGCTCAAGCGCAGGATCCCCAACACCTTGGCAGGGACAGGTGGTTCAAACCAACCTGGCGGGCGCCATCATGCTGGACATACAGCGTTCTCAACGCAGCCTGAGTCCATTCGCAGAGTTCATCAAACCTGCAGATCAGTCGCTTTTTGTGGGTTTTCACCAGGAAGTTTTGAGCGGCAAGTGCCGCCGCTATTGCGAGGTGACGCTTTGTGCCACCGATCACCGGTCTGAAATGGTGGTGCGAATTGATGCCACGCTGGATGAAATGGGCGAGGAGTGCCGGTTGGTGATGATCGACGTCACAGAAGAGAAAAAAATGGCAGCCCAGGAGTTGGCGCATGAACGCCAGCTGCAGGAGTTGTTGGCCAGGCAGCCCTTCATGCTGTGGTTCAAGGACCAGGATGGCCGTTTGATTTCTGCCAATTCAAGCTTGATCGAGGATTGGCGCCATTTCGCTCAGGATGCGTCGCTTGAAAGGGTCGACTTTCAGAGCATGCCGCTTGGGTTCTCGGATCAACGCCTTCAAACTTCACATTCCGCCGGTGATGAGCGTCGATCGGGCGCATTCAAGCCCTCTTGAGTGAGACGCCACACGCCTTATGCCGTCTTTTTTCTTGTATCGAAGGGTTTCTGAGCGGGTTGCCGTTAAAAATGAAGCCTTCTGAGGGGTGAAAATAAGGCGTGTTGTTCTTTACCAAGAGTTGATCATGAATTTGGGCCACCTTCGGCGCTGGCAGCGCCGGGCATTGTTTGTCGGGCTCGGTGTGTTGTTGTTGTGGTTGCTTGGTTGGGCGGCTGTTCCAAGCTTGGCGCGTTGGCAAATTGAAAAACAGGGCACGCAGCTGTTGGGGCGTGTGGTCAAGCTTGAGGGCGTGGCTTTCAGGCCCTGGTCGATGGCTTTGGTTGTGCGCGGTCTGCGAATCGGCCAGGCCGGTGACACAGACGCGCTGCTTGAGCCACAGTTGAAGGTCAGCGAAATCGAAATCAATGCGGCACTGCAGTCCCTTGTTTTTTGGGCGCCTGTGGCGGACGCGATTGTCCTGCGGGATCCGCAGTTGCTTTTGACGCATCGCGGGCAGGGGCGCTTTGACATCGACGATGTCATGGACCGGCTCCGTGGTTCGGATTCTGCAGGCTCTGGCTCTTCAGGCTCGGGCTTTCCCCGTTTGTCCTTGTTCAACATCCAGATCGTGGGGGGCGGCGCCCGGTTTCTCGATGAGCCCAAGTCGGTCAGCCACACGCTGGCCGATGTGCGACTGGACATTCCGTTTTTGAGCAACATCGGTGGCAAGCGGGATGTGACCACCCACCCCAGGCTGGCGTTCACGCTCAATGGCGCTGCGTTTGACACCGATGCCGAGACGGCCCCCTTTGCCAAAGACCGACACACGCAAGCGCACTTTCAGATCAAGGGACTGGATGTCGCGCCTTATCTGTCCTATTGGCCGAAGGCGTGGCCTGTTCGAGTGGTCGATGGTTTGCTGGATTTGGACATCGGGCTGGCGTTCCGGCAAGAAACCGCCCCCGAAGTGTCACTCTCTGGCCACTTGGCCCTGACCCGCCTGAAGCTCCATGAAAAGCAGGGCAGCAGCGCAGAGCTGCCCCTGGTGCAACTCGGTGGGCTGGCTGTGAAGATCGATGCTTGGCGTCCGCTGGAGGAGGTGCTCAAGCTCGATGCGCTGAGTTTTGACAAGCCCGTGCTTCATGTTCGGCGCGACGCGGCTGGAGAGATCAACTGGGCACGCCTGCAGCGGTTTTTTGCATCGGCTGACAGTGCTGCGCAGGTGCCCGTCAAGCGGGTGCCTCTTTACGAGTTAAAGCACTTTCAAGTGGCCGGTGGTGAGCTGCGATGGCAAGATGCCGCGACCCGGATGCCCGTGGGCCTGGTGCTCAGCGACATCGATTTCCAAAGCAGCGACTTGAGTTGGCCTGCCCTCAAAGTCTCGCCCTTGCAGGGCAAGGCAAGCGTTCAGGGGGCCAAGCTGTCGTGGGATGGCAGCACCAACCTGAAAAGTGCGCAAGTGCGCTTGAAGTGGCAAGATTTTTCGCTTCAAAGTGCTGCGCCTTATTGGGCAGAATCGTTTCGCCCCGCCTTGTCAGGACAGTCTTCGGCCGACCTGAGCCTGAACTGGCGGGCTGCTGGTGAGGGTGAGCCTGCAAGCCTGGTGCTCAAGGCGCCACAAATCCGTGTGGCCGCTGCGTCTTTGGGGCCTGCTGATCAACCAGTGGCTGCGCTGGCAGAACTGGTTGTCGAGCAAGTCGATGTGGACGTTTTCAAACGGCAGGCCCGCGTGGGTCGTGTGGTGTTGACCCGGCCTGATTTGAACCTGTCGCGTGACCGGCAAGGACGCTGGATGTTCGAAGACTGGCGGGTCCTTGCCCAAGCATCTGATGCGGAAGAAAAAACGGTGGCAGACCCGTGGCAGCTGGAGCTGGGTCAGGTGCAAGTCAAGGGGGGTGTGTTCAAGCTGGAAGACCTCGCCATGGCGGGAGGTGTGCAACTGGATGTTCGCGATGTGAACCTCAGCATGGGGCCTTGGCAACCGCTGGCCGCTTGGCCGCAGATGACCCCGGTCAAGCTGGATTTGGTCACCGGATCGCAGCGGCGCGAGGCCGGCAAGCTGGGTTTTGAGGGCGTTTTCCGTTTGCCTTCTGTGGGGGCCGATCAGGCCAAAGCGACGCCGCTGCAATTGAAAGGGCGCTTGCAATTGGCGCGCTTTCCGGCTCACAAGTTGAGCCCTTATGGGGCCGAGTGGTTGAATTTCGATTGGAAAAGAGCCGACCTCGGTTATGCCGGGGGGCTGGAGCTGTCTTTGCCCGTTGCAGGGCTGGGCTTGAATTTGCAGGGTGATGTGTCGGTAGAAAATTTTCGCGCCTTCAACAAGTCAGACGGTGAAGCTTTGCTTGACATCAAAGCCTTGAATTTAACGGGCCTTGACCTGGGTATGCGGGCAGGTGCATTGAACCATCTGAAGATTTCAGAAACAGGCTTGAGTGATTTCTTTGCACGCTTGGACATCTCGCCTTCTGGGCATCTGAACCTGCAAAACCTGGTCAAGTTGGCCCCGGCCAATGCGGCAAAGCCTGAGGCTGCAAAGCCTTGGATCGAGTTGGGCCCCACGGGGGTGGTCAACGGCCGCGTGTCGTTTTCTGACCATTACATTCGGCCCAATTATTCGGCCGAAGTGACCGAGTTGGCGGGCAGTTTGGGGGCTTTGTCGAACCAGCCTGCAGATGCTCGTGTGGCCGCGTTGGCGCCATTGAGTTTGCGCGGTCGGGTGGCGGGCTCTGCCAGCTTGGAAGTCGATGGGCGCATCAATCCGCTGACCCGTCCTGTGGCCCTGGATGTGCGTGGCAAGGTGCGTGATCTGGAGTTGCCACAGCTCTCGCCTTACAGCAACAAATACGCCGGTTATGGCATTGAACGAGGCAAGCTTTCGGCGGATGTGAATTACCGCATCGATGCAGATGCCCAACTGCAAGCCAGCCACAAGATCATCTTGAACCAGTTGCGCTTTGGTGCGCGCTCGGACAGCGCGGACGCACCGAATTTGCCGGTGAAGCTGGCCGTTGCCTTGCTGGCCGACCGCCATGGGGTGATTGACATCAATTTGCCGATCAGTGGCTCCATCACTGACCCTGATTTTCGCGTGGGCGCGATCATCATGAAAATGGTCGTCAGCCTGATTGGTAAGGCCATCATCGCGCCTTTCAGTTTGATCGCCGGGGCTTTTTCGGGTGCTGAGCAGTTGCAACAGATGGCTTTTGCACCCGGCAGTGCCGATGTGGACGCGGCGACGCGCCAGAAACTCGAGGCGGTGGCCAAGTTGGTGATCGACAAGCCGGCATTGCGTCTGACTGTCGTGGGGCAAGCCGATCCGGATTCGGAGCGTGAGGCTTTGCGCCGTTCACTACTTCGCGACTCGGTCAAGGCAGAAAAACGACGGCGCCTGATTCGGGATGGCCAGGATGCAAGGGCGGCGATGGACGTGAGCCCCGAGGAGTATCCGGCCCTGCTGGCATCGGTTTACCGGCGTTCGCCGATCCCCAAACCACGCAATGTGCTGGGCTTGGTCAAAGACTTGCCACAGGGCGATATGGAGGCCTTGCTGCTGGCCGCCATTCAAGTGGATGACTCGGCCATGCGAGCCTTGGCACAAGCGCGCGCCCAACAGGTTCGTGACATTTTTCTGGCCTTGGGCGTGCCGGCAGAACAGCTTTTTGTGGGGGCTTCGGCGGCACGTGATAGCGCGCAAAAATCACCGTTGCTGCCGCAAGTGACTTTGGTGGTTTCCACCGACTGAAGCCCTGGCAGTTTTGCAAGCCTGGGTGCAGTTGGGTTGAGGCGGCATGGGTTGAAGCGTCTAAGATATGGCCCATGAAAAACAGAAATATTGCCTCCTTCAGCGTCAGCGCCATCGGGCTGGGCTGCATGAACCTCAGCCACGCCTATGGTGCGCCTGTGTCTGCAGAGCAGGCCGAGCGCGTGCTGCTCACTGCCCTTGATCAGGGCGTCACTTTGTTTGATACGGCAGCTTTGTATGGTTTTGGGGCCAACGAAAGCTTGCTGGGCAAAGTCATGAAGCCGCATCGGCAGAAGTTCACCCTGGCCAGCAAATGCGGCATGCAGGGCGTGGACCCGGGGGATGGCAAGCTGGTGCGCGTGATCGATGGCCGCCCCGAGACGATTCGCAAAACCTGCGAAGACGCCTTGCGCCGCCTGCAGACCGATGTGATTGACCTGTATTACCTGCACCGCTGGGATAAGAAGGTGCCGATCGAAGACAGCGTTGGGGCCTTGAGCGATCTGGTGCGCCAGGGCAAGATCCAGACGATTGGCTTGTCTGAAGTCTCGGCTGGCACCTTGCGCAAGGCGCATGCGGTGCACCCGATTGCTGCCGTGCAGACCGAGTATTCGCTGTGGACGCGCAACCCCGAAATTGCCGTGTTGCAGGCTTGCCGTGAGTTGGGCGTTGCCTTTGTGGCCTTCAGTCCGGTGGCGCGGGGTTTTTTGTGTGGCGCGGCCCTGGACATCGCCCACTTTGACGCCAAAGACATCCGCCGCAGCATGCCGCGCTTTGCCCCGGACCATTACGCCGCCAACCTGAAGCTGTTGCCCGCCTACCATGCGCTGGCGCAAGAGGCCGGTTGCAGCCCCTCGCAACTGGCGCTGGCCTGGTTGCTGCACAAGGGGGACGACATCATCCCGATCCCGGGCACGACCTCGGTGGACCACCTGCTGGACGACTTGGCGGCGGTGGATGTGCTGCTGGATGCAGGCCAGATGGCGCGCCTTGAAGCGCTCATCAACCAGCACACCGTGGCGGGTGACCGCTACAACGCGCAGGCCAACAGCGAAGTGGACACCGAGGTGTTTGGCTGATCTGCGCCTGGCCTAAGCCACAGGCGGCTCAGGCGTCGGTTCAGGCGTCAGGCTGTGCCAGCGGGGCGGCTTTTTGGAAGGCCTCCAGCGCAGAACAAGCCTGGTCGATGGCGCTGATCAGCGGCCAACGGCCCATGTCCACCTTGAAGCGGCGGGCGCTTTCCACTTGCGGAATCAAATACACATCCGCCAGGGTGGGTGTGTTGCCAAAGCTGAACGTGCCGCGATGCGTGTCGGCCGCGATCAGGGCTTCGTAGGCATCGAAACCAGCGCTGATCCAGGTGCCACACCAGGCGTTGATGGCCGCTTCGTTGGCGCCGAATTGTTTGCGCAGCGTTTCCAGAATGCGGCGGTTGTTGATCGGGTGGATGTCGCAACCCACGATGGCTGCCAGCGCACGCACATGGGCGCGTGCATCGACATCTGCAGGCAACAAGGCGGGTGTGGGGTATTTTTCTTCCAGCCATTCGATGATGGCGGGCGACTGAACCAGCACCTGCTCGCCGGTGTCAAGCGCGGGCACCAGCATCTGCGGGTTGACCGACTTGAAGGCTTCTTTCAGGTGCTCTTCGACCCGCAAGTCCACCGCCACATAGTCGGTGGCGATGCCCTTGAGGTTGAGCGCAATGCGCAGGCGGTGCGAGGTGCCGCTTCTGAAAAAGTTGTAGAGCTTCATGGGAATGTCCGGTTGGGGTGAGTGCAGCAGCAGCGGTGCCGCTGCTTCAAAGGGGCATTATTCAGCAGCACCAACGGTCAGGGCCACTTCAGCCACGCCTTCGACGCGGCCTGTGATCTTGTCGCCGGGCAGCACAGCGCCCACGCCTTCGGGTGTGCCGGTGTAAATCAGGTCGCCGGGTTGCAAGTGGTAGTAGGTGGACAGATCGGCAATGATTTCGCGGATGTTCCAGATCAGCTTGTCCACATCGGACGACTGCTTGGTGGTGCCGTTGACTTCGAGCGCGATGGCGCCGCGCTCGATCACCACGCCAGGCATGGGCACGATCTCGCTGCAGACCGAGCCTTGCTCGATGTCTTTGCCCGTATCCCAGGGGCGGCCTTTGTCGCGCGCCACCAACTGCAGGTCGCGGCGCGTCATGTCGAGGCCTGCGGCGTAACCGTAGACCAGTTCATGCGCGTTGGCTTCGCTCACGCGAAAGCCGGCCTTGCCAATGGCCAGCACCAACTCCATCTCGAAGTGGTAGTTGCTGGTGCGTGGGGGGTAGTCGACCACCGCAACAGAGTCCACGCCGCTTTCCACCAGGGTCTGAGGCGACTTGGTGAAGTAGAACGCTTGCTCCACGCTTTTGTCGACGGGGCGGCCCATTTCGACGGCGTGGGCGTGGTAGTTGCGTCCCACACAAAAGATGCGGTTGATCGGAAAGCGCTCGGTTTGGCCACGGATGGCGAGCGATTGGACAGTGGGCGGGGTGAAGAGGTAAGTGGTCATGCTTGGATTTGAATGGAAGGTCAGCCGCGGTTTTCGTACACACCCAGTTTGCGGTGCAGGGGGGATTCGTCGGCCATGAAGATGAACGCCGGTTGCGTGGCGTTCAGGTTGGTCAGCGTCACGGCTTCGTAGCCGGGGGCGCAGCAGGTGTCGGCTTCGGCCAGGGTGAAGGTACTGGCCATGATCTGCGCTTGCACCGCGCCTTCGATGACATGAAACACCTGCGCGGGGGAGCGTGCGGGCAGGCGCAGTGTCTGGCCGGGGCGCAGCATCAGCGCGTAAAAGCCAAGGATGTTTTCTGCATCGCTTCCGGTTTCGGGGTTGATGTAGGTGACCTGCACTTGCTCTGGCGCCGCATCGTCAGAGGCCAAGGCGTGCAGGGCGGCTTTGGTGTCTTGCCAGGCGTAGCGCAGCATGGGGTAGGCTTTTTTGCTGCGCTCAAACACCTGCGAGGGCACCACGCCGCCACGCGCGTATTGCTTGTCGCCTTGGCCGGGCACGGTGGTCTGGCGGTCGCCGTTGATGTGGTAGCTGGCTTCCATGTAATAGACCAAGGGCAGGTCCAGCACATCGAGCCAGATCACGGGGTCGGTGCCATCGTGGCCGTGTTCGTGCCACAAGCCGGTGGGGGTCAGGATCAGGTCGCCCCGGCTCATGGGGCATTTTTCGCCGTCCACCGTGGTCCAGGCGCCTTCGCCCTCGACCACCATGCGCACCGCGTTGGGCGTGTGGCGGTGACTGGGGGCCCATTCGCCGGGCATGAGCAACTGCATGCCCAGGTACATGGCGGCAGAGGCCTGCATCTTTTCCAGGCCATGGCCTGGGTTGGCCAGCACCAGCACGCGGCGCTCGGCTTTTTCAATCGGGGTCAACTCACCCGCCTTGAGCAAAAGCGGCTTGATGTCCTTGTAGGCCCAGCACGTGGGCTGGGTCTGGCGTGTGGGCACTTTGGGCGGCAGCACGCCGCGCAGGCTGGGCCACAGCGGCACCAGGTTCAGCTTGCGCAGGTCTTGCACATAGTCTTGGGGCAGGTCTTCGAGTCGTCCGAGTTCGTTCATGAATGTGTCTCCGTGCTATCAGGTGTTTTGAGCAGCGTCGAGGCAGTTGCCCACGTTCCAGCCATACAGCCATTCCATCGCATCATAAAAGCGCTCTGCGCCGCGGCCGCGCCACAGGTCGTTGCGCACCAGGCGCTCAACCCCTTTGGCATGGTAGATGCGCCCCATCTCGCGGCTGGACAACACGATGCGGGCGGTGCGGGCCACCCGCGCGCGTTGGTACATGTCCAGGGCTTTGGGCCAGTCGTTTTGGTGGGTGCGCAGGGCTTCGCCCAGCGTGACGGCGTCTTCCATGGCCATGCAAGCGCCTTGCGCCATGTATTGCGTGGTGGGGTGGGCGGCGTCGCCCAGCAAAGTCACGCGGCCATAAGTCCATTGGCCAATCGGTTCGCGGTCGGCAGTGGCCCAGCGCTTCCAGGTCTTGGGCAGGTCAATCAACTGGCGCGCTTTGGGGCAGATGCCCTGGAAGTAGCTTTGCACTTCTTCTTTGCTGCCATCGGTCACGCCCCATTCTTCTTGCTCGCGGCTGTGGAAGGTCACGACCACGTTGTATTGCTCGCCACCGCGCAGGGGGTAATGCACCAGGTGACAGTTGGGGCCGACCCAGATGGCGGCGGCGTTCCACTGCAGGTCTTCGGGGAAATCTTTTTTGTCGACCACGGCGCGGTACACCACATGGCCTGTCACGCGGGCCGGGTCGCCCACAAACTGCTCGCGCACCACCGACTTCACGCCGTCGGCGCCAATCAGCGCGCAGCCCTGGAAGGCCTTGCCGTTTTGGTCCCACACGGTCACGCTGGCCGCGTCTTGCTCGATGCGCACGACACGGGTGTTGGTGTGGAACTCGACTTGCCCGGTTTCTTGCGCGCCTTCGAGCAAAGACAAATGCACGTCGGCCCGGTGAATCACGGCGTAGGGGTTGCCAAAGCGCTGGCGAAACTTTTCATCCGTGGGGATCTTGCCCACCTGGTACTCGTCGACGGCGTCGTGCATGACCATGAAATCGGTGTACACGGCGCGGCCACGCGCTTTGTCGCCAATGCCCAAAGCGTCAAACGCGTGGAAGGCGTTGGGGCCCAACTGGATGCCCGCGCCGATCTCGCCGATCTCGGGGGCTTGCTCCAGCACGGTGACCCGAAAGCCTTGTCGCACCAGCGCCAAAGCCGCCGCCAGGCCGCCAATGCCGCCGCCGGCAACGATGACAGGAAGTGGATTTTGTGCAGTGCTCATGGGGTCTTCAAAAAGGTGAACATCAAGAATTTTGAGAGATTATATGCATGCATATCAATTTTGCAAACCCCTTTTTTATGATGAATCCGCAGCGCTTGCAAACCGATTAAAATTCCCCGACCGCCCGGTTGGTTAATTGGTGCAGACCGGGTTTGAACCTCACAGAAAGCGTCTTCCCATGTCCCAAGTCCTGCAAAGTTTCATCGGTGGCCAGTGGATCGGCCAGCAAGGCGCGCAAAACCTGCGCAGCGCCCTCAACGGCCAGACGGTTTACCAGACCCATGCCGAGGCCATCGACTTTGCCGACGCCGTGCACCACGCCCGCAGCGTGGGCCTGCCCAATTTGCTCAAGCTCGATTTTCAGGAGCGTGCCTTGCGCCTCAAAGCCCTGGCCAAGTACCTGGGCGAGCACAAAGAAGCGCTGTACGCCATCTCGGCCCACACCGGCGCGACCCGTGCCGACAGCTGGGTCGACATCGAAGGCGGCGCAGGCACCTTGTTTGCCTATGCGGGCATGGGCAGCAACGAGTTGCCCAGTGGCAACCTGATCCACGAAGGCCCGGCGTTTCCGCTGGGCAAGAAGGGGGGCTTTGCGGGCACACACATCCTGGTGCCACGGGGCGGCATTGCGGTGCACATCAATGCCTTCAACTTCCCCATCTGGGGCCTGCTCGAAAAGTTCGCGCCCAGCTTTTTGGCCGGCATGCCTTGCATCGGCAAGCCCGCCAGCTCGACCAGCTACCTGACCGAAGCCATGGTGCGCCTGGTGGCGCAATCGGGCATCCTGCCTGCCGGTGCCTTGCAACTGGTGATCGGCTCCACGGGTGATTTGCTGGACCGCCTGAACGGCCAGGATGTGGTCACCTTCACCGGCTCGGCCGACACTGCCGCCATGCTGCGCGTGCACCCCAATGTGGTCAAACACAGCATTCCGTTCAACGCCGAAGCCGACTCGCTCAACTGTGCCATCCTCGGCCCTGACGTGACGCCTGACGACGAAGAATTTGATTTGTTCGTGAAAGAAGTCGCCCGCGAGATGACCGTGAAAGCGGGGCAAAAGTGCACAGCGATTCGCCGCGCCATCGTGCCGCGCCAGCACCTGGATGCTGTGGTTGAAAAACTCAAGGCCCGCCTGGCCAAAGTGGTGGTGGGCGATCCGTCGGTGGAAGGCGTGAAGATGGGGGCACTGGCCTCGCACGCGCAGCAAGCCGATGTGGCCGAGCGCGTGGCCTTGCTGCGCCAAAGCGCCGAGCTGGTGTTTGGTGGAAGTGCCGATTTCAAGCCGGTGGGGCAGGGTGTGGAAGGCGGTGCCTTCTTCCAGCCCACGCTGCTGTTGTGCCAAAAGCCTTTGCAAACCGACAGCGTGCACGATGTGGAAGCCTTTGGCCCCGTCAGCACGCTCATGCCTTATGACGGCATTGAGGAAGCGCTGCAACTGGCTGCCAGAGGGTTGGGCAGTTTGGTCGGCACGCTGGTCACCAAAGACCCGCAAATCGCGGCTCGCATCATTCCGGTCGCCGCTGCCTTGCACGGGCGCCTGCACATTCTTGACCGTGAATCGGCGGTGGAGTCGACGGGTCACGGCTCGCCGCTGCCCCAGCTCAAGCATGGCGGTCCTGGCCGTGCCGGTGGTGGTGAAGAGCTGGGGGGCATGCGCGCCGTCAAGCACCTGATGCAACGCACAGCGCTGCAAGGCTCGCCCACCATGATCGCCGCTGTCACCGGTGAATACATGCGCGGTGCCCGGCTGATCGAGACCGAAATTCATCCTTTCCGCCGTCACTTTGAAGACCTGCAAATCGGCGAGAGCCTGCTGACGCATCGCCGCACGGTGGGTGAGGCCGACATCGTGGCCTTTGGCGGCTTGTCGGGTGACTATTTCTACATGCACTTCGACGAGATCGCGGCCAAAGAGTCGCCCTTTGGCAAGCGCATTGCGCATGGCTACTTTGTGTTGTCGGCCGCAGCGGGTTTGTTTGTCTCACCTGCGCCCGGTCCGGTGCTGGCCAACTACGGCCTGGACACGCTGCGCTTTGTGAAGCCCGTGGGCATTGGCGACACCATCCAGGCCCGCCTGACCGCCAAGCGCAAGATCGACCGCAACAAGAAAGACGCCAACGGCGTGGGCCAGGGCGTGGTCGCCTGGGACGTGGAGGTGACCAACCAACTCGGCGAGGTGGTGGCCAGCTACGACATCTTGACGCTGGTGGCCAAGAAGGGCTGAACGGGCTTGGCACTGCATTCTTGAGGCATCGGCCCCGAGGGCGTGCCATGAGCAGAGTGGGCGCTTGGCCTACAGCTTGGGCCATGCTGCGTACGTTGCGGTGAAAATGACCGCATGAACCTCTACGACCAACACGTCCTGCCCTACCTCATCGACTTCGCCTGCGGTCTGCCCATGGTGCAGGCTCAGCGCCGCCAGCTGGTGCCACAGGCGCAGGGCAGGGTGTTGGAGATTGGCATGGGCACAGGCCGTAATCTGGCGTTTTATGACCGCAGCCGCGTGACGCGCTTGGTGGGGGTGGACCCGGCCATGCAGATGCACCGCTTGGCCCAAAAGCGCAGCCAAAAGGCAGGCATCGCAGTCGAGCTGATGGGCCTGTCGGCCGAGCAGTTGCCCACAGCCGACGCCAGTTTTGACACGGTGGTTTGCACCTACACCCTGTGCAGCATTACCGATGCCGGGCAGGCCCTGCGCGAAATGCGCCGGGTGCTGGTGCCGGGTGGCAAGTTGCTGTTTTGCGAGCACGGTCGAGCCCCGGATGCTGGCGTGCGGCGCTGGCAAGATCGGCTGCAACCGCTTTGGGGTAAGTTGGCCGGAGGTTGCCAACTCGGGCGCGACATTCCTGCTTTGCTGGAGGCTGCAGGTTTTGCGGCCACCACGCAATCGGCGTACCTCGCCGGACCGCGCCCAATGACTTTTCATTACTGGGGCGAGGCGCAGGCAGATTGAGCCATGACATCCGGGGATAATCACAGCCCATGAGATCCCCTATTGCTGTTGTTGATGTTGACCGTTGCGACACCTGGACCCGCTACCGGGCCGGGCTGTGCGACACCTGTGCGGCCAATTGCTGCACCATGCCGGTGGAGGTCAAGCTGGTTGATCTGGTGCGGCTGGGGCTGGTCGATGCCTTTGAAGCCGAGCACGAAGACCCTAAGCAAATTGCCAAACGCCTGTCCAAGGCCGGCGTGATCGAGCACTTCAACTTCAAGAACAGCATCTTCAGTCTGTCGCGCCGATCCAGTGGCGACTGCCAGTTTTTGGACGCCAAAACGCGCCGTTGCACGGTCTACGAAAACCGGCCCAACACCTGCCGCCTGCACCCGCAAGTCGGGCCGCGTCCTGGCCATTGCCCCTACGGCAACAAAGCCCAGTCGAGATGAGTTGCTTTTGAGCCAAGTGATGCGCTACAGGCTTGCCGGATTGGCGCGCTGCTTGTAGCCTGCCTCAGCGTTGGTTGAACAACACCGGCATTTTTAAGACTTGAGAACGCGAATTTCAGCCGTTTCTGAGGGTCCAAAATTTTTCGGCAATGCCAACACATCCTTCAGTTTCAAAGGCTTGGAATAGAAATAACCTTGGGCTCGTTGGCATCCCAAAGCCAACAGGGTGTCACGCTGAAAACGGGTTTCTATGCCTTCTGCAGTGACTTCAAGATCCATGGATTTCGCCAATGCCAGGATGCCTGAGATGATTTTTTCATTTTCACGTTGCGCCAGTCCGGCCGTGAATGACATGTCGATTTTCAATTTCTGGATAGGCATGCTGGCCAAGCGTGAAAGAGACGAATAAGACTTGCCAAAATCGTCGATGGCAATGCGAACCCCCAAGCCCATGATGGCCTGCAGTTGAGTGGCCATTTCTTGTGGACTCATGGCGAAATCCGTTTCGGTGATTTCCAGAACAAATCCATCCAGTGCGTTTTCGGATTCGGACGCCAGATTTGAAAGAATGGAGAAAAGACGCATCTCCGATAACAACTGTGGCGATGCGTTGAAGGCGATCATGGCATTCGGAAAGTGGGTTCGAATCGACCTGCTGTCCTTGACCACCTGGGTGAGCATGCTGCAAGTCAAGGGTTCCATGGCCCCTGATTGTTCGGCCAGGGGGATGAATTCAGCGGGGTTGATCACGCCCAATTCGTCGTCACGCCAACGTGCCAGGGCCTCAAAACCGATGATTTTTCCAGTCAGCAAATCCACTTCAGGTTGGTAATGGGGCTGAATTTTCCCTTCGCGTATGGCTGCGGGCAATTTACTGTTCACCTTGGTTTTGCGCAATGTGGCGGTCATCATTTGTGCATTGAGCCACTTGATCTGATTGCGCCCGGACTCTTTAGCGACCAGCAGCGCTGTGTCTGCAAAGACCAGAAGTTCATTGGTGGTTTTTGAATGCTCGGGGTACAAAGCTGCACCGACGCTGAAGGATATTGAGACGTGAACGGTGCCCATCTGGTGCAGCGAGATAGTGGCGGGTTCAAAAATGCGATTTAACTTTCTTTTGAACTCAGGCAATGGTTTGTTGACATCCATGACGACAATGAATTCATCGCCCGATCGGCGGCATAAAAAATGCCCGGTAGGCAATATTGATTGGAGGTGCTGTGCGATTTTCCGAATGACCTCGTCACCTTGTTCATGGCCAAAGGTGTCGTTGATGGTTTTGAAGTTGTCCAGATCAATGAAGATCACCGCGTAACTGCAGCTGTCGGATTTTTTCTGGATGTATTCCAGAAAAGCCCTGTAGTTGGGCAATTGGGTGAGGGCGTCTTCGCTGAGCAGTGCCTTGAGTTTTCTCTCAGCTTCGCGGATGGCCCGGGTATCAGAAAAAACCCAAACGTGACCTTGGAAATTGCCCTCCGAATCGAGCAAAGCCGATACGGCAAGTTGCACGGGCAGCCGGGTATTTTGTTGCGTCGAAACATAACTGTTGCCTCTCCAAAATCCGTGTCTTTGAACGTATTCGACAATGTTCGAAAAATCAACTTCCGCACCATCCTTGATGTAAAGACGACCGGCAGGGCGGTTGACCAGCGCCTCCTTTTTGAACCCGGTCATGTTTGTCAATGCGGTATTGACATCAACGACCAGGCCCTGCTGGTTGGTGATCAGGATCGCCTCTGCAGCTGTCTCAAAAACCCTTGAAAAAACGGCCAGCTTCTGGGTTGAAACTAATTGTTGTTGCAACAAGCTGTGCAGGGCGCTTGAAACCTTGGATATTTCATCGCCTGTGGAGTCAACAAAGGATTTGCCGCTGCGGCCTTGTACCGTGTCCGTGGCCAGGTGGACAAGTTTTTCCAGTCGCTGTGTGGTGCGTTCAGAAAAATGCTGCGTCCATCGTTTCAGCCCCAGAAAAAGCAATCCACCACAAGTCAGGGAGATGGACAAGCCGATCATGACAAGCAGAAAAGCCGACAAATAGCTTTGCTGAAGTTGAACATAAAGGGCGTAGTCCTGGCCTGCATCGCGCCATACCAATTGGAATTGTTCGATGTGTTGAGTGGCATCAGCTTGGCGGGCAACAAAGGGGCTGAGCTTGAACTTGACTTTCAGGTCAGCAGGCAAGGTCAGGTTGGACATGACTTGGCCAAGATCCAGGTGAAGCAACACGATGCCGATGGCGATGTCCGTGAAGTTGGCGGTGATCGGCAGGCTGACAGCCAGGTAATCCGCCTCTTCAAGCTTCAGCAGTTCAAGCTGGGTTGTGCGGGTCTCAATGGATTTTTGGATGCCTGCAACAGCATCCAAAAGCAGACTGCTTGTGTTTTGACTGTGGATGAAATACCTGCCACGGTAATCCAGCAGGTCAAATTTGTAATATTTGCTTTGGTTTGCTTTGGCCAAAACGGGCAGGAGATAGCTGCCACGGCCGTCAGAGTCGGTCAGGCCTGTCCAGACTTCCGTGGCGTGCGCCAGATCGTCGGCCAGCTTGAAGGATGCGCTGAGTTCTGACGACAGCCGGGTGGCGATCAATGCCTTGTAGTGCTTGAACTCTTCTTGATGATCAGTAGTGTCCGGTTAAAAAGTGAATAAATTCAACTGGTTACCGTCGTCTGGGCTATCGCTAGTGTTTCTTTCGAGCTGCAAGGCGCTTGAAACCTCAGTTTTCTCGAAAAGCGAGACCGACAAAATCTGCAGCAATGT
>CAIZSE010000126.1 GCA_903935585.1 uncultured Burkholderiales bacterium | reverse complement strand
GGCGTAAGTGGCCGAAACCACCATTTTCAAACCCCAGGCACTCGGTGAAATGTAGCCATCGCTGGTGCATGTTTTGCCAGGCACAGCATCCACGCAAGCAGGCACACCCGCATAAGCTGCGCCGTTGTAGGCCAAGGGGCGTCCGTAGCGCAGCAACGAGGTGTCAGGCAAGCCATTGACATGGCTGAACCCGATCTCGGCCAGCATCACCACACGGTCTGCCCCCAGGGTTTTCGGAAAGACCGTGTCCACCCCCAAGCTGCCTGTGACCACGCCAAAGCGGTCGTTTGCGTCGAAAGTGCCCCCCACGGGGATGGCGAGGATGCCCTTGTTCAGAGCCAACACCGCGTTGGGGCTGCGTGAAACGAATGCAGAAACGACGTCAAATGCGTTCAAGGTGATGGGCTGGTTAGGCCGGTAAGCCAATTCCCCGAAGACACGGGTTGCTGCTGCGGTTTTTTGCTGGAAGCTGATGCCCCACAAAGACACATCTTGCGGGTACAGAACGGCGTAATTGACCGACCGAACACCAGCCGTTAACGCATTGACCGTCATGCGCAGGCTGGGCAAGGCACTGTGCGTGTTCATGGCGAAAGCGGTGACATCCGTGCCCCAAGGCTCGAACTTGTAGCCCCATGCCAGGCCATACTGGCCCGCATTTTTCGCCTTCACGTCGGCATTGCGGTGCAGATAAGCCTGCGTCGCCAAAAGCGTTTGTTCTGAGGCGCTCGGCAGGGCTGCGAAATTGCACCCTTGTGGCGCGAACGACACCACATCAAAATAAGTGCCGCACCCTGGCAGCACCGAAGCGCGGGATTCGTAGGCCGTAAACGCCTCCAGGCGCCAACGGCTGCCCGATGCCCATTTCGCGCTCAACATGCCCAAGGGCAATTTGCCCTCGGCTGGCGTTGCGCCAGGGCGCAACAGCGACGGAGCATCAAAAGGGTGGATGCCTGCATTGATGCCGCCCGTGTGCAACACCGAGCCGCCCCATTCAAGCACCTGACGGCCCAAACGCAGACCCAGCGTTTTGTCTTGACCCGCATCGAATTGCCCATGCACAAAAACATCACGGAACTCGGCGTTGCTGAATCTGGCGCTGGATGCAAAGCCCTGATCACTCAGCGGCTGGTTGGGCAGGAAGCCATTGGGGTAATGGCCGTAGGCGGCATTTCTTTCGCCCAATGCAACGTCTTTCCAGGCATGCCCACGGACGAACAGGCCCAGATTGTCTTTTTTCAAATCAAGGGTCAACACCGCCTTGAGCACCGTCGAGATCGGGTCACCCTTGCCAAAGTTCAAATCGGAGCCCCCCGTTTGACCTTGCAAAGTGCCCCTGGACAAACCGGACACCGCTCTGGAGGGCCAATCGGCATAGGCGTCAGGGCTGGATGATTCGGTGCGAATTTGCGACCCCAGCGTGACCACCCCATTGAATTTGCCTTGAACGCCATGGCCCATGTCGAGGTCCAGGGCGCAGGCCTGCGAACAGGCCATGACCGTGGCTGAAAAAACCAGCGCGTTTCTCATGGGGTTCACGATGTGATTTGGGCTGATAGCTTGCTCAATGAAGTTTTGAAGACTGCACAAGCTGTGATCAACTTGCCATCGGCAGACTGCGCGGGTGGTGACAACTCTATCATTTTTAATATTTTTATTTGTTATACATTCGCCAATCAATGGCGCGGCCCCTTGCCAAATGTCAGGAAGGGTCTGGCCGAACCACGCCAAGTGGCAAAATGCCCGGTCCTCAAAACATGTCGCTGAATGACATGCCTTTTCACCTTCAGGCTCAAGCCCTCGTCCACGCACCCCATCCATGATGTCTTCCCCCTCCGGCACGCTCGGCATTGATTTCGGCACCTCCAACTCGGCCATGGCCTGGGCCGGTGCGCAAGGCGCTGCGCGGCTGATTGCGTTGGAGGGCGAGGCGCTGGCCATGCCCACGGCGGTGTTCTACAACGCCGAGGACCACAGCACCCACTTCGGTCGCGATGCCGTCAAGCATTACCTGGAAGGCACCGAAGGCCGCTTGATGCGTTCGCTCAAAAGCCTGCTGGGCAGCCCCTTGTTGATGGAAACCACGCAGATCAACCACCAGCAGATCAGCTTTCAGGACATCATCGGCACTTTTTTGGCCAGTCTGCGCGAGCGTGCCACCCAAAGCCTGGGCGCCGCACCCCGTCGCGTGGTGATGGGGCGGCCTGTGCATTTCGTGGACGACGACCCCGAGCGCGATGCACAAGCCGAGGCCTCACTGAGGCAGGCCGTGCAGTCGGTGGGCTTTGACGAGGTGTTTTTTCAACTGGAGCCGATCGCGGCCGCACTGGACTACGAACAACGCCTGAGCCAGGAAAGCACCGTTCTGGTGGTCGATCTGGGCGGCGGCACCTCGGACTTCACTGTGGTGCGCCTGGGGCCGGACCGCATGAAAAACACCGATCGGAGCCAGGACATCCTGGCCACCACCGGCGTGCACATTGGCGGCACCGACTACGACCGACAGCTCAACCTGGCCAAGGTCATGCCCTTGCTGGGCTACAAGCACCTTGGCCTTGAGCAGCGCGAAGTGCCCAGCCGCGTGTTTTTTGACCTGGCCACCTGGCACCTGATCCACTGGCAATACCAACCCAAAGCCATCAGCCACGCCCAAACCTTGCGCAGCAACTACAGCGACCTGCGCCTGCACGATCGGCTGATGCAGGTGCTGACCGAGCGCCACGGCCACCACATGGCACACAGCGTCGAGCAGGCCAAAATTGATTGCTCGGTGCACGATGCCGATGCGGTGATTGACCTCACGCTCATCGAGCGCGGTCTGCAAGCCACTTTGGCCGTGGCCGACATGCACGATCACCTGCAGGGGTTGATGGCCCGCACGGTGGCTTGCGCACGCGAGTGTGTTCAACGCGCCAGCCTGACCGATGCGTCCCTGGATGCCATCTACCTGACCGGTGGCTCATCGGCCTTGCGCACTTTCCAGCATGCCTTGCAAACCGCGTTTCCGGGCGTGCCGCTGGTTGAAGGTGACTTGTTTGGCGGCGTGGCCTTGGGACTGGCCTACAGCCGCTGAGCGAACTGCTCACCCTCGTTTCCGAAGCGCCGCCCCAAGCCGTCAACAGGCACAAAAAAGCCACTCGGATCGCGACAACCCGAGTGGCCTGGCTGTGAGCGCGGTCGATCAGCCCTTCATGCTGGCCAAATCCGTGTTGAAGGTCACGCTGGGGCGCATGATCGCGGCCAGTTTGGCCTTGTCGGGCATGAAGTACCCGCCGATGTCCACGGGCTTGCCCTGAACCGCATTGAGCTCGGCCACAATTTTTGGCTCATGCTCGGTCAGCGCTTTGGCCAAAGGCGCAAACTGAGACGCCAATTCGGCGTCTTCGGTTTGCGCTGCCAGCTCTTGTGCCCAGTACATGGACAGATAGAACTGGCTGCCACGGTTGTCCAGCTGGCCGGTTTTGGGCGAGGGGTTCTTGTTGTTGTCGAGCAGTTTGCCGGTGGCGGCATCCAGCGTCTTGGACAAAACAACCGCTTTTTTGTTGCCGGTTTTCAGGCCCAGGTCTTCCAGCGACACCGCCAGCGCGAGGAACTCTCCCAGCGAATCCCAGCGCAAGTGGTTTTCTTCCACCAGTTGCTGAACGTGCTTGGGCGCAGAACCACCCGCACCGGTTTCGTACATGCCGCCACCGGCCATCAAAGGCACGACCGACAGCATCTTGGCCGAGGTGCCCAACTCCATGATGGGGAACAAGTCGGTCAGGTAATCGCGCAGGATGTTGCCCGTGGCGCTGATGGTGTCCAGGCCGCGTACCACACGCTCCAGGGTGTAACGCATGGCACGCACCTGGCTCATGATCTGGATTTCCAGACCGGCCGTGTTGTGCTCGTGCAGGTACATCTTGACCTTGGTGATGAGTTGCGCTTCATGCGGGCGGTACTGGTCGAGCCAGAACACGACAGGCATGCCGGAATTGCGGGCACGCGTCACGGCCAGCTTGACCCAGTCGCGAATCGCCGCGTCCTTGACCTGGCACATGCGCCAGATGTCGCCAGCTTCCACGTTTTCTGACAGCAGCACTTCACCGGTGTTGATGTCGGTGATGTTGGCCACGCCGTCCTCAGAGATTTCGAAGGTCTTGTCGTGCGAGCCGTACTCTTCGGCTTGCTGTGCCATCAGGCCGACGTTGGGCACGGTGCCCATGGTCCTGGGATCGAAGGCGCCATGCCACTTGCAGAAGTTGATGATCTCCTGGTAAATGCGGGCAAAGGTCGACTCGGGCATCACGGCCTTGACGTCTTTCAAACGGCCGTTGGCGTCCCACATCTTGCCGCCATTGCGGATCATGGCGGGCATGGAGGCGTCCACGATGATGTCGTTGGGCGAGTGGAAGTTGGTGATGCCCTTGGCCGAGTCCACCATGGCCAGCTCAGGGCGGTGCTCATGGCAGGCGTGCAGGTCGCGCTTGATTTCGTCTTGCTTGGACTGGGGCAGGGTGGTGATCTTGCTGTACAGATCGGCCATGCCGTTGTTCACGTTCACGCCCAGCTCTTCGAACAATTTGGCATGCTTGGCAAAAGCGTCTTTGTAGAAGATTTTGACGCAGTGACCGAACACGATGGGGTGGGACACCTTCATCATGGTGGCTTTGACGTGCAGCGAGAACATGACGCCGGTTTTGCGCGCGTCTTCAATTTCTTTTTCGTAAAACTCTTCCAGCGCTTTCTTGCTCATGAACATGCTGTCGATGACTTCACGGTCCAGCAAGGACACCTTGGGTTTGAGGACGATGGTTTTGCCGCTCTGGGTGATCAGCTCCATCCTCACTTCGCGTGGACGGTCCAGGGTCATGGACTTTTCGCCGTGGTAAAAATCGCCCGCGTGCATGTGCGAGACGTGCGAACGCGAGGCCTGGCTCCACTCGGCCATGCTGTGGGGGTTCTTGCGCGCGAATTCCTTCACGGCGCGAGGGGCGCGGCGGTCCGAGTTGCCTTCACGCAGCACGGGGTTCACGGCGGAGCCGGTGCATTTGGCATAGCGGGCTTTCAAGGCCTTTTCTTCATCGGTCTTGGCGTTCTCGGGGTAATCAGGCAGGGAGAAGCCTTTGGCCTGCAACTCTTTGATGGCTGCTACCAACTGGCCCACGGAAGCACTGATGTTGGGCAGCTTGATGATGTTCGCAGACGGGTTGAGTGTCAGCTTGCCCAGCTCAACCAGGTTGTTGGGCGCACGCTGCTCAGGCGGCAACATGTCTGAAAACTCGCCCAAAACTCGCCCGGCCAGCGAAATGTCGCTTTCGGCCACTTCGATGCCCGCAGGGGCCGTGAACGTGCGAACGATGGGCAAAAACGCAGCCGTGGCCAACAAAGGGGCTTCATCGGTCAGTGTGTAGATGATCTTGGATTTTTCTGCGGCCATGGTTACTCTCGTTGTCTGTGGTGTGAAAAGAACCCGACGTTCGGCGGTGTGTCGAACCGATTCAAAAATCGCCCTTGTAGGACGGTTTAGCCCGTCACTTTATCTCAAATAAACCCCCGTTTAGCTGACTGGGAACAAGGGCGGCCTCCTCACAGGGCTTGTTGTCCTCAGCCGAAAGGCCGGGGAGATTAAACTGGCACCCGTTCTGAACCGCGCCCAGCTCTGTGTTGAGCGCCCCTTTCACCGAGTCTGCGCGCATGGCGCCAGACCCTCACCAAGGAAGACCCCATGGGCGCCCAATGGAAAGCAAAAGGCAAGGCACAAGCAGCAGACGCCAGAGGCAAGCTGTTTGGCCGACTGGCCAAAGACATCATGATCGCAGCACGCAATGGCGCCGACCCGGCCGCCAACTCGCGTTTGCGTCTGGTGGTCGAGCAGGCCCGCAAGGTGTCCATGCCCAAAGAGACACTGGAGCGCGCCATCAAGAAGGGCGCCGGCCTTTTGGGCGATGCCGTCAGCTTTGAACGGGTCATTTACGAAGGCTTTGCGCCACACCAGGTGCCCGTGATGATCGAGGTGCTGACCGACAACGTGAACCGCAGTGCATCCGAGATGCGTGTTTTGTTCCGCAAGGGCCAGCAAGGCACATCGGGCTCGGTGTCCTGGGACTTTGACCATGTGGGCATGATCGAGGCCGAACCTGCTGTGGCGGGCGCCGATCCGGAGTTGGCCGCCATCGAAGCCGGTGCACAAGACTTTGAACCCGCCGATGAAGACGGCGTGACGGTGTTCATCACCGAGGCGACCGACCTGGACCTGGTCAGCCGGGCCTTGCCCGCGCACGGCTTCACGGTGGTGTCGGCCAAGCTGGGCTACAAACCCAAAAATCCGGTGGACCCGGCCAGCCTGAGCCCGGAGCACCTGGAAGAAGTCGAGAGCTTTCTGGGTGCCGTCGACAACAACGACGACGTGCAAAACGTGTTTGTGGGGCTGTCAGGCTGATCCTGCTCGGTGTGCCGGGTGAAACAACGCACTGAAACACGCAGCCCACCCGACTAAGGTGGGCTGGTTTCGTTTTCAGGAGCGTTTTTCATGAACCTGTCCCAACTTTGCCAGCGCGACATCCTCACCGTGAGCGCCGAGGCTTCTGTGCGCAAGGCCGCAGAGATGATGCGCACCCACCATGTGGGCGCACTGGCCTTGACCGACCCTGAAGACCCGACGCGCGTGGTGGGGGTGGTGACCGACCGCGATCTGGTCATCCATTTGCTGGCGCAAGACCGCTCGCCGCAAGAACAGAACATCGGCGCGTTCAGCACCGTTCATCTGATTCGGGTGCCCGGCACGGCCACAGTGCACGAAGCGGCCAAGGCCATGAACCAATATGGCGTGCGTCGGGTATTCATCACCGCGCCCAACGGCCGGCTGATGGGCTTGTTGTCCATCGACGATTTGCTGGCCACCCTGTCCGATGAGCTCAGTGGCTTGTCGCAGGCATTGCGCATGGGCATCGACCTGGAAAGCAGCCGAACCTCGCCCATGTTCAGTCCGGCCGACGCCAGCAGCATGTACCTGGCGCAACACGAGCCCTGAAGCGGCCAGGCCTGCGTGGCTTTGCATCGGCTGTTTGCAAAAACCCGGACCCCCAAATGACAAGCCCGACCAGCGAACTGGTCGGGCTGATGGGGTGTCACGGGAGGATCACCCCAAGGCTTGCCCAAAAGAAGATGTGTCGTTCAGATGGGCGGGGTGCATGTATGCACCCCAGAGAATGCTTCGATCGGTTGCCCGACGTCAGCCATGCCACTTTAAGCCTGGCCACCGACCACGGTCAAGCCGTTGTTACAACTTTCACGGACAGACACAGACAGCCCTGTTCAAGGCAACAACTCCAAACCCAGCTCTTTCAAAAAGGCGTTGTGCTTGTCCTTGGAGGCCTTGATGTCCTCTTCAATGCTGACAAGCTGCTGGTGCGTTACCGACAAGTCAATCTCAGCGTCTGCAACCGCCGTGCTGATGTAGCGCGAGATGTTGAGGTTGAAATCGTTCTTTTCAATCTCAGCCATCTCCACACGGCGTGAATAACGCGCCTCTTCCTCACGGAACTGGTAGGTCTTGATGATCTTGGCAATGTGCGCTTCGCTCAGCTGGTTCTGGCGCTTGCCTTTGTCAAAGTGATCTGCCGCGTTGATGAACAACACATCGTCTGGCTTCTTGCACTTTTTGAGCACCAAAATGCACACCGGAATGCCGGTGGAATAAAACAGGTTCGACGGCAAGCCAATGACGGTGTCGATGTGGCCGTCTTTGAGCAGCTTGGTGCGAATGCGCTCTTCTGCCCCGCCACGGAATAACACACCGTGCGGCAGGATGATGGCCATCACGCCTTCTTCTTTGAGGAAGTGAAAACCGTGCAGCAAAAAGGCAAAGTCCGCCGCGGACTTGGGCGCCAGGCCGTGGTTTTTAAAGCGCACGTCGTCGGCCATAGCTTCGCTGGCGTCCCAGCGCAGGCTAAACGGTGGGTTGGCCACGATGGCGTCAAACGATGGCTTTTTGGCGGGGTTTAGCTCGCGCAGTTTGTCCCACTCGTTGGTGAGCGTGTCGCCGTGGAAGATTTCAAACTCGGTGTCTTTCACCCCGTGCAACAGCATGTTCATGCGTGCCAAGTTGTAGGTGGTGATGTTTTTTTCTTGGCCGTAAATCTTGCCAATACCGTGCGGCCCCATGCGCTTGCGCACGTTCAGCAGCAGTGACCCCGAGCCACAGGCAAAGTCCATCACGCTCTCTAGCCTTTGCTTATGCCCTGTCTTGGGCTCTTGGCTGTCCAGCGTGACTATTGTTGAGAGGATGTCTGAAATTTGCTGCGGCGTGTAGAACTCACCCGCCTTCTTGCCCGAGCCTGCGGCGAATTGGCCAATCAAATATTCGTAGGCATCGCCCAATGCATCGATGTCGGTCGAGAAGTCGGCCAAGCCTTCGGCAATTTTTTGAATCACGGTGCAGAGCACGGCGTTGCGTTCGCTGTAGCCCTTGCCCAATTTGGATGAGCCCAAATCAATCTCAGAGAACAGGCCCGCAAAGGTGCTCTCGAACGATTCGTTTTCGATGTACTTGAACCCAGCTTGCAGCGTGTTCAGCAACTCGCCGTCTTGCATGCGGGCCATGTTGGCGATATTGCTCCACAGATGCTGCGGTTCAATGACGTAATGCACCTTTCGCCGCATCTGCCTCTCAAAAGTAAGAATGTCTTTTGAGTTCTCCTCGTACCAGACCTGAAGTGGTGTGCTTGCATTGATTTTCTGCAAAACATCGTCCGCGATGTCTGGGTAATCACTGCCCAGCTCTTTTTGTGCGGCAGCCTCGTAGTTGTCAGACAGGTAGCGCAAGAACAGAAACGACAGCATGTAATCGCGAAAGTCGTCTGCGTCCATCGAGCCACGCAGCTGGTCGGCAATGGCCCACAGCGTCTTGCCCAGTTGTTTTTGGTTTTGTTCGGTCATTGTGCTTTTGGGTCTGATGCGCTGGAGGCGCTTTGGTGTTCTTGGTGTGCGCCAATCAAGCGCTTTTCCCGCTCAATCTCGGCAATCAGTTCGGCTTCAGTGGGTAGCACTCTCTGGTACTTGGATGCAAAGAGCTGTTGACTGTCATTTATCACCGAGTACTTGACGACAGTTTCATCCTTGCTATCGCAAAGAATGATGCCGATGGTTGGGTTGTCATCCTCACCGCGCTTGAGGTCATCGAACATGCGGACGTACATGTCCATCTGGCCAACGTCCTGGTGGGTGAGCTTGCCTGTCTTCAAGTCGATGATCACAAAGCACTTGAGCAGGTAGTTGTAGAACACCAAATCCATGAAAAAGTGGCTAGTCTCGGTGCTGATGCGCATCTGCCGCGCTACGAACGAGAAACCCTTGCCCAGCTCCAGCAAAAACTTTTGCAGCTCGTCAATGATGGCTTGCTCCAACTCGCTCTCTCTGAGGTGAGACGATTCTGGCAATTGCAAGAACTCCAGCACATAGGGGTCTTTGATGAAATCACCCAGTGACTCTGCTTTCGTTGTGCTGACTAGCGATACATCGCTCTGCGAGGACAGAAGACGCTGATAGCTATGGCTTTGAATTTTGCGTTCTAGCTGCCGCACAGTCCACTGCTGGTCCACGGTCTCAGCCAAGTAATAGGCTCTGGCCTTGGCATTTTCTTCTCGCATGATCAGGCGGTTGTGACTCCAGCTCAATTTGCTACACGCTGTGTAGCAAATCTCCCAGTCAGGGTAAGTCAAATAAAACTGTCGAAAATTACGTAAATTAGCGTACGAAAAACCTTTGCCCAAGCTGGCCGAAAGTTCACGTGATAGGTTAGCCAGCAGCCGCTCACCATACACAGCACGGCTGCTGCCGTATTGTTCCTCTTTCACGATACGCTGGCCGATCAGCCAATACGCCTCCACCATGGCGGAGTTCACCGCCGACCGAGCCTTACCTCGCGCCTGCTCAAGAATGGCTTTGATATCAGCGTGGAAGATACTCAGTTCGCTCATGATTGCTCCTTTTCAGTTGTCAAGCAATGCTTGACAACTGAAATACTGTGGACTTTGCGGCGAGAAACTAAGCCATTCATGCGGTTACTCCATTTTTTACAGGTTTTCCAAAAATCTCTGGCAATGAAAACTCGTAGCGGCCTAAAAAAGCATCAAAGATCTGGCGGAATAGCTTCTTGTTGTCATCCACCATTTCCATGGGTTGGTAAATGTCGTATTTGCCGTGGCTCAGCAAATTGAGCGCACGAGCGAAAAGCTCGGAGTGATTAAGCCCATGAATACAGGCTGAAAAATCATCCCGCCCAAAGAATGTGGCGGTCTTCTCCAAAATACTGCGCAAGATGTTGAAGTGAAAGGTGAACAACTTATCGCTGTCTGCGGCCTTTTGAAGCTCCGCCAACATGGCCACATGGTGAAAAAACGGCGTCTCGTCTGTGGCTCGCAAGGTGTAGGCTGTGCCTCGATCGGGGCGATGTAAAAAATACTTTTTGTGCTTATCGGTCTTCAGTTCATTGCAGACCACATTGAAGAATAGGGCATGGTGTGACGAAACAACTGCCTTGATGGGCGCAGCAACTTGTATCTCCGTTGCCGCATCTTCCTTAGGTCCATTCGTCTTTAGCAGTTCACGCTTGGTTCTGTTTTTGGCTTTATGCAGCAGCTTGGCCAGGTCACTGGCAACCGCAATGGCGTTGTTGTCGTCCAGCGAGGTAATCGGGTCATCAATGTAGATGTACTTGACCCATTCATAAGACTCTGCTCCGTCAATCACTCGCTCGCAGATGGCCATGAACATACACCATATGAAAATATTTTCTTCACCACGCGACACCTTGATGTGCCGTGCATCGCCTTTGCGAAAACTCACAGTCCATTGGTCGTAGTCAATATCAAACAAAAAGTCTGCATAACGCGCGAGGTAAAACCCGATGCGCTCATCCAGCGCCAAGTCTTTGAGACCTTTAAAAAACTTTGACTCAGCGTTGATATGAAGCCGACGCTCGCTGTCTTTCTCTAAATCGTTATCCCACGAAAAAAGGTCTTCGGTGAAGGCGTTGAAATAAAGTGTGTCTCCAACAATCTGGTCAACTTCCAAGTAGTCTCCACCATTAACCGATAAAAAGCCTCCATTCACCTCAAGCAAAGCGGGTCGCTTTTCTTTGCCTGCAGCTTTGAATTTCATCGACAACCGCGTCTTACCCGTACCGTTATAGGCGTATAGCAAAACAAAGTTTTGGTTGCCCCCATTCAAGTCATCACGCAAACGTTCAACTAGCTTTTCCAAGCTCTCGAAGCGTTGGATTTTCTGATTGCCGCTCATGCTTTACCCACCTCTAGTGAAGGAAAAAGCTGCTGCATTAAACCCTTTTTGTGGGTCTTGAGGGTCTCGAGTTCTAGTGTGGCGGTGGTGATTAGGGTGTGTAGCGAGGTGAGACAGTTGGCGATTTTTTGCTGTTCACTGGGGGATGGCAGTGCAAGGCCTATATGGGCGATATCTTTGTAATAGATTCGAACGCGCACGCTGCCATCGCCGCTTTCCTTTACGAATGAATTCCAAGTTTCGGTGTGTCGGAAGTGATCTAGATAGTCTGGGACGATGCTCGGTTCACCATTCGTAATGCACTTGAAGACGACATAGTCGGGGCTTACGAGGATTTCGCGTTCACCCTTCCACCTTGCTATAGAGCCGATGTTAAGACGCATCGGGTTATAGGCGAACCAATCTCTCTCAACGAGTTTGTAGCGCGCAATGTCCGTCGCGATAAGGCGTGCTTCCATTGGAACGATGCCGTCGGACTTATTTACCCCCATCACCAAAGCAGAGGAATGTTTGTTGCCGTTGCGGCTCCGCCCCTCTTCAGTCACGCCTCCAAGAAACACGCTTTGCAAAGTAGCCCCACGAAACTCAGGAAACCGCAAACGCGGTTGGGTTTCGCCTTCGCGGGGGAAGAGTTGCTGCATCAGCCCTTTTTTATGGGTCTTGAGCGCTTCCACTTTGCGCCCTTGCGCGGTAATCAGTTCGTCCAAGGAGCTCAGGCAGTCGGCGATTTTTTGTTGTTCTTTGGGCGTCGAAACAGGCAGTGGCATAGCCATGAAGTCTTCGCTTGATATGGCCATCCGATCATGCCGTGCCCCTGTGCTGGATGCGTGCCGCATGTAGCCATGCCAGCCTGTTGTTTTGAAGTAATGTTCGTAAAAATCGTTGCTTTCGTCTTTAAACTTAAAGACGGTGTACAGCGGGGACATGACGCCTGTACCGATTTTGTTTTTCGAAATGGGGCCTACTGGTGCCATTGCAGAGATTCGTGGGTTGTAAACATAACTGCCCAGCTCAACGACGTAATAGCTTTCGAGGTTTCCTTGTGTAGCAATGTCTTTGTCAAAAAAATCGCGCTGGTCCATCACGCCAAATTCGGCTGAGTTCGTTAGCACGCGGACAATCTTTTCGTCGCGATTTTTTTGCTTGGTACGTACGGCCAAACGATTCAGAGGCACAGAGTGCCACTCACCAGCTTCTTTGAACTCTGGAAAACGTCGTTTGGGCATAAACATAGGATTGCCTTTATTGCTCATACGCGCTCAATCCAGAAATCTCGCGCCCTTGAACTCTTTTGGTCAGCAGCGGTATCAGCTCGGCCATCAGTGCTGTCTCGGCTTGGGCGCGGGCTTTCCAGCCCAAATCCAGAGGGGTCATTAGGCTGGTCAGAGCATCACTGTCCAGTATCAAACGCTGCAAGGTGTTGTCTACAAAGGCTTGCAGCGTTGCAGGGACCAGTTGGTGCGTGGCGGCAATGGCCGCCAGTTCGGCGCTGTCTTTTTCTTTTTTGAAGCGGGCATAGCCTTCGCGGATGGCGGCTTCTGACAGGCCTTGGCCTGCTTTGAGGGTGTTGATGTAGGCGGCGATGTCTTCGCGTTCGTTCATGAACTTGGCATCGGCGCAAATCAGGCCAATGAGTTCTTCTTTGCTCATCTTCTGTTTGCCCGGCGCTTGGCTACTAAAGCGCGACATGAGGCCCACGATGTAGTCGTAGTCGATGACAGCGCTGGCAAACAGTACAAACTCAAAGTCGAGCTGGTCTACCTCGTCAGTGGTGCTGCTGTCATCACCCTGGCCTGATTTGTCTTGCTGCTGCTTGAGGACCTGCGCGGTTTCCAGGTAAGCACCTCGAAAGCCTTGTTGCACTTCGCTGGGCAAAATTTTCTCGATGGCGGCAGCGTTGTCTGGGGTGAGGTCGGTGTATTGGTCCAGCTGGGTTTTGAGGCGCTGGACTTCTTTGAATTTCTTAACAAAGGCGGCGCGGGCATCGTCACCCTTGAGGTTGGGCACAGCCTCAGGCGCACAAGCCAGGCCTTGGGTTTGCATGAAGTCGGCCAGCTCTTGCACCGCAGTTTGCAACTTTTCAATGACCACAGGGGCTTTGTCCACCAGCCAGATTTCGCGGGCCTTTTCTTCGCTTTTTTCGCCCGAGAACATGCCAATGGCCGTATCCACCGCGTCTTTTTGGTAGCGGAAGTCGAGGATGTTGCCGTAGGGCTTGGTGCCATTCAGCACGCGGTTCGTGCGAGAGAAAGCCTGAATCAAGCCGTGGTGCTTGAGGTTTTTGTCCACATACAGGGTGTTGAGGTATTTGCTGTCAAAGCCGGTCAACAGCATGTCCACCACGATGGTGATGTCAATCTTCTTGGCGGCTGGGTAGTCGGCATTGGGCCACTGCTGGTCTTTGATGCGCTTTTGAACGTCTTGGTAGTACAGATCGAACTCGCTCAAGCTATGGTTGGTGCCAAAGCGGGTGTTGTAGTCGGCAAGAATAGCTTTGAGCGCGGCTTTTTTGCTGTCGGGGTCAACTTGGTTGTCTTGCTTTTCTTGCGGCAAGTCTTCTTGAATTTGCTGCACGTCCGCATTGCCTTCGGCAGGCGGTGAAAACACGCAAGCGATGTTGATCGGCACAAAGCCGGCATCAGCGGCGTGCTTGGCCGCTTGTGCTTCTTTAAACAGTGCGTGGTACTCAATGGCGTCGTTGATGCTGGCGGTGGCCAACACAGCGTTAAAGCGACGGCCTGCGGTGGCGGTATCGTGCTTGGCCAAGATGGCATCAATCACGGCTTTCTTAGCCAGCGCCTCGCCGGGCTTGGGCACGTTTTTGCCTTCAGGCTTGAAGTAGTCCACACGAAAGCGCAGCACGTTGGCGTCTTCAATGGCGTGGGTGATGGTGTAGGCGTGTAGCTGCTTTTGAAAGAGGTCTTCAGTCGTGCGCAGGCTGGCTTGCTCGTCTTCAATCTGGGTGCGGCTGGCGTTGTCTTCAAAAATGGGCGTGCCGGTAAAGCCAAACAACTGAGCCTTGGGGAAGAACGCTTTGATGGCTTTGTGGTTCTCGCCAAACTGCGAGCGGTGGCACTCGTCAAAGATGAAGACGATGCGCTTGTCTTGCAGTGGCGCGAGCTGTTCTTTGTAGGTGGCTTGGCCGCTGTTGGTGCGTTGCTTGTTGCGCTTGCTGTTTTCATCAAGTGCCAAGCCCAGCTTTTGGATGGTGGTGACGATGACCTTATCGGCATAGTCGTCTGACAGCAGGCGGCGCACCAAACTGGCGGTGTTGGTGTTTTCTTCGACGCAGTTTTCTTGGAAGCGGTTGAACTCTTCGCGGGTTTGACGGTCCAAGTCTTTGCGGTCCACCACAAAGAGGCATTTCTCAATGTCGGGGTTGTCTTTGAGCAGTGTGGACGCTTTGAACGAAGTAAGCGTTTTGCCGCTGCCCGTGGTGTGCCAGATGTAGCCGTTGCCAGAGTTGTCGTGAATGCAGTCCACGATGGCCTTGACGGCGTACACCTGATAGGGCCGCATCATCAGCAGCTTTTGCTCAGACGCCACCAACACCATGTAGCGGCTGATGGTTTCGCCCAGCGTGCATTTGGGCAAGAACTTCTGGGCAAAGTCATCGAGGTGGTTGACTTTGTTGTTGGCTTCGTCGGCGAACTGATAGATAGGCAAAAAGCGCTCGTCTGCATTGAACGCAAAGTGACGCGTGTTGTTGTTGGCGAAGTAATAGGTGTTGGTGCGGTTGCTGACGATGAACAACTGCAAGAAGCACAACAGGGTTTTGCTGTAGCCGTTGCCTGGATCGTTCTTGTACTCAACGATCTGCTCCATGGCGCGGCGCGGATTGACGGTCAGCGTCTTCAGCTCCACCTGAACGCAAGGCACCCCGTTGATGAGGATGAGCACGTCATAGCGGTGGTGGCTGTAATCGGTGTTGATGCGCAGCTGGTTGACCACCTCGAAGGTGTTTTTGCACCAGTCCTTGATGTTGACCAAGGTGTAGTTGAGCGGCGTGCCGTCGTCGCGGGTAAAGGCATTGCGCTCGCGCAGGGTGCGGGCGGCGGTGAACACGTCGGGAGTGACGATGTCTTCTAACAAGCGTTTGAACTCGGCATCGCTGAGGTTGACGCGATTGAGTTCTTGGAATTTCTCGCGGAAGTTTTGCTCAAGGGCTGCGCGGTCGCGAATGTCGTCGCGGTACGCGTATTTGAGGCTTTGCAGTTTGCCGATGAAGCCGTATTCAATTTGCTCTTCCTTGACGCTGTGTCCAGGTGCGCCAGAAGACAAGTCGTAAGTGAACTTCGAGGATGACATAGGCAAGCGCGTGACCAAGTAGGCTGTTTAAATAAAAAGTAACCGTATTGTGACGGTATAAATTACAAAGCAGACTGCCGCCCCCGTCGCTTTTGCACCGCCTTGGCCAGCGCCTCCAGCACGGGCACTGTCTGCGCAAAGCTGATGCAGGCATCGGTGATGGACACGCCGTGTTGCAAAGGCTGACCGGGCTTTTGATCTTGTCGACCTTCTTGCAGATGGCTTTCAATCATCAGGCCCATGATGCGGCGATCGCCGGCGGCCACCTGCGCGGCCACATCGTGCGCCACCTCGATCTGTTTGCTGTGCTGCTTGCTGCTGTTGGCGTGCGACACGTCCACCATGACTTGCGGCGCGATGCCTGAAGCTTCGAGCGCTTTGCACGCAGCGTCCACATCGGCGGCTGAGTAGTTGGGCGCTTTGCCGCCGCGCAAGATGATGTGCACATCCTGGTTACCGCGCGTCTCGAAGATCGCGGCCTGGCCCATCTTGGTCATGCCCATGAAGGCGTGCGGGGCCTTGGCGGCCACCACCGCATCGGCCGCCACCTTGACGCCACCGTCGGTGCCGTTCTTGAAACCCACCGGGCAAGACAGGCCGCTGGCCAGTTGGCGGTGACTCTGGCTTTCGGTGGTGCGCGCACCGATAGCACCCCAGGTGACCAAGTCGCTGATGTACTGGGGGCTGAGCAAGTCCAGAAATTCAGTGGCCACGGGCACACCCAGGTCGATGATGTCGAGCAAGAGTTTTCGCGCCATCTCCAACCCCTGGTTCATGGCAAAGCTGCCGTCCAGGTGCGGGTCGTTGATGTAGCCCTTCCAGCCCACGGTGGTGCGGGGTTTTTCAAAATACACGCGCATCACGATCTGCAGGTCCCGGGCGTGCCGATCGGCCTCGGCCTTGAGCAGCTTGGCGTAGGCGATGGCCTGGTCGTGGTCATGGATCGAGCAGGGCCCGACCACGACCAGCAGGCGGTCGTCTTTGCCCTGCAAGACGTTCGAGATGTCTTGCCGCGAACGCTCGACCAACGCCAGATGCGCAGGCAATGCGGGCAGCTGCTCTTCGAGCAAAGCGGGTGTCATGAGGGGGCGCACCGAAGCAATGCGGGTGTCGTCGATGCGGGTTTTGTCTTGGGTCGAAAGCATTTGTAAAGTCACCTGATAATTCAGACCCAGTTTAAAGGGATCCCCCATGACCTTGCCCCCACCCCAACTCGAACACCTGTGCGACCTGGCCGTGACCATCGCCCCGCCCGTTGAAGTCGGCCACACGCCGGCCGGTCTGCGCCGCATGATCCCGATCACGGGCGGCACCGTGACCGGCTCCCGGGTGAATGGCAAAGTGCTGGCCGGTGGCGCCGACTTTCAGCTGATTCTGGGCGGCGGCACGCAGGCGCATCTGGACGCGCGTTATGTGATCGAGCTCGATGACGGCAGCCGGGTGTTTGTGCAAAACACCGCCTTGCGAGTGGCCTCGCTGGAGAACTCCCGGCGCATCATGAACGGCGAGCCGGTCAAGCCCGACGAGATCTACTTTCGCTGCCAACCCAAGCTGGAAGCCACCGCGCCGCAATGGGCCTGGCTGAGCGAGAGCCAGTTCATCGGCACAGGGCGGCGCGCGCCCGATGGGGTTTTCTTGAGTTTTTACCGAGTCCTGTGATCACAACGGCAAGCCAGCACCCTTCTTGACTTCGCGCAGCACGATGCTGGAACGCACATGCGCCACCGCAGGCAACTTGAACAGGGTGCGCATGAGAAATTGCTCGTACTGTTCAATGTCGGTGGCCATGATCATCAGCACATAGTCCGACTGTCCGGTGGTGGAGTAACAGCGCACGATGTGGGCAGTGGCCTCCACGGCGGCTTCAAATTCGGCCACGGTTTTTTCGGTGTGCTGGGTCAGGTTGATCTCGGCCATGACCATCAAATTCAGGCCAACCTTTTTACGATCCACCTGCACGGTGTAGCCCGTGATGACCCCCTTCGCTTCCATCTCCTTGATGCGTTTCCAGCAAGGCGTGGTGGACAAACCCACGCGCTCGGAGATTTGCTGCACGGTCATGCGCGAGTCATCTTGCAAGGCTTCGAGAATTTTAAGACTGTATGCGTCATTCATTCTTCGATTTTATGCTAATGCAGAAATTCATTCTTTAAATTAAGGATAAATGGGGACAAATAAGGGATTAATTCCCCAATTGACCGCCTATTCTTACTCCTGAACTTAGGAGACTTTCATGCCCCACACATCCCCTGCCAGCACCAGCACGCCCGCCCTGCGCGACTACCAGCTCAAAGACAACATCTGGGCATCACAAGGGGCGGTCTTTCTGTCGGGCACACAGGCCCTGGTGCGGTTGATGCTGATGCAACGCCAGCACGACGAGCGCCAGCAGTGGAACACCCGGGGCTTCATCAGCGGCTACCGGGGCTCACCGCTGGGCATGGTGGACCAGGTGATCTGGAAGCAGGGCGATAGATTCAAGAACGCGGGCATCGAGTTTGTCCCCGCCATCAACGAAGAGCTTGGGGCCACACAGGTCCTGGGCACGCAGCGGGTGGAGTCGGACCCCGAACGCACGGTCGATGGCGTGTTTGGCCTGTGGTACGGCAAGGGGCCGGGCGTGGACCGGGCGGGCGATGCGCTCAAGCACGGCAACGCATACGGCTCGTCACCCCATGGCGGGGTGCTGGTGGTGGCGGGTGATGACCACGGCTGCGTATCTTCTTCCATGCCGCACCAGAGCGATCAGGTGTTCCAGTCCTGGCACATGCCGGTGGTTTCACCTGCCGATGTGTCTGAGCTGGTCAGCTTTGGCCTGTATGGCTTTGCGCTGTCGCGATACTCGGGCGCCTGGGTCGGCATGACCGCCTTGTCGGAAGTGGTGGAAAGCAGCACCACGGTGGACCTGAGCGCAATCAACGCACAAACCGCAAGCTGGAAAAGTCCACAGGAAGTGCAGGCCCTGACCGGACATGTCGCCCCCGCTGACGGTCTTCACTACCGCTGGCCCGATCTGCCCTCGTTGCGCATCGAGTCGCGCCTGCATGACAAGCTGGCCGCTGTGGCCGCGTTTGCCAAGGTCAACAGCATTGACCGCACCGTGATCGACAGCCCGCAGGCTCACATTGGCATCGTCACTGCGGGAAAAGCCCACCACGACTTGATGGAGGTGTTTCGCCGACTGAACTTGAGCGAGGACGCGCTGGCTGCGGCGGGCGTGCGCGTGATCAAGCTGGGTCTGACCTTTCCCATCGACGCGTCGCGCATACAGACCTTTGCACAGGGCTTGAGCGACATTCTGGTGATTGAGGAAAAAGCGCCCATCGTGGAGCAGCAACTGCGAGACCTGTTTTACAACGCCAAGGTACGTCCGACCATCATTGGCAAGCGCGATGCCCACGGTCAGGCCCTGCTGTCAGGGTTGGGCGAGTTGCGACCTTCGCGCCTGATCGTGCAGGTGGCGCAATGGCTGCAGCACCACGCTGGCCAGGCACTGAACATCCCTCACCTCAAGGTGCGCGACTTTGTGCCCGCCATGATGCAGAGCAATGCGAGCGATGCGGTCAAGCGTTTGCCATATTTCTGCGCAGGTTGTCCGCACAACACCTCCACCAAGGTGCCCGAAGGCTCCACCGCACGCGCGGGCATTGGCTGCCACTTCATGGCCAACTGGATGGAGCGCGAAACGGCCGGCCTGATCCAGATGGGCGGCGAAGGGGTGGACTGGGTCTCTCACTCGCGCTTCACTCGCACACCGCATGTATTTCAGAACCTGGGCGATGGTACCTATTACCACTCAGGTTACCTCGCCATTCGACAGGCTGTGGCAGCCAAGGCCAGCATCACCTACAAGATTTTGTTCAACGATGCGGTGGCCATGACGGGCGGGCAACCGGTAGATGGCGTCATCAGCGTGGATACGATAGCTCGCCAAGTCGAAAGCGAAGGCGTTTTGGCGTTGGCCATCGTGAGCGAGGACATAAAAAAATTCAACCCCATCAAAAAGCAGTTTCCATCCATTGCCACGTTTCACCCCCGTGAGGATCTGGACGCAGTGCAACGCCGATTGCGCGAGGTGACGGGCGTGTCGGTGCTGATTTACGAGCAGACCTGCGCCGCCGAAAAACGCCGCCGCCGAAAAAAAGGTGAGCTGGCTGAACCAACGCGTCGGCTGATGATTCATGAAAGCGTGTGCGAAGGCTGTGGCGACTGCGGTGTGCAAAGCAATTGCGTGGCCGTGTTGCCGCACGAAACTCGGTGGGGCCGCAAGCGCAAGATCGACCAGACCCATTGCAACAAAGACTATTCGTGCTCGAACGGTTTTTGCCCCAGCTTTGTCAGCGTCACCGGGGGGCGCCTGCGCCGCAAAACAGGCGCATCGCCCGAAGCACGTGCGCACCTCATGGCACATGCCGCACGATTGCCCGATGCGCACCCGCGCAGCACCGACAGTCCGTGGGATTTGCTGATCACCGGCGTGGGCGGCACCGGGGTGGTCACGGTGGGCGCGGTGATTGCCATGGCCGCCCACCTGGAAGGTCAGCATGCCAGCGTGCTCGACTTCATGGGATTTGCCCAAAAGGGGGGATCGGTGCTGAGTTTTGTGCGCATCGCAGCTACCCGGCAGCAGCTCAACCAAGTGCGCATTGACACCCAGCAGGCCGATGCAGTGCTGGCCTGCGACGCGGTGGTGGCCGCCTCGCCGGAAGCGCTCCAAACCTTGCGCCATGGCCGCACTCGCGTGCTGGTGAATGTGCATGAAACCCCGGTGGCAGACGCAGTGCGCCACCCCGATATGCAACTGCAGACCGACTTGCTGGTTGAGAAAATGCGCTTTTCCGCCGGCTCAGAGCAAGTGGAAACCTTCAACGCTCAGTTGCTGGCCGACCAGGTGCTGGGCGACACACTGGCCTCGAACATCCTGGCCATGGGCTATGCCTGGCAGCTCGGCCTGGTGCCTGTGAGCCTTGCGGCTTTGGAGCAGGCGATTCGCCTGAACAACGTGGCCGTAGAGTCCAACCTTTTGGCCTTCACGGTGGGTCGTCTGGCTGCTGGGGACCCTGCGGCGCTTAAAGAACAAGCCCTGACCGAGCCCGAGCCCGAAAGCCTGACCGGGTTCATCGCACACGCCATTCGACAGTTGACGGTCTACCAAAACGCGGCCTGGGCACAGCGGTATGAAAACCTGTTGAGCCAAGTCAATGATGTCGCTCAAGCTGCCGATTTTCCCGACGATGCACTGGCACTGACCGTGGCCCGCAGTTTGCACAAGTTGATGAGCTACAAGGACGAGTACGAAGTCGCCAGACTGTTCAGCGACACGGCTTTTCAGCGCCAGCTCGATGCCCAGTTTGAGGGCGACTACCGACTGGCTTTTCACATGTCCCCGCCTTCGTTGTTCAAAGCCCCAGCGGGCAAAGCACCTCGCAAGGTCATGCTGGGAGCCTGGATGCGCCCCGCATTGCGTCTGCTCGCCAAAGGCAAGTTTTTACGCGGCACGGGGTTCGACCCGTTTGGCCGAACCGAAGAGCGGCGTCTGGAGCGCAGGATGGTTGACCAATATGAGGCCCGAGTGCGCTGGGTGTTGTCAGATGTATTGCCTCAAATCCAACCCGGACAAATGCCGGTATTGCTAGACCTGCTGGCGCTGCCCTTGTCGATGCGAGGGTTTGGTCACGTGAAGCTGCGCAACGTGCGGGCCGCGCAAACCCGTGAAACCTGGCTATTGCACCGGATAAACCCGGTGCAATACCCTCGCCCCAAGGAGCAGGCCGATGGGCAGCAACTGCGCGGCATCGCGATACGCCGTGCCTGAAATTTGCTGAAAATCTCACATAAAACGCTGGGGCAAGTAGGGCCTGGCGTCTACCCGAGAGGGCTCGCCATGCACCATCTCGGCGAGCAATCGGCCCGCCACCGGTCCCAGCGTGAAGCCCTGGTGGGCGTGGCCGAAGTTGAACCACAGGCCTTTGTGGTGCGGTGCCGGCCCCATCACGGGCAGCATGTCGGCGGTGCAGGGGCGTGCGCCCAGCCAGGGCGGCTCGGGCAGTGGCTCACCCAAGTCAAGCAGCTCGCGTGCCAGTGCCTCGGCCTTGACCAGTTGCACGGGCGTGGGCGGTGCATCGATCGGCGCAAATTCGGCACCCGTGGTCAGCCGCAAGCCGCGCTGCATGGGGGCCAACACATAGCCGCGTTCGGCATCGAGCAGCGGCTGGCGCAACTGCGCAGCCGAGCGGTAGTGCTGGTGGTAGCCGCGTTTGACGAACAACGGAAAACGGTAGCCCAGTGTGCGAATCAAGGCATCGGCCCAAGGGCCCAGCGCGAGTACCGCCTGCTCGGCCTCCACGCGGCCTTCGCTGGTTTGCACCGACCAGCCCGCGCCTTGCGACTGCAAACTGGTGGCGTCACCCGTCAAAAAGCGTCCGCCACGGGCCACAAAAAGATCGGCATAGCGCTGCACCAAAGCGCCCGGATCATGCACAGCCCAGGGATCGAGCCAGTGAACAGCACCTGCCAAGGGCAACTGCAAGGCGGGTTCGGCCTGCGCCAGCTGGGTGCTGTTTTCTGCGTGGTAAAGCACACCGAAACGGTCGTGCAAGGCGGATGCCCGCTGCAACGCTTCATCAAGTGCGCGGGGCGTGCGAAACACGAGGCGAAAACCCTCTTGCTTGACCAAATCATGGGCCCCCGCAGCCGTCATCAGCACAGCGTGTTCATCCGTGGCATGGGCAATCAGGCGGCTGTAGGCCTCGGTGGCGCGGGCGTGTGGCTGCGGACGCGAGTGATTGAAATACCGCCACAAAGATCCGGCCATTTGCCACAGGCCACGCGCATGCCAATTGACCTCTGCACCCCGGCCCAAGGCCGCGTTCAACAAGAAACCCGGCTCATGCGGAAAGGCATAGGGCTCGACCGCCTCACGCTGAATCAGGCCCGCATTGCCAAAGGAGGTCTCTTGCCCGGGCGCACGCCGGTCCACCAACACCACATCCAGGCCACGCTGCTGCAAATGCAAGGCCGTGCAGGTGCCGACCATGCCGGCACCCAGAACGATGATGGAAGAAGTCATGGCGTTTCAGACCGCGTTGCGGGTGTCAATGGGAGGGGGCATGCATGACAAGGCAAGCCTTGAACAGTTCCAGTATAGAGAGGATGCAAGGTCTGCAGATGGGTCGGGTGAAGGGGGTTGCAACTTGGACCTTTTCATCTGATTAAACTGTTTGCATGAGCATCACCACTGAAACCCTGCAGCAATCCCTGGCCGACCTGTTCGCCCCTTGGGTGCAAGCCCTGAATCTGAAGGTTGAACGCCTTGGCGCCGACAGCGTGACGCTGCGCCTGCCGCAAAGCGGTCAGCTCTCTCGCGTGGGCGGCATGTTGTGCGGCCAGGCCATGATGGCCGCTGCCGACACGGCCATGGTGCTGGCGCTGATCCAGCACTTCGGCCAGTTCAGGCCTTGCAGCACGGTGCAACTGTCCAGCACCTTCATGAAACCGCTGTCGGGTCAGGACGCACTCGTCACGGCACGCGTGCTGCGGGTGGGCAAAGCCATGGCGTTTGGCGAGATCGACCTGGCCGGGGCCGATGACGGCAAAAGCGTTTTCAGAGCCAGTACCACCTACGCCCTGATGTGATCTGGCACCGTCAGGCCGGTGCCAGCTGCCCTTGGCTACAATACGACCATTCTTGTTTTGAGGTTCCCCATGTCTGCTCACGACGACACACACACATCTGACGATCCCGTTGAAAACGTGGTCAAGCACATTCCCGTGGTCATTCCGGCCGCTGGCGCCGTGCTGATTTTCTTGCTGGCCTTCATTGCCGTGTTCATGGCCTGAGGCTTTTGCACTCTGAGGTGTCCGCCTTTGGGCAGCACCTTTCAGCAAAAAACCCGCAACAGCTTCGGCTTTGCGGGTTTTGTTTTGGGCGATGGATCTGGGCGCTGGATCAGGCCCGTGCTTCAGATCACCCCTTCGCGCACCGGCATGATGTGCAATGCCTCAGGTGCGATCAGCAACTGAACCCAGCCCCCGGCCGCCACTTGCAGGCGCCCCAGCAGGCGGGTAGTGAGGTTCAGGGTGAGGGTCTGACCGGGCAAGTCTTGCGGAGACAGGGTGCACAGGCTGATTTCGCCCAGTGACAAGACTTCCAGCAATTGGCAACGCAAGCGGGTTTGCCCAGCAACAGCGTTCGCCGCTTCGCCACCCCCCGGCACATCACCCGGGACATCCCCCAGCACATCCACCTGTTCGCCATTCAGCACCCAGGTCACGGGCTTGCCGTCGTCGATCTTGCTCTTGTCGATCACCGTCAAATCGATGCTTTTTTCGGGCTGGGCCCCATCGGTCCAGCGCAAGCGTCCCCAGCCCGGCTGGTCCTTGAAAAAACGCCCCTCAAAATGGTTCTGAATGCCCACCAGCTCGGCCACACGGGCATTGCGGGGGCTGGCAAAAACGCGTGCAGGCTCGCCGGTTTGCAGGGTTTGTCCCGCATCCACGATCACCACCCGGTCGGCCAGGCGGCGGGCTTCGGCCAGGTCGTGCGTGACCAACACCATGGGCACAGACACCTTTTGGCGCAAGGCGGCCAATTCACGGTACAGGGCCTGCCGCGTCGGGGCATCGACGGCAGAAAAAGGCTCATCGAGCAGCAAGACGCCGGGCAAATGTTCTGGCTCAGCAGCCACTGAAGCCGTCTGCGGTGTCGGCATGACCCGCACCAGCGCCCGCGCCAACGCCACGCGCTGTTGCTGGCCACCGGACAGCTGTGCCGGTCGGCGCTGGCTCAGCGCATCCAGCCCCAGACGGCTGAGCAAGGCCTGCACATCGGCCGCGGTCCAACCAGGGCCAGCGGCCAGGGCCACATTGGCATGCGCCGTCATGTGCGGAAACAAGGCGTATTGCTGGAACACCAGGCCCGCGCGGCGCTGCTGGGGGCTGAGCTGCAGACCCGCCTTTGTATCCAGCCAGGCCTGACCAGCCACACGAATATGGCCCTGCAGATCGGACGGCGTCCACAAACCGGCAATCGCACGCAACATGCTGGTTTTGCCGCTGCCCGACGGCCCGACCAAGGCCACCAGCTCACCCGCGCCGCAGTCGAACTCGGCTTCCAGCCGAATCGGGCTGGCCGAGCGCAATTGCACGTGCAAGCCCGACATCAGCGCTCCTGCAGGGCGCGACCACGCTGGCCCACCCGGTCAAAAGCCAGCACCAGACTCAGCGCCAGCAAGGACACGCCCACCAGCGCCAGCGCCATCACGTGGGCCGACTGCAAATCCATGCCTTGCACTTTGTCGTAAAGCGACACCGACAAGGTGCGGGTTTCGCCTTCGATGTTGCCGCCCACCATGAGCACCACGCCAAATTCGCCCAAGGTGTGCGCCACCGTCAGCGCCATGCCCGCCAACAAGCCGGGCCAGGCCAGCGGCAACTCAATGCGCCAAAAGGTTTGCCAGGCCGACAGGCCGGACACCCAGGCTGCCTCGCGCAAGCTGTTCGGCACCGCCGCAAAAGCGCGCTGTATGGGTTGCACCATGAAGGGCAGGTTGACCAGCGCGCTCACCAGCAGCAAGCCTTCGAGGGTGAACACCAGGCGCCAGCCCGATGCCGCCAGCCAGGCACCCAAGGGGCTGCCTTGGCCAAAAGCCATCAGAAAGTAAAAACCAATGACGGTGGGTGGCAACAGCAAAGGCAGCAACAGCAAGGCTTCCACCACGGGCCGCCCGATCCAGGTGGTCACCGCCAGCCAACGGGCCAGCGCCAAGCCCAGCGGCAGCAAGACCAGGGTGGTCAGGGCAGCCAGGGTCAGCGAAACGTGAAGGGCAGACCAATCCATGGTTCAGGGGTTCTTTGAGATGGGGGTGCGTGATGGGGGGTACGGCCTTGATTATTGCGGCAACGCATAACCGTGGCGAACAAACACCGCCTGCGCCTGGGGGCTGCCCAAGAAGCGCTGCCAAGTGCGGGCAGCCGGACTGGCACCCTGCAGCAAGACCATGCGCTGGTGCAAAGGGGCATGCAAATGCGCGGGCAAGGCCAAAACCTGCAGCTTGTTGGCCATTTCCGGGACCATGGCCAAGGCCAGCGCCGTGATGCCCGCTTGCGCTGCCCCCGTGGCCACAAACTGCGTGGCCTGGCCGGCGTTGTCCCCCAGGACCTTTTGCCAAGCCGCCAGCGGCCCCACACCCGAGCGCTGCAAAGCCTCTTCGGCCGCCACCCCGTAAGGGGCCAGCGAGGGGTTGGCGATGGCGAATTTATCGCCCGGCTTCAGGCCGCGCACCACGGCGGCCAGGCCTTGGGCCAGGGGCAGTGCTGAATTTGAAGGCACGATCAAGGCCAAACGGCCGGTGGCATACCGCTGCCCGGCATCCAGGGTGCGGCCGGCCTTGAACAATTCGGCCACGCGGTCTTCGTCGGCCGAGATGAATTGCTCGACCGGCAGGCCTTGCAAAATCTGCCGCGCCAAATTGCCAGAGGCGCCTAGATTCACATCGACATAAATGCCCGTCTCTTGCTGGAACAGGCTTTTCAGGTCAGCAAGCGCAAACTTCAGGTTGCTGGCGGCTGCAATTTTGATGCGCGTGGGTGTTTGCGCCAGCGCCATTCTTGGCGTCACTATGGGCCAGACCAAGGCCGTCAGCATGAAAAATCGGCGGGCCGCCCCATCAACCCGAAGCAGCTTTGTCCGCATAACACGATGCTTTTTTTGCATAGATTAAAAGGTATTTTGGGCCGAATTGACAAGCGCGCAACGGGCAGCCTCCCTAAAATCAAGGCCCGCAGGTTACCAAGCGGTTACGAACAGGCCTTTTTGACGACCCCAGCCTGCAGTATCTCAGCCCCCGAACCGTTTTTTCAAAGCCCCTGCTCTGGGATTTTGAAAAAACGATTTTTAAACTTGGAGCCTCCCCCATGAACTCACCCGCGATGCAGGGCCTGAACCTGAACACGCCTGCTTACGTCAAAAACGCCAAGCTGATCGCCTGGGTCGCCGAAATGGCCGCCCTGTGCAAACCCGCCGATATTTATTGGTGCGACGGTTCCCAAGCTGAATACGACCGCTTGTGCGCCGAACTGGTTGCCGCAGGCACCTTCAAAAAACTGAACCCCGCCAAACGCGCCAACTCTTTCCTGGCCTGCTCTGACCCGTCCGACGTGGCCCGCGTGGAAGACCGCACCTACATCTGCTCAGCCCAAAAAGAAGATGCCGGCCCCACCAACAACTGGATGGAACCCGCGCAAATGCGCGCCACGCTCAACCCACTGTTCGATGGCTGCATGGCGGGGCGCACGATGTACGTGGTGCCTTTTTCGATGGGCCCGCTGGGTTCGCACATCAGCCACATCGGCATCGAGCTGTCCGACAGCGCCTACGTGGTCGTCAACCAGAAGATCATGACCCGCATGGGCCAGGCCGTGTACGACGTGCTGGGCACACACGGCGACTTTGTACCCTGCATGCACACCGTGGGCGCACCTTTGGCTGCTGGCCAAAAAGACAGCACCTCCTGGCCTTGCAATCCCACGACCAAGTACATCGTGCACTTCCCTGAAACCCGCGAGATCTGGTCTTACGGTTCAGGCTATGGCGGCAACGCGCTGCTGGGCAAGAAGTGTTTTGCGCTGCGGATTGCCTCCAACATGGGCCGTGCGGCTGCCAACGGCCCCGCCGGTAGCCAAGGCTGGCTGGCCGAGCACATGCTGATCCTGGGCGTGACCAACCCCCAAGGCAAGAAGTACCACGTGGCCGCCGCTTTTCCCAGTGCCTGCGGCAAGACCAACTTCTCGATGCTGGTGCCCCCCAAAGCTTTTGAAGGCTGGAAAGTCACCACCATCGGTGACGATATCGCCTGGATCAAGCCGCACACCGACGGCAAGATGTACGCCATCAACCCCGAAGCCGGTTACTTTGGCGTGGCCCCCGGCACCAACATGAAGACCAACCCCAACTGCATGCTGAGCCTGCACAAGGACGTGATCTTCACCAACGTGGCCCTGACCGACGACGGCGACGTGTGGTGGGAAGGCATGGAAAAGGACACCGGCAAATTGCCCGACCATTTGATCGACTGGCAAGGCAAGGACTGGACACCCCAGATTGCCAAGGAAACCGGTGCCAAAGCCGCTCACCCCAACGCCCGCTTTACGGTGGCTGCAACCAACAACCCCGCCCTCGACCCCGCATGGGACGACGCTGCAGGCGTGCCGATCGACGCCTTCATGTTTGGCGGCCGCCGCTCCACCACCGTGCCCCTGGTGACCGAAGCGCGCAACTGGACCGAGGGCGTGTACATGGCTGCGACCATGGGCTCGGAGACCACCGCCGCCGCCTCTGGCGCACAAGGTGTGGTGCGCCGCGACCCCTTCGCCATGCTGCCGTTTTGCGGCTACAACATGAGCGACTACTTCCAGCACTGGCTCGACACCGGCGCCAAGGCTGAGGCCGCTGGCCACAAGCTGCCCGCCATGTACTGCGTGAACTGGTTCCGCAAGGGTGCAGACGGCTCTTTCGTCTGGCCTGGTTACGGCGACAACATGCGCGTGCTCAAGTGGATGATCGACCGCCTTGAGGGCACGGCCGCAGGCGTTGACACCCTGTTCGGCGTGGCGCCAACTTACGCAGAAATCACCTGGACGGGTCTGGACTTCAGCGCCGAGCAGTTCAAGTCCGTCACCAGCATCGACCAAGCCGCATGGCAAGCCGAATTCAAGCTGCACGACGAACACTTCAGCCAGCTGGCTTACCACTTGCCCAAGGCCCTGCTGGACACCAAGGCAGCACTGCAGGCGCGTTTGGCGGCTCAGTAATCTGGTTGGGCACCCTCAGGGTGCAAAAGCTTCAAGCCGCCCCGGTCACCAACCGGGGCGGCTTTTTTGATGGGGCGCAGGTCCCGTCAAATCACTGCTTGAAATAAAACTCGCCTATGGCCTGGTCGTAAAGCGCCGGCGTTTGCTCATGGCCCACTGAACGGGCCAGGCGAACCACCTCAGTGCGAACGTTGCGCAAAACACGGTCAACAGACAGGCCCGGCTTGGTCATTTCCTTGATAAAAATTCGGGTGAACAAGCCGTTTTTGTCTTTGTCGTTGTCACCCAAGCGGTCCAGTGCTTGCTGGCCTGAGCCCGCCGAAAACATGATCATCTGGCCCGTGGCCGCCGATGTGGGCGCCAAGCCACGCCCACCAATGGCGCGGCCTTTGCTCTTGAAGGGGTTGTCGCGGCAAGCGTCGATCACGGCCAGTGCGAACTTGGTCTTTTTTTCTTCCAGGTCATCGAGCACTTTTTGCAGCAAGATGGCGTCGTCTTTGACCTGGTCCTCTTGGTCACCTTGCACGTCAATGGGCAATAGATAGTTGGCGTTGCCCAGCTGCACGCCGTGTCCCGCATAAAAGAACAGCACCTCGTCGCCGCCTGTCAAATTTTGTCGGAAGTCCCGCACCGCCTGCTTGAACTTCTTTTCGTTCAGGTTCAGGTGTTTGAAAACCTTGTAGCCCACCGCTTCCAGCGACTTGGCCATGGCATCGGCATCGGCCCCGGCGTTGTTGAGCTTGGGCACATGGGTGTAAAGATCGTTGCCAATCACCAAGGCCTTGCGGTTGGCATAGGTCACCGGCTCCTTGGGCTGGGGCGGCTCTGGCGCGGAGGCTGCAGCTTCTTTGGCTTTGGCTGCTGCGGTGGCCAAGGCATTTTCCTGTTGCAATTTGGCCAGCATCTGGCTCATGGCCTCCAGTTGCTGGGCCATTTTGCGTTTGTCTTCGTCCATGGTCCGGCGTTCCTGCTCCATCCTGAGCTGTGCCGAATTGTCGACCGCGACCACGGGTGCAGGCTTGGCTGCTGCGGGCTCAGGCCTGGCTGCAGCCACCACCGGCGCTGGCGTCGGCGCGGCGGGAGGCGCAGGGGCTGGAGACACTTGGGCGGGCTTGACTGCCGCAGGCTCCACCTTGGGCGCAGCTGCGACCACGACAGGCGCTGTTGAAGCTGAAGCTGAAGCGAGTGCTGGTGCTGGTGCTGGTGCTGGTACTGCTGTAGCAACCGGCCTGGCGGGTCCCGCCGCCTCGGCCACAGTACTGACCGGATAAGCCAGGGCCATGATGGGCTGAGGCTTCTTGTTGAAATAGCTTTGCTGCATGGACTCGATGTAAATCGAAGCCCACCCCGACAGGATCTCGTGCTCGGGCAAAACTTGCCCCGCTTTGAAATCGTCCCTGAATTTGCCGGCCGTCATGCCTTTGGGCGGCAACACAAACGCTTCCATGCCGAGTCTTTTCCCGTTGAACTGCTGGACCGTGAACTCGACCAGAAAAATGCTGGCCCTTTTGACCCCATCAGCGTCCACAAGGCCTTGGGCCGCATCGGACCACCATGGTTTGTCTCTCGGATTGGCCCACTCCAGCTTTCTCCAACTGTCAAAATTACCGATGGCAAACATGCGTGAACACTTGTTCAAAGTTTCACTGATGCGGGTGCCGTGCTCATTGACCATGAACTGGTTTGCGTTGCTGGACAAACACCCGGTGTTGCCCCATCGACCCGCCGTCGTGGACTGCCGCACCACCAGGAAAGGCACCTTGGCATCAGGCTCCTGGTTTTTTAGGGTGTAGAACTCCCAGGCGGTACCCGGCTGCGTCAGTGTGCTGATCTGCGTCGCTTGCCAAGCGCCTTCCGGCAAAGCCACGCTGGTGCCAGAACCCAAGGGCAAGAAATCCTTGTATGTGGCGCCTTTGACCGGCTGCGCCATGACGGGGGCAGCAAGGCAAGCCATCAGCCCAAGGCACGCAGCCAGCACGATTTTGAACATCAAACCCCGTGTGATGCAGTTGGGTGTGATTGGGCTTGCAGTAGGTGTCATGTTGTTATTCCTGAAGTCTCTCTGGGCGCTGTGGTCTTTCACACGAGGCTCAAACCTGCCTCGCTCGCGCCTTGCCAATTGTTACACTGATGACCCAGCATCACCAAACTCTGGCGGGAAACATCCACCATGCACTCATTTTTATCGACCACAGTCATGGCTCTGGCAATGGGCAGCTTGCCATGTTTGGCCAGCGCTCAGACCAAGCTGATCACAGAAGCAGAGGCGCAAACACCCAACCTGCAAGTACCGGCCACACGCGCCATCACACGCGGGCCTGGCATCAGCTTGCTGTCTCCCACCGAAGTGGCGGGCAAAGCTTTTGCATTCAAGCTGGCTTTCGAGCCCCGAGGCGGGGCCAAAATCGATGCAGGGTCCATCAAGTTTGAATACTTGAAGCAGCCGCTCGTCGACCTGACATCACGGTTCAAACCCGGCTTGAACGGCAACCAGCTTGAACTGCCCCAGGTCAGCATACCCACGGGCACCCACCCGATCCGGGTTTCCGTGCGCGACACCGAGGGCCGTGAAGCCCACACCATCATCCACTTGAACGCCAAGTGAGCCTCGCCACCTTCAACTGCCCCTACTGCTGGGGCGACGTTCCTGTCCAGGCATCGGTGTGCAGCCACTGCACCCGGGATCTGGTCTTGTTCAAACCCCTGGCACTTCGTTTGCAAACCTTGGCCGAGGAGGTGGCGCAACTCAGGGGGGTGGTGCAGCAGCAAACGCTGACGCTGAACCAGCGACCGTCGCAGGTCATCGAGGCAGCGGCTCAGTCTTATGCGGAAATGCAGGAGGCGTCACCAGCGCCTGCGGCCGCTTCAGCAAGGGCTACAGCCCTGAAGTCCTGGTTCACACTTTTTGGCACGGTGCTGCTGACCATTGCCGCTATCGGTCTTTGCCACTGGGTTTTGCTTTTTGTCTACGACACACCTCCCTTGTTTTTGAGGCTGTTGACCATCACACTGCCTGCCTTGACGGGGTATGTGTGTGCCCGCCGCAGTGGTTTGGGGTGGTTGGCACAGCTGCTGGCCGCGTTGCTGGTGTCTGCTTTGTCGGTGAGCCTGATGCTGGCCATCACGGCCCACATTGATGCGGTGCCCCTGTGGCCCAACAACCCCAGAGACTGGCGAGAAGTCTTTGAATACACGGCAGCCATTGGCCTGTCATTTTTCACAGGTTATTTAACCCACCGACTGATGGCGCGTTGGACACAGCAACAACGCAACAAGATCAGCTTGCGGGTCTTGCTGGCACGTGATGAAGCCGGGCAATTCAAGATCACGGAAATCTCCAACCAGGTTCAAAGCCTGATCACCGCCACAGCGCCTTTGGTCTCCGCTGGGGTCGCGCTGTACTCCGGACTCAAGGCTTTCACGAGCCCTTGAGCCGATTCACTGGAATGGGTTTGGCCTGCATGAAAAAAAATGCCTTCGTTTTTTTGGCGCTGACACTGCTCATGGCCTGGCCAGCACACGCGCAAACACCGGCTTTGCGATCTGCCCTGGTCATCGGCTTGAGCCAATACGGCCCCAACACCGGCGCCGCCACGCTCGAGGGCGTGCCCCATGACATGGAAAGCGCCAAACGGATTGCCATGGCGATGGGCATTCCTGGCAACCAGATTCGCACGCTGCGGGACCAGGACGCCACCAAAGAAAACATCCTCAAGGAAATCCGGCAGCTGGGCGAGCGCACTCAGGAGGGCGGCCGCAGCTTCATCTATTTTTCGGGGCACGGCACACGCTATTGGGACCCGACCGCCAACGGCTGCGTTGAAGGGCTGCTGACCCACGATGGCCAGGCGATCACCAACGCCGAGCTGGCACAAGCCACACAAAAAGTCACCGCCGGCGCAGACAAGGTCATCACCATGATCGATGCCTGTCACTCAGGCGGCGTCTCCTCCAACAAGGCGGGCACACGCTCGATCGGCGGCGTAGAGTTCAAACCCAAATTCAGCTTCAAGGCCACCAGCGCTGCCGATGCCTGCAGCCAACCCTCGAACCTCAAGACGCGCAGTTTGTTGGGCGAAGCCACACGCCTGGGGGCCTTGCAGGAAAACGTGGTTCAAATCACCTCTTCTCGCCCGGACGAGGTCAGCTTTGACGAGCCCGGCAAAGGCGGGCTCGCCACCCAGGGTGTGCGTGACTGCCTGCTGGGCAAGGCCGCTGACACGGATGGCTCGGGCGCGGTGTCGCTGGCAGAGATCCAGCAATGCGCACAAGCCTTCATTGAACAACGGCT
>CAIZSE010000125.1 GCA_903935585.1 uncultured Burkholderiales bacterium | reverse complement strand
GGCATCGTTGCTCGGTCGATCCAGCTTGAAGCTGTAATCAGGGCGGTTGAAATTCTCGGGTTTGCCGCGCACCACCTCACGGCGGGCCTTGAGGGTCTGGGCCAGACGCCAGAAAAACGCCAACGTCGGCCGGTCCACTGGCAAATCGGTCGGGGTATCGGCCTCGGCGCTTTCCAGCCAGTCACGGGTGATGGTCTGGTCGAGTTGATCGTGCCGCAAATTGGCCAAAATGGCCACACACTCGACACGCGTTTCGGTCTTCAGAACTTCCAGATCGGCTTCATTGAAAGTCACATACAAAGACACCGCAGGGCAGTCACGGCCCTCGATCAGGGTGTAGGCCTGCACCACACTGTCGGGCAGCATGGTGATTTTGTAGCCCGGCATGTAGACCGTAGACAAACGCTGTCGCCCCAACTGGTCGATGGCACCGCCTGGCGACAAGGCCAGGCCAGGGGCTGCAATGTGGATGCCCACCGTGACCGTGCCTGTGCCCAAGCCCTGCAGGGACAAGGCGTCATCGATCTCGGTGGTGTGCGAGTCATCGATCGAAAATGCCTGCACGGAGGCCAAAGGCAACTCGTCGTGAATGGCCGGGGCTTGCAGCGCCGGAAAGCCAGTGCCTTTGGGGAACAGGTCGAACAAGAACCGCTGCCAATGAAAATCCCAGGCCGAGGCGATGGCGCCAGCGTTTTGCAACAAATCCAAAGGCGCTGTCTGACTGGCTTTGCTGGCCTCGACCACGGCTTTGTATTCCGGCGTATTTTTATCCGGTCGGAACAGGATTTTGTACAACTGCTCTCGCACCGGGGCTGGGCAGACCCCGGCCATCAGTTCGGCAGACCAGGCCTCTATTTGCGCCTGGACCTCTTTCTTTTTTTCGATGGCAAGCAAGGCCTGCTGCACGATTTCAGCGGGTGCTTTGCGGTAACGGCCTTTGCCGCCCCGGCGGAAATAATGAGGCGCTTCGTGCAGCCTCAGCAATGCGGCCACTTGTTGCACCGTGGTGGCGCCTTCGCTGAAATAGTCTTTGGCCAGATCAGCAAAACCGAATTCTTCCTCAGAGGCGAATTCGTAGGCCAATTCGAGCTCAATGCTTTGGCTTAAAGCCGAGGCTTCGCTCAGCAAGCTGGCAGGGGCTGGCTTGTCAAACTTCAGCAGCATTTGCGCTGCCTTCACTTTGACCCGCTTGCCCGAATCCAGCTCCACCTGGGCGGAGGCTTCGGCTTCGGAAAGGATCCGTCCGGCCATGAATTTGCCGGCTTCTTCAAATAATGCGTACATGGGTTGATTTTCCCATGCGGCACCGCCTTGAAAGGCACAAGGGATCAGGCCAGGCGAAGAAATTCCAGGATTTCGGGCAGGTAAAGGTCGAAATCGCTCAGCGCGTGGTCACTGCCCTCCACCAGGCGCACACGCCCGGACTCATGGCAAGCCAGCATTTCCCGCCAATCCAGCACCTCATCCCCCTTAGCGATCACGGCCAGTGTTTTGGGTGGGTGGGGCTGGAGGGGCTGAATTTTCGCCTCCAGATCGGCCAGTTCCTGCACATAGGCCGCCTCAAAGAAAACCTTTTGAGAGGGGTCGTGCCAAGCCGGATGTTCGCCAATGTAGCCAGCCAAATCACGCGCGGGGTGCACAGCGGGGTTGAGCAAAACGGCCGGGCAACCCAGTTGCTGCGCCAGCCAGGCGGCATAAAAGCCGCCCAACGAAGACCCCATGATCGCCATGCGCTCTCGGGGCCAGGCTGAAACACCTGCCAACAATTCATCGATGGCCTGACGAGGAGAAGCGTGCAACTGTGGGCACCACCAAGTCACGCCCGGATGGCCTGCCTGAACAATCTCCGCCATTTTTCGGGCTTTGGCCGAATTCGGTGAAGACCGGAAGCCGTGCAAATAAAGCAGGTGGGTGGTGGTGCTCATCACCAGGCAGGTTGAAGGGCGGCCAGCCCACGGGGGGCCTCGGAGGCATTGTCAAAGGTCACCACTTCATAGGCATCAGGACGCGACAACAACTCCCGCAGCAAGCGGTTGTTCAGGGCATGCCCTGAACGGAACGCGCTGTATGCGGCCAACAGTGGTTTGCCCAAAATGTACAAATCGCCCATGGCGTCGAGGATTTTGTGCTTGACGAATTCATCGTCATAGCGAAGACCATCCGAGTTAAGCACTTTGTAATCGTCCATCACGATCGCATTGTCCAGTCCCCCACCCAGGGCCAGGCCATTGGCGCGCAACATCTCCACATCTTTGGCGAAGCCAAAGGTTCGGGCTCGGGCGATGTCGCGGGCATACACACCTTCAGACATGTCGAACACCACTTGCTGCCCCGTGGAGTCGACGGCAGGGTGACGGAAGTCGATTTCAAAACTCAGTTTGTAACCATGGTACGGCGTCAAACGCGCCCACTTGATGTTCTCGCCCTCCCCTTCAGACACTTCCACAGGTTTGAGCACGCGCACAAAGCGCTTGGGCACAGACTGCTCCACCACACCTGCGCTTTGCAGCAAAAAGACGAACGAGGAAGCCGACCCGTCAAGGATGGGCACTTCTTCAGCGGTGATGTCGACATACAGGTTGTCAATCCCCAAACCCGCGCAGGCCGACATCAGGTGCTCGACCGTCAAGACTTTGGCCTGCCCCACAGAGATCGTTGAGGCCAAGCGGGTATCGGTCACCGCCTCGGCACTGACCGGAATATCAACCGGCTCCGGCAGGTCAATCCGACGAAAAACAATGCCGGTGTCCGGTGCCGCCGGGCGCAGGGTCAACTCGACCCGCTGGCCACTGTGCAAACCGACACCCACGGCTTTGGTCAGGGTTTTGAGAGTACGTTGTGCAAGCATGGCCAAATTTTAAAGGGCAAGTCATTCAATGGCGCAGACAAGGCATTCATCCACACGCAAATTGGGGGCAGACAGGCACATGCCCATCTGCCCCCAAAGCACCCGAAATGTCCGTCAGATCAGCAGATCAGTCGGCCTGTTTGCGCAGGAACGCGGGGATTTCGATGTCGTCCATCCCCGCACTGGCCATGCCATCCACACGGGCAGCGGCATGGGTGCGGTTGCTGCGCCAGATGGCTGGTGTGTTCATGCCGCTGGTGGCCAAGGGTGCGCCCGCCTGCGTCGATGCAGCCACTGCGTTTTGACCGCCCATGGCGAAAGGCACGTTGTCGGTGCCGGTGCGCAGCACTTGCAGCGGAGGAGCCGTGCGGCGCGCGCCCAATTTTGACAAGCCTGTGGCCACAACGGTCACGCGGATTTCGTCACCCAGCGACTCGTCGTAGGCTGTACCGTAGATCACATGGGCATTTTCCGAAGCGTATGCACGGATGGTGTTCATCGCTTGCTTGGACTCGGACAGTTTCAAGGAGCCTTTGGCTGCACTGATCAGCACCAAAACGCCTTTGGCGCCCGACAGGTCCACCCCTTCAAGCAGTGGACAAGCCACAGCTTGTTCGGCGGCAATGCGCGCACGATCAGGTCCACTGGCTGCAGCGGTGCCCATCATGGCTTTGCCGGGCTCACCCATCACGGTGCGTACATCCTCAAAGTCGACGTTCACATGCCCTGGCACGTTGATGATTTCGGCAATACCGCCCACCGCGTTCTTGAGCACGTCGTTGGCATGGGCAAAAGCCTCGTCTTGCGTCATGTCTTCACCACCGGGCAATTCCAGCAGCTTTTCGTTCAGCACCACGATCAGCGAGTCGACGTTGGCTTCGAGTTCCTGCATGCCCAGATCGGCATTGGACATGCGGCGGCCACCTTCAAACTCGAACGGTTTGGTCACCACGCCCACGGTGAGGATGCCCATCTCCTTGGCGATGCGTGCAATCACTGGCGCAGCGCCTGTGCCTGTGCCGCCGCCCATGCCGGCGGTGATGAACAACATGTGCGCGCCCTCGATCGCAGCGCGGATATCGGCTTCTGCGCTTTCTGCGGCTTCGCGGCCTTTTTCAGGCTTGCTCCCTGCCCCCAGACCGGTTTGACCCAACTGGATGAAGCGGTGTGCGGCGCTGCGGGCCAAGGCTTGTGCATCGGTGTTGGCGCACACGAACTCAACGCCCTGGACCTGGCGCTCGATCATGTGTTCAACAGCGTTGCCGCCGCCGCCGCCGACGCCGATCACTTTGATCTGGGTGCCTTGGTTGAATTCTTCGGTTTGGATCATTTCAATGGTCATGGTGCTTCTCCTAAATTGGGTTGCAGTTGCCTGGGTTTTCTGAATGCGATTTTTTTATTTGAACGGGGATGTCAACATCGACACGGTCGCGATACCGGTGGACTGGCTTTGGCCAAATAGCGTTTTTTCCAGTTCATCAGAAGTTCCCCACAATGAAGTCTTTGAATCGGCCAAAAGCGTTGTTCACGGAACTCTTCTTTTGCGTGACCTTGTAGCCCCGAAGGCGGGCCAAACGGGCTTCTTCAAGCAAGCCCATCACGGTGGCAGCGCGCGGCTGACTGACCATATCGGCCAAGCCTCCTGCGTACTTGGGCAGGCCGCGGCGCACGGGCTTGAGAAAAATGTCTTCTCCCAACTCGACCATGCCGGGCATGACGGCACTGCCGCCGGTGAGCACGATGCCCGAGGACAACACTTCTTCGTAACCCGACTCGCGGATCACCTGGTGCACCAGTGAGAAAATTTCTTCAATGCGTGGCTCGATCACCCCCGCCAGAGCCTGCCGGCTCAGCATGCGTGGGCCTCGGTCACCTAAACCTGGCACTTCCACCTGCGCGTCCGGGTCGGCCAGCAACTGCTTGGCGTAACCACTTTCCACCTTGATGTCTTCTGCATCCTTGGTGGGGGTGCGCAAGGCCATGGCGATGTCACTGGTGATCAGGTCACCGGCGATCGGAATCACTGCGGTGTGACGGATGGAGCCGTTGGCAAAAATCGCCACATCGGTGGTCCCCGCGCCGATGTCAACGCACACCACGCCGAGCTCACGCTCGTCTTCTGACAACACGGCCAGGCTGGAAGACTGAGGATTGAGCAACAACTGGTCCACTTCCAGACCACAGCGGCGCACGCACTTGATGATGTTTTCCGCAGCACTTTGTGCACCGGTGACGATGTGCACCTTGGCTTCCAGACGCATGCCGCTCATACCGATCGGCTCTTTGACTTCTTGCCCGTCGATCACGAATTCCTGTGGGGCCACCAAGAGCAGGCGCTGATCTGTCGAGATGTTGATGGCACGGGCTGTTTCCATGACACGTGCCACATCAGCCTGAGTGACCTCCTTGTCCTTGATGGCGACCATGCCGCTGGAGTTGAGCCCTCGAATGTGGCTACCCGTGATGCCCACATTCACGCGGGTGATCTTGCAGTCAGCCATCAACTCGGCTTCTTTCAGCGCCTGCTGAATGCTTTGCACCGTGGCATCGATGTTGACCACCACGCCACGCTTGAGGCCATTGCCCGGCGCAATACCAAGTCCTGCAATCTTCAGCGAACCGTCCGGCATCACCTCGGCCACCACCGCCATGACTTTGGATGTGCCTATGTCCAAGCCAATCACCAGATCTTTGTACTCTTTTGCCATATCAATCACCGTTTCCGTTTCATTCTTGCGTTTTGATCACTCAAGGCTTTTTCTTGCCATCTGCTTCCAGCGTAGTGACGCCACGCAAGCGCAAGGCATAACCATCTTTGTGGCGCAAATCTGCACCCGCCAAGGATGTGGGCGTGCGGCCATAACGGGCCGTCACCTGCGAAAGCGTCCTGAAAAAAACTTTCAGCTGCGCTGCGATTTCAGCCTCTGTACCCCGACCCAACTCCAGCAGGGCACCTCGTTCCGTTTGCACGCGCCAACTGCCGCGTGGCGTCAATTCGAGTCGGTCAATGCCCATGTCCATGGCTTCAAATAGGGGCACCAAATCACGGTACATCTGCACAACTACAGCCGACTGGTCATCAGGGCCTTTCAAACGCGGCAAAGTTTCCACATCGAGGTCTTCCACGTTCGCTTCAAATACGCGACTTTGCTGATTCACCATTTTGTTGGCGCCATCGTCACCCCACAGGGCCATGGGCTCATGCTCCACCAACACCGCTCTCAAACGGTTCGGAAAGTCACGGTGCACCACCGCACCCCGAACCCAGGGCACAGCTTCAAATGCTTCGCGCGTGCGGTTCAAATCGATGGTGAAAAAGTTGCCACTCAATTGCGGCATCACATTGGCCCGCAATGTGACCGCGTTGTTACGCGTCACTTCACCTTGCACCGTGATCGCCTGAATCGCGAAGGCAGGGTGTCGCAGCAGCCACCAGGCCACCCCACCCACAAGCAGCAACACGAAAACAAGCACCAGCGATGCAGTGGCCATGTTCATGAGCCTGATATCGAGCGGCAGGGGCATGGATTTTTTCACCCGCGATCCTCCTGCACATGGTCCAGTGTGGCCGCCGCCAACAGCTGGCAGCATAAAGATTCATAACTGATGCCTGCAGCCTTTGCGGACATGGGCACCAGTGAATGTCCTGTCATGCCCGGCGAAGTGTTGATCTCGAGCAGGTAGGGTTGCCGAGTCGATGCATCGATCATCACGTCCACTCGGCCCCAGCCCCGGCAGCCCAACACCTGGTAAGCCTTGACAACCAGCGACTCAATGGCCGCCTCTTGTGCCGCAGGCAAGCCGCTGGGCACCAGGTATTGGGTGTCGTCTGTGAAGTACTTGTTCTGGTAGTCGTAGTTGCCTTCAGGCGCAACGATGCGAATCACCGGCAACGCCTTGGCAGCATCGCCCTCACCCAGCACCGGACAAGTCACCTCATCCCCCACGATGCATTGTTCGCACAAGATGTCGGCGTCGCACTTCGCGGCCATCGCCAATGCGGCAGGCAAGTCTTTGGCCTGCTCAACCTTGGTCACGCCAATTGAAGAGCCCTCCCGGGCAGGCTTGACTATCATCGGCAGGCCCAATTCCTTCACAAGACCGTCCACCGACACACGGCCCAATTGCTCGCGACGCACCAGCACATAGGCGGGTGTGGGCAAGCCTTCAGCCAGCCAAACGCGCTTCGTCATGGTCTTGTCCATGGCGATGCTGGAGGCCATCACGCCCGATCCGGTGTAGGGGATGCCCAACAACTCAAGCGCACCTTGAACCGTGCCATCTTCGCCATAGCGCCCATGCAAGGCAATGAAGCAAGCGTCAAAACCCTCGCGCTTCAACTCACTCAGATCACGCTCGGCCGGGTCAAACGCTGACGCGTTCACACCCGACGCCAGCAGTGCTTTCAGCACACCTTCTCCGGACATCAAAGAGATTTCACGCTCGGCAGAGCGCCCACCCATGAGAACGGCAACCTTGCGGAAATTGAAGGTGCTCACGATGCGCCCCCCATCTCAACGACCTTGGCGGGTACTGCACCAATGGAGCCAGCGCCCATGCAGATCACCACGTCGCCATCGCGTGCGTTGTTCAGGACAGCTTGGGGCATGTCCGTGATCGCATCCACAAACACCGGCTCCACTCTGCCCGCCACGCGCAACGCACGGGCCAGCGAGCGGCCATCGGCGGCCACGATTGGGGCTTCGCCTGCGGCATAAACCTCGGACAACAACACACTGTCGCAGCCCTGACCAATCACTTTCACAAAATCTTCAAAGCAATCACGGGTGCGGCTGTAGCGGTGCGGCTGAAATGCCAGCACCAGACGACGGCCTGGAAACGCGCCACGGGCCGCAGCGAGCGTAGCGGCCATCTCGACCGGATGATGGCCATAGTCATCGATCAATGTGAACGTGCCTGCGCCACCGGCCACCAGCACATCGCCATACCGCTGAAAGCGACGACCGACCCCTTTGAACCCTGCCAATGCGTTCTGCACGGCCGCATCGTCCACACCCAATTCAACCGCCACGGCCACTGCCGCCAGCGCGTTGAGCACGTTGTGGTTACCTGGCAGGTTCAACACCAAATGCAAGTCCGGCAAAGTCACGCCGTTGCGCCGCTGCACGGTGAAATGCATCCGGCCATTCTCTGCACGCACATCCACAGCACGCACCTGAGCGCCTTCGTTCAAGCCGTAGGTGGTCACAGGCCGGGCGATGTCCCCCAGAATGGACTGAACCCCAGGATCGTCGGAGCACACAATGGCCGTGCCGTAAAAAGGCATGCGGTGTAAAAACTCCACGAATGCCGCTTTGAGACGGGCCAGATCGTGGCCGTATGTTTCCATGTGGTCGGCGTCGATGTTGGTCACCACAGCCATCACCGGCAGCAGGTTCAAAAATGAGGCATCCGACTCGTCTGCTTCGACCACGATGTATTCACCCGTGCCCAGTTTGGCATTGGCGCCCGCACTGTTCAGCCGGCCCCCGATCACAAAGGTCGGGTCCAACCCGGCTTCGGCCAACACACTGGCCACCAAGCTGGTGGTGGTGGTCTTGCCGTGTGTGCCCGCAATGGCAACGCCCTGCTTCATGCGCATGAGTTCGGCCAGCATGACGGCGCGCGGCACGATCGGGATATGGCGCTCGCGTGCAGCCAGCACTTCAGGGTTGTCAGACTTCACAGCCGTCGATGTGACCACTGCATCGGCATCCTTGACGTTGCTGGCAGCGTGGCCCACATGGGTTTTGATCCCCAATGCCGCCAAGCGCCGCAGTGTGGCGCTGTCCGACAGATCGGAGCCGGAAATGACATAACCCGAATTGAGCAGCACCTCGGCAATGCCACTCATACCAGAGCCGCCAATGCCGATGAAATGAATTTTTCGGATGGCGTGTTTCATGCTGCCAGTTCCTCACAAGCCAATACGACTTCTCGGGTCGCATTGGTTTTTCGCTGTGCGTAGGCTTGTTGCGCACAGGCCAATAAAGTCTCACGACTCAATCCCGCCAGACGCTCTGCCAGCGCCTGCGCCGTCAACTCGGCTTGCGGCAGCAGCCAGCCCCCGCCCTGCGCCACCAAAAACTGCGCATTGGTGGTTTGGTGGTCGTCCACCGCAAAGGGGAAGGGCACAAACAAGGCCGCCGCACCCACGGCTGCAATTTCGGTCACCGTGCTGGCACCTGCCCGGCAGATCATCAGATCAGCCTGCGCGAAAGCGGTGGCCGTGTCATCGATGAACGGCGTCAATTCCGCCTGGATGCCTGCCGCCTCGTAGTTGGCCCGCAAGGCGTCAATTTGTTTTGCCCCGCTTTGGTGCGTCACCAGTGGGCGGGTATGGGCAGGCATCAAAGCCAAGGCCTGCGGCACGATGTCGTTCAGGGCCTTCGCGCCCAGGCTGCCACCCACTACAAGGATCCGCAATGGGCCTGTCCGGCCAGCAAAACGGTCTGCGGGCGGGGCTTGCTCGGTGAACTCACGGCGCAGTGGATTGCCCACACATTGGCCCTGCTTGAATACGCCCGGAAATGCTGTGAAGACCCGATCAGCAATCTGCGCCAGGACTTTATTGGCCAGGCCCGCCACCGAATTTTGCTCATGCAACACCACAGGCTTTCCACACAGGCTGGCCATCATCCCACCCGGGAACGTGATGTAGCCCCCAAAGCCGAGAACCACATCAGGCCGAACTCGGCGAACCACCAGCAAACTTTGCCAGAACGCCCGCAGCAAACGCAAAGGCAGCAGTGCGAATGTCTGGATGCCTTTGCCGCGCACACCACCAAATGCCACCACCTCAAAGGCAAAACCGCGCGGCGGCACCCATTGGCTTTCCATGCTGTCGGGTGCGCCCAGCCAATGCACGCGCCAGCCTTTTTCACGCAATGCCTCTGCCACAGCCAGGCCTGGAAAAATATGACCCCCCGTGCCGCCAGCCATGACCAATGCGCATTTGGTTTTCATGACCGCCCTCCACGCATCATCTGCTTGTTCTCGGCATCTATGCGCAACACCACGGCGATGGCGATCAGGTTCATCATGATGGCCGAGCCCCCGTAGCTCATCAAGGGCAGCGTCAAACCCTTGGTAGGCAACGCCCCCAAATTGACACCCATGTTGATGAAGGCCTGAAAGCCGATCCAGATACCCACGCCCTGGGCCACCAAACCCGAGAAAACCTTGTCCAGCGCGATGGCCTGACGGCCAATCACCATGATGCGGCGACTGAGCCACAAGAACATGAAAATCACCAAAGACACACCCACCAAGCCAAACTCTTCACCAATCACAGCCAACAAGAAGTCGGTATGCGCCTCTGGCAACCAGTGCAACTTTTCCACGCTGCCCCCCAACCCAACGCCCCAGACCTCGCCACGTCCGATGGCAATCAGAGAGTGGGACAACTGGTAACCCTTGCCCAACGCATGCTCGGCGCTGAACGGATCAAGGTACGCAAAAATACGCTCCCTGCGCCAGGAAGATGCGGCAATCATCATCACGAATGCGCCCACCAGAACTGCAAAAATCAGGAAGAACATGCGGGCATTGACACCCCCCAAAAACAAAATGCCCATCGCAATGATGGCAATCACCATGAAGGCGCCCATGTCGGGTTCGGCCAGCAAAAATACACCTGCAAGTGCCACTGCTGCGCCCATGGGCAAGACGGCGCGAAAGAACCGCTCTTTCACTTCCATCTTGCGCACCATGTAATCGGCTGCGTAAATGATGGTGGCAAATTTCGCCAACTCGGACGGCTGAAAATTGATGACCCCAAATGAAATCCAGCGCCGTGCACCATTGACCCCTTTGCCGATGAACGGAATCAGGACCAAGGCCAATAAAACCAGGGAAATCACAAACAGAGGCCTGGCAATTTTTTCCCAGGTTTCTGTGGGGACCTGAAAGGCCAACAAAGCCATCACGCTGCCAACCACCATGGAGATCACATGCCGTGTCAGAAAATGCGTATGCGCGTAACGCGAAAAACGGGGGTTGTCCGGCATGGCGATCGATGCCGAATAAACCATCACCATGCCCCACATGAGCAAGGCCACAACCACCCAGACCAGCGCCTGGTCCACACTTTGCAAACGGGTCGCTGATCCCGGGGCGTTGCGGGCAAAGTCATAACTGCCCAAATTCACGGGAAGGGCTTGAGAGCCTGCACCCTGTCCGCTCAATGCTCGGCCCGTCAAGAGGCTGCCCATGCGCGCAAAGCCTGCCTGAATTCTTTGGTTGATAGACAAGACGTCGCTCACAGCCCGCCCTCCATCGACACGCCCGCCACCTCGGCCAAGCGGGCAACCGACTTGCAAAAGACTTCTGCGCGGTGGCCATAGTTGTCAAACATGTCAAAGCTCGCGCACGCAGGTGACATCAACACGGCATCGCCACTTTTGGCCAGTTCAGCCGCTTGCACGACCGCATCGTCCATGTCTGCCGCATCCTGCAATGGCACGCCACTGCCTTGCAGAACCTCCCGGATACGTGGCGCATCACGGCCGATCAAGACCACGCCCCGCGCAAAGCGCGCAACGGGTTCAGCCAGCGGTCCGAAGTCCTGGCCCTTGCCATCGCCACCCAGGATCACCACCACGCGACGGTCAAGGCCCAAACCGTGCAAAGCAGCCACGGTTGCCCCCACATTGGTGCCCTTGCTGTCGTCGAAATATTCCACTTCATGGACGATGGCCACCGATTCCACGCGGTGCGGCTCACCCCGGTATTCGCGCAGGCCGTAAAGCATGGGGCCCAAAGCGCAACCGGCATGGCTGGCCAGCGCCAGGGCCGCCAGCGCATTGACGGCGTTGTGACGACCCCGAATGCGCAAGGCATCTGCGGGTATCAAGCGCTGGATGTGCAGCTCCTCGGCTTCTTCTTTGCGACGTCTGCGGGTTTCATCGGCTTCCAGGGCACGCACCAACCAGGTCATGCCGTTCATCACTTCAATACCGAAATCGCCAGGCCGGGTTGGCATGTCGCCACCAAATGTCACGCAGGCGCGTTCCAGCGGTTTTTGCAGCTTGACCCGAACGGGCTGGGGACGCATGGCCATGACCTGCGGGTCTTCACGGTTCAGCACCATCAAGGCCTGTGCACCGAAAACTCTGGCCTTGGCTGCTGCATAAGCGGCCATCGAACCGTGCCAATCCAAATGGTCTTGTGAAATGTTCAACACCGTGGCGGCTGTGGGCTCAAAACCCTCGCAGCTGTCCAGTTGAAAGCTGGACAACTCCAGCACCCAGACTTGTGGCAATGCACTGGCCATGGGGTGAACGGCCACGGGCGCCACCGGGGCCAGCGGCAGCGGCTCGTCCTCTTCACCATCCGGTGTGTCCAGGATTTCCTGCTCGGCGCTTTGGAGCGCTTCGATGCGGGCATCGTTGACCGGCTCGGTCACCTGTTTTTCTTCGCGTTCAAGGTCTTGCTGAGCCACCTGCATGTCGGCATGCGCCATGGCTTCGGCCAAAGTATCGAGCAAGGTGGGGCCAATATTGCCAGCCACCTTCACCGTTTTGCCCGCACGTGCCACGAGTTGACCCGTGAGCGAAGTCACCGTGGTTTTGCCGTTGGTGCCAGTGATCGCCAGCACCTGGGGTGCATAGCCAAAGCGGGCTTTCAAATCTTGCAGGCCATCCGCAAACAAACTGAGCTCGCCGCCTTGCCAAAGGCCGATGGCATGGGCTGCGTCGACCACCGGGGCCACGACACCGGGTGCCAGGCCAGGGCTGCGGAACACAGCCCGCACCGAAGTGCCCTCAACCAGACTGGGGACAAAGGGGCCAAATATAAAACGCACCTGCGGCCACTCGGCCTGCAATACCGACAACTGCGGCGGCGCTTCACGGGTATCGGCCACAGTCACTTCTGCGCCGGCGTGGGCACACCAACGGGCCATTGCCAGGCCCGAAGTACCCAAACCGAGAATCAGAACGTGTTGGCCTTGGATCTGCATGGTCTATCTCAGCTTCAAGGTCGACAAGCCGACCAGACAGAGCAGCATGGTGATGATCCAGAAGCGCACAACCACCTGCGTTTCTTTCCATCCGCTTTTTTCGAAATGGTGGTGCAAGGGCGCCATCTTCAGGATGCGTCGGCCTTCACCGTATTTTTTCTTGGTGTACTTGAAATAGGCGACTTGCGCCATCACCGACAAAGCCTCGACCACGAAAATGCCGCCCATGATGGCAAACACAATTTCCTGTCGCACGATGACCGCGATGGCGCCCAAAGCGGCACCCAGCGCCAAAGCACCCACATCGCCCATGAAGACTTGTGCAGGATGCGTGTTGAACCACAAGAAGGCCAGGCCAGAGCCGGCCATGGCAGCACAAAATATCATCAACTCACCGGCGCCGGGAATATATGGGAAGAACAGGTATTTCGAGTAAACCGAACTGCCCGTGACATACGCAAAAACGCCCAGCGCTGAACCGACCATGACCACCGGCATGATGGCCAGGCCATCCAGGCCATCGGTCAAATTGACCGCGTTGCTGGCGCCGACAATGACCAGGTAAGTCAGGAGCACAAAACCCAACACGCCCAGCGGGTAGTTGACTTCTTTGAAAAAAGGCACCTGCAAACCGGCCTTGGGTGGCAGGCTCACGTCGAATCCAGACATGACCCATTTGCCAAACAGGTCCAGCACGCGCAAATTTGATACTTCAGAAATACTGAACACCAAATACAGCGCCGCCAGCAAACCGATCACCGACTGCCAGAAAAATTTTTCCCGCGAGCGCATGCCTTCGGGGTCTTTGTTGACCACCTTGCGCCAGTCATCCACCCAGCCAATGGCACCAAACGCCAGGGTCACGATCAGCACAATCCAGACAAAGCGGTTGGACAGGTCAAACCACAACAAGGTGGAGATCGCAATCGAGAACAAAATCAACACACCGCCCATGGTGGGCGTTCCGCTTTTGGCCAGATGCGACGCCATGCCGTAGCCCCGGATCGGCTGGCCGATCTTGAGCGCGGTCAGGCGTCGAATGACAAAGGGGCCAGCCGCCAGGCCAATCAAAAGCGCCGTCATCGCGGCCATCACGGCACGGAAGGTGATGTATTGGAAAACGCGCAGAAAGCCCCACTCAGGCGACAAACCTTGCAACCACTGCGCCAAACTAAGCAACATGGGCTTGCCCTTTCATGTCAATGGGAGTTGTTTGTTGTTTTTCGCCATGCAACAGCAAGGCTTCGACCACACGCTCCATCTTCATGAAGCGTGAGCCTTTGACCACCACGCTCTGAAAGTCGCCGATGTGGGATGTGACCGCGGCCAGCAGGCTGTCCATGTCGTCAAAATGGCGCGCACCGCCAAACGCGCGGCACGCATGCACGCACAAATCACCCAAGGTGTAAAGCGCCTCGATGCTGCGTTCGGCGGCATAAGCACCGACTTCGGCATGAAACTCGGGGCCCTGGTTGCCTACTTCACCCATGTCACCAAGCACCAGCAAACGCGGTGCAGGCAACTCGGCCAGCACGTCAATCGCGGCACGTACCGAGTCAGGGTTGGCGTTGTAGGTGTCATCGACCAATGTGATCTCACCGGTCTGGGTGTGCAGCACCAGGGCGCGTGAGCGGCCCTTGACGGGCTCGAAAGCTTGCAGCCCTTGAGCCACTGCGGCCAAAGGCACGCCGACAGCGAGTGCACAGGCACTGGCAGCCAACGCGTTCTTGACGTTATGTCGGCCCGCTATGTGCAAGCGTACAGGCGCAGTGCCCTCAGCCGTCTTGAGGGTGAACTGCCATGCACCCGAATGCCAGACCACCACGGCGGCACCGACATCAGCGGGCACTTCGCAAGGGGTCAATGCAAATGTGCGCTGTGTACGCTGCCCTGCCAAGTCTTGCCAGAGGTGTACAAAGACTTCGTCTGCCGGGAACACTGCCACACCAGCAGGTGGCAAAGCTTGCAGCACCGCACCATTTTCCAATGCCACAGCCTCCACCGTGCCCATGAATTCCTGGTGTTCGCGCTGCGCATTGTTCACCAGCGCCACAGAGGGTTGGGCCATCCGGGCCAGGCTGGCGATTTCGCCAGGGTGGTTCATGCCCAACTCGACCACGGCCATGCGGTGGTGAGCACGCAGATTGAACAAAGTCAATGGAACACCGATGTCGTTGTTCAAATTGCCCTGGGTCGACAAGGCATCAGGACCCGCATAAGCGTTCAAGATCGCAGCGATCATCTGCGTCACTGTGGTCTTGCCATTGCTGCCGGTCACGGCAATCAAGGGCAAGTCAAACTGTGCGCGCCAGCCGGCCGCCAACTCACCCAAGGCGATGCGCGCATCAGGCACCACCAAGGCGGGCAACCCCTGTGCAAGGGCTTGAGACTCACCCGAGGGCTCGCACATCACGGCTGCGGCCCCTTGGGCCTTGGCCTGGGCGATGAACTGGTTGCCATCAAATCGTTCGCCGCGCAATGCCACAAACAGATCGCCAGCCTGCAAGCTGCGGCTGTCGGTGTGAACCCGATCGACCACCACAGACTGGACATTCACGCCCCGTGCCTGGCTCAGCCAAGCCAATGCCCCATCCAGGCTCAGGTTCATTTTGGAATTCACGCGGCTCATGCGTTCACTCCCTGGCTTTGAGCCGCCCGCTGCCGCAAGGCCATCTGAGCCTGTGCAACGTCCGAAAAAGGGTGACGCACACCCATGATTTCCTGTTCAGTTTCATGCCCCTTGCCCGCCACCAGCACGACATCCTGGGCGGCGGCTTGCGCCACAGCTTCGGCAATGGCCAAAGCCCGGTCGGTCTGCATGCGGGCCAGCGCAGGTCGGGACAAGCCTGACTTCATCGCGGCCAGAATCGCTTCGGGCGATTCGGTGCGGGGGTTGTCACTGGTCAGCACCACTTGGTCGGCAGCGGCTTCGGCGGCAGCGGCCATTAAAGGGCGCTTGCCCGCATCACGGTCCCCACCGCAACCCAGCACGCACCACAAGCGGCCACCACGCGCTGCTGCCTGCGAACGCAGTGCACTCAGTGCGTGCGACACGGCATCGGGGGTGTGCGCGTAATCGATCACCACCAAGGGCTGTTTCTGGTCAGTCTGCTCCGAGGTCACGCGCTGCATACGGCCAGGCACAGCCGACAAATGCGAGCAGGCTTGCACAGCCTCTTTCAAATCAACGCCCAGTGCGCGCAAACTGCCGATGACACCCAGCAGGTTGTCGATGTTGTAGTCACCCATTAAATCGGTGTGCAGGGTCTGCACATCCTGCCCTTCAACAACCTCAAAAGCGATGCCGTTTTGGCCGGGCAAGGCACGGGCTTGCAAACGGGCAGCACCGCGCCGCGAGCAGGTCCACAAGTCCAGCGAAGTCAGCTGCAGCTGCTTGGCCAGCTGTGCGCCTTGCGCATCATCGATGTTGATCACCGCCGCTTGCAAACCGGGCCAGTTGAACAAGGCGGTTTTGGCCGACCAATACCGGGCCATGTCACCGTGGTAATCGAGGTGGTCTTGCGTGAAATTGGTGAATACGGCCACATGAATGTGCGTGCCGTCCAGACGGTGCTCGGCCAGCCCGATGGACGAAGCCTCTAAAGCGCAATGTGTGACCGCTTCTTCGACGAACAACCGGAACTGTCGCTGCATCAGCACCGGGTCGGGCGTGGTCATGCCAGTGCGAGCCAGATCAGGCAAGCGGCCCACACCCAATGTGCCGATCAATCCACAGGCCTTTTGCAGCACAGGCGACGACAAGGCCTGTGCCAACCACCAGGCGGTGGAGGTCTTGCCATTGGTACCCGTCACAGCCAGAACACGCAGTGCCTGGCTGGGGTGTTGGTAATAGGCATCGGCCACCAGGCCAGTTTTTGCCTTGAGGCCTGGCATGGCTGCCAGCGCCTGCAGTGCATCAGGTTTGAGTGCGCCAAGCCAGCGTTCGCAGTCTTGTGCCTCCATCAGACAGGCCGCGGCCCCCTGGTGCAGGGCTTGCGCCAGATACTGGCGCCCATCGGTGGCCGCACCAGGCCAGGCGATGAACGCATCACCGGGCTTGACCATCCGGCTGTCGGTACGCAACTCGCCCGTCACGCGGGCGTGCAGCCACTTCGCTGTTTCGGGGGCGCTGTGCAAGGTCTGCATCAGAACGACTCCTCTACCGACTTGGCCACGATTTGCGGTTTGACCGCCATGTCAGGTTGCACACCCAACAAGCGCAAGGTTTGTTGCACGGTCTGGCTGAACACGGGTGCAGCCACATCGCCACCGTAATAACGACCATTGCTGGGTTCGTCAATCATCACTGCCACCACAATGCGCGGCGCCTCGATGGGCGCCATGCCGACAAAAAACCCGCGGTATTTTTTACCGGCGTAGCCTTTGCCTTCCTGTTTGTGTGCCGTACCGGTCTTGCCCCCCACGGAATAACCCATGGTTTGGGCTTTCTGTGCAGTACCCCCCGGGCCTGCGGCCATTTGCAGCATCTTGCGCATGGCTTTGGCGTTTTCGGCACTGATGACGCGTACGCCCGCCACCTGTTGCTCGGCCTTCATCAGTGTGGCTGGTACCACTTCGCCATCGCGGGCAAACACGGTGTAAGCCCTGGCCACCTGGAACAAGCTGCCCGAAATGCCATAGCCATAACTCATCGTGGCCTGCTCGATGGGTCGCCAGGTTTTGTAGGGGCGCAAGCGCCCGGTGACCACGCCCGGAAAAGGCAGTTGCGGCTTTTGTCCGAAGCCAACTTGCGCAAACATTTCCCACATTTCGCGAGGCTGCATTTGCATGGCCAGCTTGACCGTGCCCACATTGCTTGATTTTTGAATGATCTCGTTCACCGTGAGCACCCCATGCGGGTGGGCATCGGTGATGGTCGAGCCGGTGATGGTGATGCGACCGGGCGCCGTCTGAATCGGCGTCTCGGGCTTGACCAGTCCTTTTTCCAGCGCCAGCGCCACTGCAAATGGCTTCATGGTTGAGCCTGGCTCGAAGGTGTCGGTCAGGGCACGGTTGCGCAATTGCTCACCACTCAGGTTGATGCGCTTGTCAGGGGAATAGCTGGGGTAATTGGCCAGGGCCAGAATTTCGCCGGACTGGGCATCAAGCACCACCACGCTGCCGGCTTTGGCCTTGTTTTCAAGCACCGCTTCGCGCAACTTCTGGTACGCAAAAAACTGCACTTTGCTGTCAATGCTCAACTGAAGATCTTCGCCATCGACGGGCGGCACGGCTTCCCCCACATCTTCGACCACGCGGCCCAGACGGTCCTTGATGACACGGCGCGAGCCCGGCTTACCTGAAAGCTGTTTCTGGAACACCAGCTCAACGCCCTCCTGGCCCTGGTCTTCCACATTGGTAAAGCCCACGATGTGCGCAGCCGCCTCACCCTCAGGGTACAAACGCTTGTATTCCTTGATGTCGTAAACGCCCTTGATGTTGAGCGCCAGTATTTGCTTGACCACAGGCTCGTCGAGTTGCCTGCGCAACCAGACAAAGGTCTTTTCATCGTCTTTCAGTTTTTTGTCCAGCTCGGTCGTTGACATTTCCAGCAGACGGGCCAATTCACGCAGCTTGACAGGATCACGATCCATGTCTTCCGGGTTGGCCCAGATGCTTGGTGCAGGCACGCTCGATGCCAGCAACATGCCATTGCGGTCCAGCACGCGTCCCCGATTGGCAGGCAATGTGAGCGTTCTCGTGAAACGGACCTCACCCTGGCGAATGAAGAAATCATTTGCATAGACCTGCACATAAGCGGCGCGCCCCACAAGGCCCATAAAGCCCAAGGCGATGGCGGCCACAATCAGTTTGCTGCGCCAGACAGGTGTTTTGCTGGCGAGCAACGGGCTGGAAGAGAGCTGGACACTGCGGCTCATTGTCGAGCCTCCTTGACCGGGCCAGTGGCTTCTTTGGCCGACACGTATTGAGTGATGGCAGGCGAGGCAGGACGCATTTGCAACTGCTGCCGTGCGATTTGCTCGACACGCAAGGGGGTCGCCTGGGCTCTGCGCTCAACCTGCAGCCGGTCCTGATCGATCTCCAGCCGTTTGGCTTCTTTGCGTGCCGACTCCAGTGCCATGAACACGCGCCGGGTTTCGTACTGGCTGTGCACCAAAACCAGGGCACTGACCAATACCGCCAGCAACAAAAAAACGCTCAGGCGGGTCATGCAGGCACCTCGGTTCGCTCAGCCATGCGCATGATCGCGCTGCGCGAGCGGGGGTTGCCACGCACCTCGGCTTCACTGGGGCGCACACGCCCACAGGTTTTCAAGCGCATCTTTACGGGTTCTGCAAAAGGAACACGCCGGTCCACCACTTCTTTGGAGTGCTTGGCCATGAATTGTTTGACGATGCGGTCTTCCAGCGAATGGAAACTGATCACCACCAGGCGGCCACCCGGCGCCAGCACATGCAAGCTGGCTTTTAGCGCTTGTTCGAGCTCCGCAAGCTCTGCATTGATGAAAATCCGAAAAGCCTGAAATGTCCGCGTTGCAGGGTTCTGGCCCGGCTCGCGGGTTTTGACCGTGTCAGCCACGAGCTGGGCCAAATCGGTGGTGGTTGAAATTGGGCCCCGCTCTTGTCGGCGAGCCACAAGCGCCTTTGCAATCTGAACAGCAAACCGTTCTTCGCCATAGTCACGTATCACCTCCGTGATTTGATCCACCGTGGCTGTTGCCAGCCAATCGGCCACACTTTCTCCGCGCGTGGTGTCCATGCGCATGTCGAGCGGGCCCTCAAAACGAAAAGAAAAACCCCTCTCGGGGCTGTCGATCTGGGGGGAGCTGATGCCCAGGTCCATCAGCACACCATCGATGCTGCCAGGCGGTAACTCACCCAGATGCGAAAAACCTTCGTGACGGATCGAAAAGCGGGCATCGTCAATGCGCCCAGCCTCGGCAATCGCCTCGAGGTCTTTGTCAAAGGCTTGCAACCGGCCCTGCGCCGACAGACGCGAAAGGATCAAGCGAGAATGGCCGCCACGGCCGAATGTGGCATCCACATAAGAACCGTCCGCGCCTGCTGCAGCCTGGAGCAATTCATCCACAGCTTCGCTCAAAAGTACCGTCGTGTGGGTCAATTCAGCAGGGGTCATGGCGTTCAAAAGGAAAAGTCCTTGAACACATCAGGCATGGCGCCCTGCATGGCCTGCGCCTCTTGCGCTTCATACGTCGCTTTGTCCCACAATTCAAAGTGATTGCCCATGCCCAACAGCATGGTGTCTTTGGAAATGCCGGCAGCCTGCCGCAACTCGGGTGAAATCAGCACACGCCCCGTGCCATCCATCTCCACATCCATGGCATTGCCCAAAAAGATGCGCTTCCACCATTGGGCGGACATGGGCAACTGGGCAATTCGCTCACGAAACTTTTCCCACTCGGTCCGTGGAAAAACCATCAGACAGCCGTGCGGGTGCTTGGTGATGGTCAACTGACCCTGCGCCGTGGCGCTCAGGACGTCACGGTGCCGGGTCGGTACAGACAACCGCCCCTTGGCATCCAGACTCAGTGATGAAGCCCCTTGAAACACGGTAACGACCTTTTCCAGTTGAATCGCGCAGGCAGAGACACTTTTCCCCACTTAATTGCACTTTTTTGCACTGTATCAGGAATTCAAGCCAACTCAGTAGGTATAGATCGATTTTTTTCAATGAAATCAAGGGCTTAGCGTGGGAACCGCACCCAGAAAAATCAGGAATTTCTATGTAAATTAGGGACTTACGAGAGGCAATGAAAGTAACCTGTGAAGGATTTTAAAAAAATCAAAAATATGAAAATCTTCAAGAGAAGCTCGCTGTTTTCAGTTTTGAAGGTTTGCGTCCTGACGTAAAAAAACCCCTGCAAAGGGGTTTTCAGGTTTGGCAAGTGGGGGCTCAGCTCAATCACCGAACATTTTTTGCTTCAACTCACGCCGTTGCTGGGCTTCAAGTGACAAGGTCGCGGTGGGACGGGCCAGCAATCGGCCTACTCCGATCGGCTCGCCGGTTTCATCGCAGTAGCCATATTCGCCCGAGTCGATCAAGCCAATGGATTGCTCGATTTTCTTGAGCAGCTTGCGCTCACGGTCACGGGTGCGAAGTTCCAGTGCATGCTCTTCTTCAATGGTGGCGCGGTCTGCAGGATCAGGCACCACCACGGTGTCTTCGCGCAAATGCTCGGTGGTTGCGCCGGCACTGTTCAGGATTTCTTGCTTCAAGATGGACAGCTTGCGGCGGAAATACGCCATTTGCACCTTGTTCATGTACTCCGAGTCGGGCATGGCCAGAATTTCGGCATCGGTCAGGCCCTCGACCGGCTTGGTCTTCCAGTTGTTGGCCAGCTTGGGGTCTTTCTTGATCGGCGCAAAAGGTGCAGAGACGGTCACCACGGGGGCGCTGGGCATGAAACTGGCCTTGGCGGCAGTAGAGGCCACCGCAGGAGGCAGGGAGGGCACGGTGATCTGGGCCAAACGCGCAGAAGGTCGGGTGGACCGAATCAATTGATCGGGTCCAACGGGTGCCACTGCCATCACGGCAGCTTGGGCGACCGGAGGGGCCAGTGTCGCCACTTTTTTAACAGTCATAGGTTTCGCTTCAGGTACGGGGGTCTTCTTTTGAGGAGAAGGTGCAGGTTTGACCTTGGCCTTGGGGGCTGGGGTCGACTTCGGTGCAACAGTGACTGCTTTTTGAGCGATCGGCACTGCCGCTTTGGGTTTGTTTTTGGAAGCTGCCACCTTGGAAGGCACAACGGCAGGCTTGGATTGCTTGCCAGGCTTAGAGGCAGGTGTGGTTGTTTTGGTTTTCGTTGCGGCTTTGGTGCCGGGCGAGGCTTTGACAGCGCCCTTGCCTGGTGACACCGGCTTGGCAGGCACGGGCTTTTTGGTGGGCAGGGCTTTTGAAGGTGCCGTCTTTTTGACCAATGCAGATTTGGAGGTGACCGACTTTTTGACCGGTGCAGGTTTGGACGGCGCAGACTTTTTAACCTGTGCAGGCTTGGCAGGGGCCACCTTTTTAACCGGTGCCAGCTTCGTTTTCGCCTTGCTTGCAATCACTTTTGTCGTTGTTTTTTTGTTCGCGGTCTTCACGTCTTGTCTCCTGGCCGTGTGAAAGGGCAGGCCCAAACCCCTTGCCACACAGCAGCAACCGATTGGAAAACCTGTTCATTTGCATTTCAAACCCCTGCTATAGACCTTACAGGGTTCACCAGCCTTGCCAAAAAGGGGGGGCTTCAGGCGGGCGATTGTAGCGATAAGAAGGATCAAAAAATGCCAGGCAGACGATTAAAGACAAGATCGCAAAAATTGCCATAAAGGCAGCTTATGTGGCGCCAAGCCCATCAGACGAGGCACTGCTCCAGGCCTTGCAACAGAATGTCCTTGGGCAAATCGATGCCAATGAACACCATCTTGCTCATTTTGGCCTCACCCTCAGCCCACATGGGACCGAGATCGCTGCCCATGAGTTGGTGCACCCCCTGGAAAATCACCTTGCGCTCGGTGCCGCGCATGTTGAGCACGCCTTTGTAGCGCAGCATGCGAGGGCCGTAAATGTTGACGATGGCACCCAGAAAGTCTTCCAGCTTGGCTGGCTCAAACGCCTTGTCCGACCTGAAAACAAAGCTTTTCACATCGTCGTCGTGGTGGTGGTGATGGCCTTGTCCTTGGCCCTTTTCATGGTCATGCGAGGGGTGGTCGCCATGTTCGCCATGGTCGTGGTCATGCTGGTGTGAAGGGTGGTCGCAGTCATCACCATGCACATGGTCATGCGCATCTTCATTCAAAAAGTCAGGGTCGATGTCCAGCTTGGCGTTCAGGTTGAATCCCTTGAGGTCGAACACTTCCGACAGCGCCACCTCACCAAAATGCACCACTTTTTGCGGCGCACGCGGGTTCATGTGTTTCAGGCGGTGTTGCAGGGCGTCGAGTTCTTGCGCCGGCACCAGATCGGCCTTGCTGATGAAAATCTGGTCCGCAAAACCCACCTGCCGACGGGCCTCCTGCCGGTCGTTCAGTTGCTGGGCAGCATGCTTGGCATCCACCAAAGTCAGGATCGAGTCGAGCAAAAAAGTCTCGGCGATCTCATCGTCCATGAAAAACGTTTGGGCCACAGGTCCCGGATCGGCCAAGCCGGTGGTCTCGATCACGATGCGGTCAAAGTTCAGCAGGCCCTTGCGGCGTTTGGCAGCCAGCAACTGCAAAGTGGCACGCAGGTCTTCGCGGATCGTGCAGCAGATGCAGCCGTTGCTCATCTGAATGATTTGCTCATTGGTTTCCGACACCAGGATCTCGGTGTCGATGTTCTCCTCGCCAAACTCGTTCTCAATCACCGCGATTTTCTGGCCGTGGGCCTCGGACAGCACGCGCTTGAGCAGTGTGGTTTTGCCCGAACCGAGAAAGCCGGTGAGGATGGTGGTGGGGATCAGGGACATGGCGCAATTCCGCTCAAAAGGTCAAAAGACAAGAGTTGGGGAGTGTAGCGATGAATTCAAACCCGCCGTGTACCCGCAGGGCTTGGCCTCACGCCTGGTCAGTGCTTCGGCACCGAGGACTCATTTGCGTTTGGCCCGAGGGTGCGCGGCGTCATAGGCCTTGGCCAGATGCTGAAAATCAAGCCGCGTATACACCTGCGTGGTGGTGATGTTGGCGTGGCCCAGCAGCTCTTGCACAGCCCGCAAATCACCGCTGGATTGCAGCACATGGCTGGCAAACGAGTGGCGCAGCATGTGCGGGTGCACGGGTGTCGCCAAGCCCGCCAGCAAGCTGCGCCGCTTGAGCCGTTGTGCCACACCGCGCGCCGTCAGGCGGGTGCCATGTCGACCCGGAAACAGCGCCAAGGCCAGCGCCGATGCGCCCGTGGCGGAGCGGGTCAACATGCCGGGTAACTGAGGCCGCACCGCCAGCCAATGGGTCAGCGCCTCGATGGCAGAACGACCCAAAGGAACACTGCGGCGCTTGCTGCCCTTGCCCTGAACCTGCACCTCGGCATTTTGCAAATCAATCCAGCCACGCCCAGCACGATTGGCCTCTGTGCTCGCCACCACATCCAGCCCCGTCAATTCGGCAATGCGCAGACCGCACCCGTAAAGCAACTCCACCATGGCTGAGTCGCGCGCTTCCAGCCATGGGTCATCGCCGGTTTCTTCGTGCTCGGCCAATTGCACCGCCTCGTCCACACCCAGCGCTTTGGGCAAGGGCTTGGCCACGCGTGGCGCACGCACATCGACCACCGGGTTGTGTGAGACCAGGCCTTCGCGTCCCAGCCATGTGTAAAAACCGCGCCATCCCGACAAGATAAGGGCAATGCCGCGGCCACTGCGCCCCGCACTGTGCATCTGCGCCACCCATCTGCGCACATGGCCGCTTTGCACCTGCAGCAAGGGCACCTGCGAGGCCAAGGCCATGTCGGCCAGCCGAATCAAGTCAAGGCGGTAAAGGGTGCACGTGCGCTCGGCCAGACGCTTTTCAAAACGCACATGCGCCAGATAACGAATCACCAGCGGATCGGTGCTTGCCGCATCCGACATGGGTCAGGCCTGTGGTGCCCGCAACACAGACAAAGCAGCACCCGCCAGCTCGGCCAGACGCTCCAGCAAGTCGGTGCCCATCTGGCTGTTGAAGCGCTGCGCGTCGGGTGATGCCAGAACCAGCAAGCCAAAAGCCGGCTGGCCTGGCGCAGCACGCAAAGCCAGCAACGCCAAAGAGGCCGCTTGTGTGGGCTGGTCCAACCACTGAACGGCTTCATAGCCTGCATTGGGTCCGACATAAGGCGTATCCAGCGATGTGGCCAAAATTTGCACCGCTTCCGTCACGCCTTGCGCACAGGCCGCCTGGGCGTATTCACCTTGCAGCGACCACAAACGCAACGCCACTTGAGGCACCTGAAACAACTCGCGGATGTTGTCCACTGCCAAATCGGCCAAGTGATCAGGCGGCGTGACCAGCAGTTCGCACGACCAGCGGTGCAGCTTGTCGGTCAGGATCATGTTTTCGTTGCCATGCCGGATCATGTCCATGATGCGGTGCTCCAAGCCCTTGATCTTGTCGCGCAGCATTTGCGCCTGGCGCTCTTGCAAGCCCACAGTGCGGTGGCTTTGCGGGTGCGTGAGTTGCACCGATGCCAGCAAAGAGGCGTGACGCTCAAAAAAATCGGGCGTGTTCACCAGGTAGTCGGCGATGTCGTCTTCGGTGATCGGGCTCATGGGCTCGGAGGGGTTCATGTCGTGGCTCCAAAAATTCAGGAAAGGTGATCGGGCACGTCGATTTCGCCCTCAAAAACGGAGGTGGCAGGGCCCGTCATCAGCACCGGGCTGTCGGCCTGACCGGCCCATTCGATGGTCAGCGAGCCGCCGTGGGTTTGCACATCGACACGGTTGCCCAGCCAGCCCTGGCGGATGCCCGCGACCACCGCCGCACAAGCGCCCGTACCGCACGCCAGCGTCTCGCCCGAGCCGCGCTCGAACACCCGCAACTTGATCTGACTGCGCGAGACGACTTGCATGAAACCCGCATTCACCCGTTTGGGAAATGCCGGGTGATTTTCAATCAGGGGGCCTTGGGCCAATACAGGAAAGCTGTCCACGTTGTCGACCCTCTGAACGGCGTGCGGGTTGCCCATCGACACCACCGCCACCCGGGCAATGCCTGGCTGGCCCAGGGCCAGATCAAACACGGGCCAGCCATTCACTTGGTCACTGACCAGCCCGACCGGGTTGAAGGGCACGCGGTCCCAGTCGAACACCGGCGCACCCATGTTGACGGTCACTCGGCCATCGGGGTTCATGTGCAATTCGATCTCGCCTTGTTGCACCTTGACGCGCACCGTGGTTTTGTCGGTCAGCCCCTTGTCGAGGACATAACGCACAAAGCAACGCGCCCCGTTGCCGCAATGCTCGACCTCACCGCCATCGGCGTTGTGGATCACGTATTCAAAGTCCAGCCCGGCAGCCGGTGAAGGGCGCACGCTCAGGATCTGGTCAGCACCCACGCCAAAGTGGCGGTCAGCCAAAAAACGGTACTGGGCTGCGCTCAGGCCCAGGTGGCCACGGGTCTCGTCGAGCACGACAAAGTCGTTGCCGGCCCCTTGCATCTTGGTAAAGCGAATGTGCATGGCGTGGATTATCGCCTTTGGGACTGGCATGCGCCGAGGGACAGTCGCCGCGGCCGGCCCGATAATGCGGCATGGCACGCACATCCCAACTCCTGCACACCCAACGTGAACCCGCACCCCTGCGCCCTGCCGCCACCGTGCTGCTGCTGCGCGATGGGCCCGATGGCATCGAGGTCTTGATGACCCGCCGGTCCATGACCGCCAGCTTCGCGCCTGGCGCCTACGTGTTTCCCGGCGGCGGCATTGACAGCGCGGACGCCCAGGCCCACAGCATGGCCCACCGCCGCGCCAAGCAAAGTGACCTGCACCTGACCCAAGCCATCGCGGCCATCCGCGAAAGCTTCGAAGAACTGGGGATTTTGTTTGCCCGTCACGCCGATGGGCGTTGGGCCGACAACGCCGACATCGCAAGCATCCACCGCCAAGCCCCGCCCGACACGTCGTTCTACGCCCAATGCCAACACCAGGGTTTGACGCTGGCCGCCGACCAGGTCTTTGTGCTGGCCCACTGGATCACCGACCGCGACCTGCCGCGCCGCTTTGACGTGCCCTTTCTGGTCGCCCAAATGCCCGAGGGTCAAACCCCGGTGGCCGACGAATCCGAGCAGTTCGAACCCGTCTGGGTGCGTCCTGCCGATGCTTTGTCACGCCATGCAAACGGCGACTTCTTCATCGTTTTCCCGACCATCCGCACACTGCAACGGCTGACTGCCTTTGCCCTGGTGCAAGACGTGCTGCAAGCCTGCGCCGTGAACGACGAACCGCTGTGGACCAGCTGCCCCCGGGCGGGTTGGCTGGCGGGCAACGAAGCGCGCTACATGGAGCACGAGGCTCCTTTTGGCGAATTGGCGCTGGTCACACCCGATGGGCAAATTCACCACCACCTGGACTGGCAAACCGAGGGCCCCGTGCCCTTGCTCAAAAACCTGCAGCGCCTGACGGCCCCCAACCCGGGCGTGATGACAGGCCCCGGCACCAACAGCTATTTGGTCGGCGACCCGAACACCGGCTACATCGCCATCGACCCCGGTCCTGCCGATGCAGATCACCTGCAACGCCTGTGGCGTGCAGCGGGTGGGCACATCCGCATGATTGTCTGCACCCATTCGCACCCCGACCATTCACCGGGTGCCCGGCCTCTGCAAGCGCTGTGCACCGACAAGCCACCCATACTGGGCCTGGCCTCGCGCCCCACGTCGCGGGCCAACAGTCAGTTCGTACCCGACCGGGAACTGGCCGACGGCGAAAAACTGGTTCTGCAGGGCACCGGGGCAAATGGCGACATCACGCACACGCTGCGCACCGTCCACACACCTGGCCATGCGGCCAACCATCTGTGCCTGGTCCTCGAAGAAGACGGCTTGCTTTTCTCGGGCGACCACGTGCTCAACGGCAGCACCACCGTGATCGACCCGCCCGATGGCCACATGGGCGACTACCTGGCCTCTCTGGACAAACTGGCCGCCGCTTGCGAAGCAGGCGGCATCGAGTTCATCTTGCCTGCCCACGGCCATGTGCTGGGCTTTGCGCACCAGGCCATCACCCAACTGCGGGCGCATCGGCTTCGGCGGGAAGCCAAAATCGCCGCCGCCATGCAGGCCATGCCCCAGGGCAGCTTGCAGGAATGGGTCGAAAAGGCCTACGACGATGTGCCGCCGCGCCTTTGGCCTGTGGCAGCCCGCTCGCTGCAAGCGCATGTGGACCACATTAGGGAACAAGCCCTGGCTTCAGCGCCCTGAGGCTTTTTGAGATATTTTGAAAGACTTGATGACCCCCTCTGAAGAAGGTATCCGATTGGCCAAGCGCGTGGCGGCGGACCAAAATTGCTCTCGCCGTGAAGCCGAAGCCCTGATCGTGGCAGGTGGCGTGCAAGTGGCGGGCAAAGTGGTCACTGACCCGGCCCGACGCGTCAAGGACGAGCAAGCCGTCAACGTCAATCGCCTGGTCTCCATGGCCGCCCTGGCGCCGCTGACCCTGGTGCTTTTCAAGCCTGCCGACCTTGTGGCCAACCTGGCCTGGCTGCAAAACACCGTCGGTCTGAAGTCACCCCGGCCGGGCATTTGGGGGGCCGAGCGGCTGGCCAAAATGCAACAACCCCTGCCCTTGCCCAAAGCGGCCAGTGGCTTGAGCATTTTTTCCGACGATGTGGGGGTGTTGCGCCACCTCGAAGACCGCCGCAGCCCGATGGAACAAGAATGGATGGCCACCCTCGGGGGGCCAGTGCCCGAGGGCCTGCTCAAAGCCCTGAGCGGACCGGGCTTGCGCGCCAGCATCAACCGGCAGACCGAAACCGTCACCGTGCTGCGCATTGCAGGCAAAGACATCGACGGCCAAGAGCTGGGGCGGTGGCTCGACCCGCAATGCCCCCTGCAAGACCTGCGCCGCCAGCGCGTGGGCCGCCTCAGTCTGGCCCCAATGGTCCCAGGCGAATGGCGGCAGCTGGAAGGCTACGAACGCTTTTAGTTGATTTTCGACAAAAACACACAGGATTTACCCTTGAATTACAACGGGCAATCCCCAATTATTCGTTCAGTCTGAGAAAATGACCCACCAGTCACAACTGCAACAAGCAGCCAATGACGAGGCAAAGCCCAACAGGGTTTTGTCCAACGCAGAAAGGAGCACACCATGCGTTTGAGCACCAAGAGCCGATTTGCCGTCACCGCCATGATCGACGTGGCACTGCGCGAAGACCGCGGGCCCGTTTCATTGGCCGCCATCAGCGTGCGCCACCAGATTTCGTTGTCCTATCTGGAACAACTGTTCAGCAAATTGCGCCAACAAGGCCTGGTCGAAAGCACCCGCGGCCCTGGCGGCGGTTATTCCCTGTCGCGCAACGCCGAAAAAATCACCATGGCCGACATCGTGGGCGCGGTGGATGCATCTTCAGACGAAGAAGCGGCTGCCGATGGTGGCTGGATGAACAGCGACCTGTGGGCCAGCCTGAACGAGAAGATGCTGACGCATCTGCAGTCCATCAGCCTGCGCCAACTGGTGGCCGAGCAACGCACCAAGGGTGTGACGGTCGAGCCAGCACCGCAGCCTGCCATCAAGCGCGGCGTGTTTGCCAAGCCCAAAAGCACCCTGAAGATCACTGCCCCCAACTCGGTGTTTGCACTGGCCAACAGCCTGATGCCCTCGCGCGGCTAACGCGGTGAAAAATCTGGCGCTGGCTTGATCACCGCCCCACAAAAAAACCCGCTTCGGCGGGTTTTTTTGTCGTTGAAAAGTGTGAAGCTCGCCGATAAGCCGGATTCTGTGCACAACGGTTGCCCGTTGTGTGACCGCCATTACTCTGGGCCGGGGGTCGCCCACCCGGCTCGATGCTACCTACCCGCCAACTCACCCCGCGGAACCACAGGGAGAAACAACGCGGCGAACCGCGTCACTTCAGGAAGGCCTACTTGGTATTGCTGCGCGTAGAGATTGCCCGTTTCACCCGCACTCAAGCGGCTCGTCTCTGTTGCTCTGATCCTCACCTCACGGTGGAGAGGCATTGCCTCCTACGCTGTCCTGTGCAGTCCGGACGTTCCTCCAGTGCACCCTTTCGGGTCTTGCACCAGCGACGGTCTGGCGAGCTTCACCTATCAATTATCGCCTGCGGGCATACGCTCATGCCGATAAAGGTCTGAACTTTCACGCACAATGTTTTTTGCCCCCCAACTTTCAGCCCGGAGAAGCGACATGAAAGCCCAGAACATCCTCGACACCATCGGCAACACGCCTCATGTGCGCATCAACCGCCTGTTTGGCCTCGGCGCCAACGTCTGGATCAAGTCCGAGCGCAGCAACCCCGGAGGCTCCGTCAAAGACCGCATTGCACTGGCCATGGTCGAAGCGGCTGAAAAATCCGGGGCACTCCAGCCTGGCGGCACCATCATCGAACCCACCTCGGGCAACACAGGCATCGGCCTGGCCATGGTCGCTGCTGTCAAGGGTTACAAACTGGTGCTGGTCATGCCCGACAGCATGAGCATTGAGCGCCGCCGCCTGATGCTGGCTTATGGCGCCACGTTTGATTTGACCCCCCGCGAAAAAGGCATGAAAGGCGCCATCGCCCGCGCCGAAGAGCTGGTGGCCAGCACCCCCGGCTCATGGATGCCCCAGCAGTTTGAAAACCCCGCCAACATCGAGGTCCATGTGCGCACCACTGCGCAAGAAATTCTGGCGGACTTTCCAGATGGCATTGACGCCCTGATCACCGGTGTGGGCACAGGCGGCCACCTCACGGGCACAGCACGCGTGCTCAAAGCCAAGTTCCCCCAGCTCAAGGTCTTTGCCGTCGAGCCGGCCGCTTCACCGGTGATCTCGGGCGGCGCACCCGCACCCCACCCCATCCAGGGCATTGGCGCTGGCTTCATTCCCAAAAACCTCGACACCAGTGTGCTGGACGGCGTGATTCAGGTCGATGCTGAAGCGGCGCGCGAATTCGCGCGCCGATGCGCCCGCGAGGAAGGCATGCTGGTCGGCATTTCGTCGGGCGCCACACTGGCGGCCATTGCACAAAAGCTGGCTGAATTGCCAGCAGGCGCCACCTTGCTCGGTTTCAATTACGACACGGGCGAGCGCTATCTGTCGATCGAGGGCTTTTTGCCAGCCTGATCGGTTACTGCCACGCATCGCCCTGAATGGCCAGCGCCAGAAACAAGGCTGGCCAAAGCGATAATCACCGCTTCTTGCTTGATAACCACAAGCCACAGAGGTTTCCATGATCCGGATTTCAGAACTCAAACTCCCCCTTTCGGCGCTTCCTGTTGAGGTGCGCCGCGCTGCAGACGCGCCGTCCGAAACCGACGAAGACCGTCTGCCCACGCCCCACCCCGAGAAGGCCTTGCGCCAACTGGCGGCACACGCACTGGGCATTGCCGATGCGGAGATCGGCACACTGAATGTGTTCAAGCGCAGCTTCGATGCGCGCAAAGCCGAGTTGCTCGCGGTGTACATCGTGGACTTGTCGCTCAGCGATGTCCAGACCGAAGCGGCATGTCTGCAAAAGTTCAAGTCCAACCCGCACATTCAGCCCACACCCGACATGCAGTGGCATGCGCCCTGTCAGGCCCCCAAAGACTTTGGCACCCAGGAAGGCGAGCGGCCCGTGGTGGTGGGCTTCGGGCCTTGCGGCATGTTAGCGGCGCTGGCATTGGCGCAAATGGGTTACCGACCCATCGTGTTGGAGCGCGGCAAGCCGGTGCGAGAGCGCACCAAGGACACATGGGGCCTGTGGCGCAAGAAAGTGCTCAACCCCGAGAGCAATGTGCAGTTTGGCGAAGGCGGCGCTGGCACCTTTTCAGACGGCAAGCTCTACAGCCAGATCAAGGACCCGCGCCACCTGGGCCGCAAGGTCATGGACGAATTCGTCAAAGCCGGTGCACCGACCGACATCCTGTTTGCGGCGCACCCGCACATCGGCACCTTCAAGCTGGTCAAGGTGGTGGAAAACATCCGTGAACAAATCATCGCACTCGGCGGCGAGATCCGTTTTGAGCAGCGCGTGAGCGATGTGCTGCTGTCTTCAAGCGCGGATGGCCATCGCCTGAACGGCCTGCAAGTATTGGACCTGCGCACAGGCCAAAGCCAGACCTTGCACACACGCCACGCGGTACTGGCGCTGGGCCACAGTTCACGCGACACCTTTGTCATGCTGCACCGCCGAGGCGTGGCCATGCAGGCCAAGGCGTTTTCGATTGGCGTGCGCATCGAGCACCCACAAAGCGTGATCGACCAGGCCCGCTGGGGACGCCATGCAGGCCACCCCTTGCTGGGTGCAGCCGACTACAAGCTGGTGCACCATGCGCAAAACGGCCGTGCGGTGTACAGCTTTTGCATGTGCCCTGGTGGCACCGTGGTCGCCGCCACCAGCGAACCGGGCCGTGTGGTCACCAACGGCATGAGCCAATACTCGCGCAACGAACGCAATGCCAACGCCGGCATGGTGGTGGCCATTGACCCGCCCGACTTCCCACTCGACACCGCCGCCTGGCAAGCCGCCTTCGGCGATGAAGACGGCGCACAACTGGCACAAGAAGCACACGCACTCGCCCAACAGAAGCCCCCTGCCACGCACCCCCTGGCGGGCATCGTGCTGCAACGCCAACTGGAAACGCGCGCCTTTGAAGTGGGCGGCAGCAACTACGAAGCGCCCGGCCAATTGGTGGGCGACTTTCTGGCGCAGCGCCCTTCCTCCCAATGGGGCAGCGTGCAGCCCTCTTACAAGCCCGGCGTGAAGCTGATCGACCTGGCCGATGTGTTGCCCGACTACGCCGTGGACGCCATGCGGGAAGCGCTGCCGGTGTTTGGTCGCAAGATCAAGGGCTACGACATGGCCGATGCGGTGATGACGGGTGTCGAGACCCGCACCTCGTCACCTCTTCGCATCCCGCGTGGCGATGACCACCAAAGCACCAACACCCCGGGCCTGTACCCTGCCGGTGAAGGGGCCAGCTACGCCGGCGGCATATTGTCTGCAGGGGTCGATGGGATCAAGGTAGCCGAATCCATGGCGCGGGAAATCACTGGTGGCAGCAGGCCAGTTTGCCCAAGCTGAATTCATGCCTTGGGCTTTGCCATTTCTTGGTGGCAAGTACAAGCCCGCGCCCTCAACAGATTTGGGGCTGTTGTGCGCAAACAGCCATCCTGTATTTCAACGCCCCAGTCGTGTGCGTGCCGAAAAATGCCGGGCTGCGACATGCCGGGCTGCGACATGCCGGGCTGCAATGGCACCAGCAGCTGCCGTATGGCCAGCGGCAAACTTGAAATTTCGACATTCAACTCGGCATTGGAAGACTGCGCGATGCAGTGCAGCAACCAACTGGCCAAACGCTGTTCCGCGGTGTGGTGTTGTACGCAAAATGCCCATTGGGCCATTTGGCCGATCAGCCCTTGCGTTGCAGCCAAGGTATAGCGCAGCCACATGGCATGACGCTTCGAGTCAGCCCAAACCTCCTCCCAGTTCATGCGGTAAGCCTGGCCCGACACCATCACCCGGGTCTGCATGGCACTGCCTTGAACTGGCGGTGGCAGCACACAGCCATGTTGCCCCACAAAAGTCGGCACCGACTGCTGTGGATTGACCGAACTCAGGGTGATCAAGGCATCCACCGGGAAAAAACACCAGGTGGCCAAACCCTCCGGATCCATGGGCATGGGGCCAAGCTGCAACTGAACGCGTGGCAACTTCAATGCAGGCCAAAGAGCGTCCTCTGCAAGGATCAAAGCGAGCAAGGAATTTTCAATAGTTTTGTCAGCCAACTGCTTGCACTCCGAGCGTCTGTGTTGAGTGATCTGACAGCCTGCAAGGCTGCAGATTTAGAGATGGTGTATTTTATGTACCTTATCGAACACACGTGATCGTGGGGTTTATGCTGAACTGATAGCGCTTGAACATATACTGCCGGTCAGTAGTGTCCGGTTAAAAAGTGAATAAATTCAACTGGTTACCGTCGTCTGGGCTATCGCTAGTGTTTCTTTCGAGCTGCAAGGCGCTTGAAACCTCAGTTTTCTCGAAAAGCGAGACCGACAAAATCTGCAGCAATGTG
>CAIZSE010000124.1 GCA_903935585.1 uncultured Burkholderiales bacterium | reverse complement strand
TGGTCGTCGCGAATCCTTGGCTGGATCAGGCCAAGGCCTTTTCAAATTCGGTCAGGCGCTTGTAAATGGAGCGCAACTCGGTGATGTCGGTCCAGCGCTCGATGAGGTATGAAAACGCTTCATTGACCTTGCCAAACGCATTGCTCACTTGCTGGATCACGCCCAGGGTGATCAAGCCTGTAAAAAGAGAAGGCCCCATCAACAGGTAAGGAAAAATCACCATCGTCTGGCTGTAAAAATTGCTCCACAGGTGAAAGTAAGCGTAGTGGTTGAACAAGCGAAAGTTGTTCAAGCGCACGCCTGCGAACAGGCTGAGCACCGTGGGCAAATCCATGCGACTGCGATCGTCTTCGGCATAAACCAGATCCTTGCGCAGCGCCGCCTCGGTCTTCTGGTTGTTGTATTCCAGCCCTGGCAGGCGGATGCCCACGTACCACGACAACACGGTGCCACCCACAGCCGTGACCAGCGCCACCCAAAACAGCGAGCCCTCAAATTGCAGCCAGGCGATCGCCATGCCCTTGGACAACAGCCACAAAATAGGAATGAAGGACACCAGTGTCAACACCGCACGCACCAGGCCCAAGCCCAGGTTCTCGGTCTGGCGCGCAAATCGCATGCAGTCTTCCTGAAGGCGCTGCGAAGCGCCCTCGACCGTCTCCAGCGTGCCTTGCCAGCGCGGCAGGTAAACCTCGGTCATGGCCTGACGCCAGCGAAAGGCGTAGTGCGAGGCGAGATACGTCTCCAGGCTACGCAGCAACATGTAGGGAAAAGCGATCCAGGCAAACTGCTGCATGAAGCCCCAGAACTTCTCCAAGCCACCCGGCTGCTCGGGCTTTTGCAGCAAATCGTAAAACTCGCCGTACCAGGTGTTCAGCTTGACCGTCTGCTGCACCGTGATGAACACCAGCGCCACCAGCACCAGCAAGCCGCCCCAGGCCCACAAAGCCCAACCGCGGGAAAGAAAGAAACTTCGGAACACCTGTCTTACCTCGTTTCAGGGTTGACGCTGGCCACAGTTTCCGTCTCGAAATCTGCGGGCAAGACCACCTCCAGCAACTCCAGATCGTCGCTGTGCCCCATCTCACGGTGACGGATGCCGGGCGGTTGGTGCACGCACGAACCGGCCTCCAGCCGAACAACGCCCTGCCCTTCGTACTCGAACTCGATCCAGCCCTTGAGCACATAAACCAGCTGGAACTGCGTTTTGTGAAGGTGGGGCTGACTGGAAAATTCATGGCTGCCTGCAGCGCGGATCACGCTGGCCGTCACACGCCCACCGGTCGCCGCCTTCATGCCCAGGTCACGGTATTCAAAAAAGGAACGCAGCCCTTTCTCGAAACGGGCGTCCTTGGCGTGGGTCACCACAAAACCTTGTGTTGTCATTTGTATTTCCTTGGCGCAAACCAGCGCAGCACCGAATGTAGCTTGGCTATCGTAACGCGATGTGCCAGTCCTGAATCGTTGCCAAAAAACACCATAAAAGCCAACTCAGGCCGTCACGATCCACCCCTCCAACGGGTCACACGGCGGCAAGCCGTATTGCGGGTGACCGGTTGCGTGCTGCTGCTGCGCCCAGGCCGCTTGCATCAGGCACAGGGTGGCATCGAGCGCATCGCCGCTGGCATCGTCAGCCAAGCGACCCAACAGGGCGTTGCTGGCCACCAGGCGCAGGCCCAGGCGAGTCTCGCCGCGCTCCAGCGCACCGAGCAACTCGCGCCGTGCCAGCAGGCGCTCGGGGGTTTGTTTGGCTTTGTCGTCGCTTTTGTAGCTGCGGTTGCCCAGCACCTCTCGGGCCAGCAAGCCAGGGTAGGCTTCCAGCGCCACGCGGAGCTGATCGCCGTTTTGCAAACCCGGCACATGCACACCGGCTTGCCGGAGCAAAGGCACCCCGGCGTGAAGCATGTAGGCCACGGGCGGGTTGACCCATTTCATGGAGGGGCTGGAGCCTGCGGGCCGGTCGGCAGCGCGGTGCGCAAATTTGCCACCCACCGGACGGGCATTGCAAAAGGCGGCAAACTGATCGCGAATTGCGCTGCGCTCCAGCGCGCAGTAGTGGTCCATGCAGGCGGCCCATTCGGTGGGCCAGCCCAGTGTCTCGACCAACTCGCGCGGCAAGCCAAAAGGCAAGTCAAAACCACCCACCCAATCGGCGGGCTGCGTTAACCAGTCGCCAAAGGCCGCGAGTGTTTCAAAAATTTGCAACGCTTGCAGTTGGACCCTGCCCTGGCGGGCCTGGCCCAGCGCCAGCACGATAGGTTTGCGTTTAGAGGGGCTGCTGGAAAAGTCGCAGCCGATGAGCTGCATCGGCTCAGGCGCGTCCGATGAT
>CAIZSE010000123.1 GCA_903935585.1 uncultured Burkholderiales bacterium | reverse complement strand
TGCGAACCAAGGCCAAATTACGAGAAGCTGCCAACGAACATATGTCGATGTTGGAGAAAACACCCGAGCGGGTTATTGGTTACTTCCAGGACCGTCGGGTTCGCTATGCAGCTTAAACTTCAAAGGGCCGGAGCAATAGTGATGTGTGTTTGGACTTTTTTTCAGGTTCAGGAACCACCGCCCACGCGGTCATGGAACTGAATTTGGAAGACGGTGGCAATCGCCAATCCATTTCCGTCCAAATGCCCGAAGTCCTCGACAAGGACAGCGAGGCCTACAAAGCCGGTTACCGCACCATCGCCGACATCACCCGCGCCCGCATCAGCAAAGTCATCGCCAAGCTCCAGGCTGAGCACCCCGAAAAAACCGCCGACCTGTCCTGCGCCCACTTCACCCTGGCGCCGTCCAACTTCAAGGTCTGGCGCGGTGATGCCAACAGCGCTGATGCGCTGCGTGAACAACTGGCGCTGTTTCAGACGGCTGAGAAGATGGATTCCCACCTTCGTGGGAATGACGGAGGTGGTGGTCATCACGAAAAAGGCCGAGACGCTCAAGCCGCCATGCTCGCCGAGCTGCTGCTCAAGCACGGCCTGGGCGCTTTGGGCGTGCATGCCATCTGCAAACCCAAGCAACTGGCCAAGGCCACCATTCACCGTGTGCGCATGCCTAACGAGCAAGAGATGTGGCTGTGCTTTGACCCCTACACCGAGGCGCTAAAAACCGAAATCGTCCAAGCCGTCCCCGCGCAGGTGATCATGTTGAACTCTTGCTTTGTGGGCACCAAAGCAGACGAACTGCTGGCCAATTTGCAGCTGGAACTGGCCGGTCTGGCCATTGGCCTGACGGTGATCTGAAGCGCTGCCATGCCGAAACCCCAACCCCATAAGCTGGCGAAGCAGCCCAAGACCACCAAGACCAACAAGACTCAGCTGCCAGCCAAGTCACAAGGACAGGCCATTCAAAAAAGCTCGCAGTCCTTGCTGCTTGCCGTGCGCCAGCTCATCGATGCGGCGCGTGCCCATGTGGCCACCGCCGCCAACAGCACACTGACGCAGTTGTATTGGCAAGTGGGGCGAAAAATCGCCACCGACATGCTCACCGATGGGCGTGCCGCGTATGGCCAAGAGATTTTGCCGACACTGTCGGCAAAATTGGTGCCCGCCTACGGAAAGGGTTTCAGCGAACGAAACCTGGCCCGCATGGTGTCGTTTGTGCAGTCTTTCCCAGACGCTCCAGTGGTCGCCACGCTGTCGCGAGAATTGAGCTGGAGCCATTTCATTGAAATCCTCCCGCTGAAAGCACCTCTGGAGCGTGCGTTTTATACCGAGATGTGCCGGGTCGAGCGTTGGAGCGTGCGCACCCTGCGCGAACGCATGGCCAGCCAGTTGTACCTGCGCTCGGCCATAGCCAAACAGCCCGAATCCGTCATTGCCAGTGAGCTGGGCCAACTGCGCGAGGGCGGACAGGTCACGCCCGATTTGGTGTTTCGCGACCCCTACATGCTGGACTTTTTGGGCCTGCCCGACGGCTACAGCGAGCGCGATTTGGAGAGCGCCATCTTGCGCGACATGGAGCGCTTTTTGCTGGAGCTGGGCGCGGGTTTCACGTTTGTGGCGCGGCAAAAGCGCATTTCTGTGGGCGCCGACGACTTTTACCTGGACCTGCTTTTCTACCACCGCCACCTGCGCCGTTTGGTGGCTGTGGAGCTGAAGCTGGAGAAGTTTTCGCCATCGCACAAGGGTCAGATGGAGCTGTACCTGCGCTGGCTGGACCAAAACGACCGGGCCGAGGGCGAGGCTTCACCCATCGGCCTGATTTTGTGCGCCAGCACCGATGCCGAACAGGTGGAGCTGATGGATTTGGACAGCGCCAACATCCGCGTGGCGCAGTACCTGCACGCCTTGCCCGAGTTGCAGGTGCTTCAGACGCAACTGCACCGCGTGGTGCAGCTGGCACGCGAGCGGCAGGCCACTTTGGAATGGCCAGACAACAAGGAAAAAACATGACGATGCAACTCCAATTCAGCCACCAGGAGTACCAAAAAAAGGCGGTCGATGCTGTGGTGAAGGTGTTTCACGGCCAACCACTGGCCAGGGGTGACTTTGCGCTGGCGGGTCAAAACGCCAGCGTGCGCTATGCGGCAGACGGCACCATTGGCAACGTTTTGCATTTGTCCGAAGAGCAGTTGCTGGCCAATGTGCAACAGGTGCAGCTGGCGCATTTGCGCAACGCCCAAGGCGAACCCGACCCGACCCAGGTCAGCCGCACGCTGCTGGGCGACCAGTTGGATGCGCTACTCCAGGGTCAGAAAAGCAGCCGACTGGTGCCGCATTTTTCACTGGAGATGGAAACCGGCACGGGCAAGACCTACACCTTCATCAAGACCCTGTACGAGCTGAACAAACAGTACGGATTCAAGAAGTTTGTGGTGGTGGTGCCCAGCGTGGCGATTCGCGAGGGCACCATGAAAAACCTGGCGGTCACGCGCAACCACTTTGCCAGAGATTACGCCCATGTGCCTTGCGTGCCCATCTTGTACGACAGCAGCAAGTTGTCGGCTTTGCGCGATTTCGCCATGAGCGATGCGCTGAGCGTGCTGGTGATCAACATCGACAGTTTTGCCAAAGACAATGTGCGCATCAAGCACAAGGGCGAGCGTGCGTTTGCGCCCATCGAGTACATCCAGGCGGTTAACCCGGTGGTGATCGTGGACGAGCCGCAAAATTTTGAAACTGATTTGCGTCGCACCGCCTTGCTGGATTTGAACCCGCTGTGCACGCTGCGCTATTCGGCCACGCACCGCAACCCTTACAACCTGCTGTACTCGCTTAACCCTGTGCAGGCCTATGACTTGGGGCTGGTCAAGCAGATTGAGGTGGATGGCGTGTTGGGCGACGCCGACCACAACCAGGCGTTCATTGAGCTGCTGGGCATTGAGGCCAAGGCCAAAAGCATCAGCGCCCGGGTGGCGATAGATGTGAATGGCAAGACGGGCGTCAAGCGATCCGAAGTGACGTTAAAGCTGGAAGAGGACTTGTATAAAAAGTCCAAACAGCGGGAGGCTTACCAAGACGGTTACATCCTGAACGAGATCCGCGCAAATTTGGGCGAAATCGAGTTTTCGGGTGGGCGGGTTTTGAAGCTGCATGAAAAGCAGGGCGGCCTGACCGATGACGTGATGCGTTACCAAATCGAGCGCACCGTGGCCGCACACTTTGCCAAGCTCAAGAATTTGCAGCCCCTGGGCATCAAGGTGCTGAGCCTTTTCTTCATCGACAAGGTGGCCAATTACCGCGCCTTCGATTCAGAGGGCCAGCCCACTGCGGGCAAGTTTGGCTTGTGGTTTGAAGAGGCCTTCAACAAATACGCCCGCCTGCCGCAGTACCGGGGTTTGATACCGCATGCGGCCAGCCAGGTCCACGACGGCTATTTTTCGGGGGATAAAAAAGGCAAGGGTGTGAAAGCCAAAACCGTGTGGGTCGATACCTCCGGGTTGGTGGCCAAAGACGACAGCACGTACCACCTGATCATGCAGCACAAGGAAAGGCTGCTTTCCACGGCAGAGCCGCTGCAGTTCTTGTTCAGCCACACCGCGCTGCGCGAGGGCTGGGATAACCCCAACGTGTTCCAGATTTGCACGCTCAACGAGACCAAAAGCGCCATGAAAAAGCGCCAGGAGATTGGCCGTGGCCTGCGCCTGTGTGTGAACCAGTCGGGAGAACGGGTGATGGACAAACGGGTGAATGTGCTGACGGTGATTCCCAACGAAAGCTACGAGGCTTTTGCCAAATCCTTGCAGCAAGAGATTGAAGACGAGGCCGGGGTGACATTTGCCGGGCGCGTGAAGAACGCCCGCGCCAAGGTGAGGGTCAAACCCAAAACGCTCGACGCCGATGAGGCCGCGCTGTTTGAGGCAATCTGGAAAAAAATTGATTACCAGACGCGCTACAGCGTGCGACTGGACACGGCCGAGGTGATTCAAAAATGCATGGCCGTGCTGGCCGACACAAACCAATACCCCAAAGTACAGGCCCCCAAAATCCGCTCGACCAAGGCCAAGATAGTGATGACGCAAGACGGGGTGCATGGCGTGCAATCGGGTGCGGCCAATACCGATGCGCGCAATTTCAACGTGACGGTGCCCGACGTGTATGCCTACATCCAGAATCGCGTGCATCTGTCGCGGGCCACGCTGTTTGCCATCCTGGATGGTTCGGGTCGCTTGGGTGAGTTGCTCATCAACCCGCAAGCGTTTTTGGACACGTCCATCGCGGCCATCAAAAACAGCTTGCAGGACTTGTTGGTGCAGGGCATCGAGTACCAAGAGATCAACGGCCAGCGTTATGAAATGACGCTTTGGGACGAAGTCGAAACCTACCTGAGCAGCGTGTACCCACCTGCCGCCGATGAATTGACGCCGCCCGTCAGCAAAACAATCTTGCAGGCGCAGCCCCTGAACAATGAGAGCGCCGAGATGGGCGAAGCTTTTTCTTGCGTCTTGAGTGACAGTGGTGTGGAAAACAAATTTGCCCAGGACTGCAGCAACGACGAACGCGTGAGGTTCTTCTTCAAACTGCCCGGCCGTTTCAAAATTCCAACGCCACTGGGCAACTACAACCCGGATTGGGCCGTCGTTTTTGAGGGCGATGCCCGCGTGTACTTTGTGGCGGAAACCAAATCCAGCACCATTGAAAAAGACCGTCGCTACGGCGAAAACCTGAAGATCGCCTGCGGCCGCAAGCATTTCGCGCTCTCGCAGGACGTGGTGTTCAGGGATGTGGCAGCGCTGGATGCGCTCTTGGGGTAGGGGATGGCGAAAGATTTGGCGACGAGTCCCCTGGTCGAGCACCATTCCTGGGCGCCAGGGGTAAATCCTGCAGTGGCCCTGATGCCAGGGCGGGTATTGAAAGGGCTGCGCCAAGCCACTGCTAGACTCTCCCTTCCAAAAAAAACCAACGCAGACATGCCCCACGATTCGCCCATCGACATTGTTTATTTGTGGGTTGACGGGAACGACTCCACCTGGCGGGCCAAACGCCAGGCAGCCCTGCACCAACTGGCCCACGATTCCAGCGCCGCCCTGGCCCGCTACAGCAATGTGGAGGGCCGTTTTCGCGACAACCATGAGTTGCGCTACAGCTTGCGTTCCCTGGAGAAGTTTTTCCCGGATCACGGCCACGTTTACATCGTCACCGATGCCCAGGCCCCTGACTGGTTGCGATCTTCAGATCGGCTGACCTTGGTGGACCACCGCGAGCTGATGCCCGAAGCGTCTTTGCCCACCTTCGACTCGGGGCACATCGAGTCCTGGATTCACCACATCCCCGGTCTGTCGGAGCGCTACTTTTACTTCAACGACGACGTGTTCTTTGGCGCCCCCGTTGAGCTGGACGACTGGTTCCATCCGGGTGGGTTTCATGTCACCTGGTCTGATGACCCCGAGGTCACCAATGAAGCCATGCGCATGGATGCCACGTCCCTTGAGAACGCCTGCCGCCTGTCGATCCAGTGGCTCACCGAAAAAGCCCGCCTGGGCACGCCTGCAGTGCGCGAGCAAGACCCCTTGTACCAAAGCACTTTTCGCACCTTTGCCCATTCGCCAAGGCCCATGCTGAAGTCGATCTTGCTGGAGCTGGAGGACACAGCGCCCGAGTTGTTTGCCGCTGTCAGGTCGACGGTGTTTCGCAGCTGGGACAAGCCCACCATCGTTTCAGACTTTGTGCTGCGTTGGGCGTTGGCGCATGGGGTGGCAAGCATTCGCCCCTACCGCCACCGCTATGTCTCGACGGGCGAGGACAATCAAAACGCGCAGTTGCAAGCGCTGGTGTCCGAATTCGGTTCGCTGTCTTTCTTTTGCATCAACGACACCACCGACGATGCGCAAACCAGTGACCCGCGTTTGACGAACGTGCTGGCTGCGTTGCAGTCCATTTTGCCGGTCCCTTCGTGCTTTGAAAACCCGACCTCTTTGGCGCTGAACCCTTTAGCGCCTGCAGACGCCTCGTCTGCCTTTCAAACGCTCACAACCTCTGCCGATGCGCAGCACCCCACGAACGCAGCAGGGCTTCAGCAACGGGCTTGAAGCTTGTCGATGGCCTTCAGCGCAAGGACTGGCGCGTGATGGGCGAAGGTGGCAAAGGAAATTCTTCGGGTGCATCCGACCCCTCCTGCCCAAGCAGAGCAGCCGAGGTTTTGCTGCTGTTCAAATGGTGTTCTGGCAACTGACGGGTTTGCTGCAAGGCCAGGTGTTTGGTCGCACGGCCACGAACCCGCATGCGCCAGACCCTGAACGACCGGGCTTTCAAGGATGCGCGCATCAGGGCAATCACCTCGGGCTCGGTCAAGTCAAACTGCAGGGCAATCGCCTCAAAGGGCGTGTCGTCTTGCCAGGCCATGGCAATGATGCTGGACACATCTGCTTCAGACAGCTTGCTGGAAGGGGGCTTGAGTGGGTTCATGGTGGCGTCTTGTGGGGTCAACTGAGCGAGTTGGCCAGCTGAACCGCTGAGCCGGATGCCAGCGTGAAGCCCAAAGCCCCTTGCCCGGCATTGATGTAGAGGTTGTGGGGCCCTTTGGCCTGGCGACCGATGAGAGGCAAGCCCGTTGGCGTGGCAGGGCGCATGCCCGCCCAGGGCTGGATGTCGGTGTAGCGTGAGCAATCCGGAAAAAGGGCTTGGGTGGCTTGCTGC
>CAIZSE010000122.1 GCA_903935585.1 uncultured Burkholderiales bacterium | reverse complement strand
CCGCCCATGCCCTTGACCATCTTGCCGGGGATCATCCAGTTGGCCAGATCGCCTTTTTCGCTCACCTGCATCGCGCCCAAAATCGACAAGTTGATCTTGCCGCCGCGAATCATGGCGAACGACTGCTCACTGCCAAAAATCGACGAGCCCTTGATGGTGGTCACGGTCTGCTTGCCAGCGTTGATCAGGTCGGCATCGACTTCGTCTTCGGTCGGGAAAGGGCCAATGCCCAGCATGCCGTTTTCACTTTGCAGCCACACCTCTTTGTCGGCGGGCACGAAATTGGCCACCAGGGTCGGGATGCCGATGCCCAGGTTCACATAGAAACCATCTTCCAGTTCGTGGGCCGCACGCGCGGCCATTTGGTCTTGACTCCAGCTCATATCAAACTCCCCCCTTTTCAGTGATGGTGCGCTTTTCAATGCGCTTTTCGGGTGTTGCGTTCAACACGATGCGGTGCACATAAATGCCGGGCAAATGCACGCTGTCCGGGTGCATGTCACCGGTCTCGACAATTTCTTCGACCTCGACCACACACATCTTGCCCGCCATGGCGACAGCAGGGTTGAAGTTGCGTGAGGTGTAACGGAACTGCAGGTTGCCGGACTTGTCGGCACGGTGCGCCTTGACCAGCGACACATCGGGCAGCAGCGCGTGCTCCATCACGTAAGTCTCGCCACCAAAGTCACGCAACTCTTTGCCTTCGGCCACCAAGGTGCCCACACCGGTTTTGGTGAAGAAAGCCGGAATGCCCGCACCACCAGCACGCAGCTTTTCGGCCAGCGTGCCTTGCGGGGTGAACTCCAAAGCCAGCTCGCCGGCCAGGTATTGGCGTTCGAACTCTTTGTTTTCACCCACATATGACGAAATCATTTTCTTGATCTGACGGGTCTGCAGCAGCTTGCCCAAACCAAAATCATCGACCCCTGCATTGTTGGAAATGGCGGTCAGGTTTTGCACACCGCTGTCGCGCAAGGCGTCGATCAGGGCTTCAGGAATGCCGCACAGGCCAAAACCGCCCACGCCAATGAGTTGCCCGTCAGCCACGATGCCTTTCAAGGCCTCGGCTGCGGAAGGAAAAATCTTGTTCACACCGGTCTCCAGAAAAGGAAGAAGGCCTTACGATACTACGTAAGTAACTACGTAGTTTTTCGTAGAGCGCAGCCCTTAGCCCTAGCCCTTAATACTTAACCAGGAAACCAGGAAGTCAGCACACCATGACTCAGGACATCGATTACCGCCTCGCCTTCGACCTGGCCCCGGTCGGCATGGTGCTGTCGCGCAACCGCACCATGGTCGACTGCAACCAGCGCGTGTGCGACATGTTCGGCACCACCCGCGAGCAGCTCATCGGCCAAAGCTTTCAACTGCTCTACCCCAGCGCCGACGAATACGAGCGCACCGGCCAACGCATCACCCCGATCCTGAACGCCAGTGGCGTGTATGCCGATGACCGTGTCATGAAACGCGTGGATGGGCGCTTCAAAGGCGAAACCTTCTGGTGCCACGTGACGGGCCGCGCGCTGAACCGTGACGCCCCACACGAAGCAGGCATCTGGACCTTTGAGGACTTGTCAGCGCGCAAAGCCGTCAAAGCCGAACTCACTGCCCGCGAACGCGAAGTGGCCGCCCACCTGATGGATGGCCTGACCAGCAAAGAGATCGGCCGTGCTCTGGGCATCAGCCACCGCACGGTGGAGATTTACCGGGTCAAACTGATGCGCAAGTACCAGGCCTCGGGGGCGGCCGATCTGATTCAAAAGTTGATGCGGGGCTAACCCCTGCAGCAGCGCACCTCGCTTTTCAGCAGGGCGTTACTTGATGGTGGCTTGCGACTCTGAAATCTGCACCAGCGTCGCTTGGTTGCCCACCGTGACCAGCACCATCATGGGGAAGGCCCCTGCTGGCACGGCGTTCGTGCTCAGTGTTTTGGTTTCTGCGTCGTAGCGAATCCAAGCAGGCAGAGGCTGCTGGTCCGGCAAGGTCACTCTCTCTGCAGCAGAGGTTGAAGGTGCGCCCTCAAACAAGGCTTGTGCCTGTTGCCGCCGAACGAAAACTGAGCCTGACCAAACCACGCACGCCCCGAACCAACGGAATTGTCAAGTGCTTCAATGGGCGCATCGCCTATGTGCTCAAAACCCATCGATTCACCAGTGGCGAAGACTTGGAGCAACCGCTCTTGCGTTACGTGGCCCTTCACAACCACCAATTACCCCAGCAGACGCTCAAGAGCAAAACGTTTCACAGCGCGGGCTATTTACTCAAGGGCGCCCTGAAGCTGCTGCCGGGCACATGACACGCCCGACGGGCTGGCTGATGGTGGCTCAGTCCACCCAGTTTTCAAGCCGCAGACCAGGCACGCGACTGAATTCTCGGGTGTTGTTGGTGACCAGCGTCCAGCCTTCGGCCAGTGCGTGGACGGCCAACCACAGGTCGTTGTTGCCGATGGGCAGGCCCTGCTGCGCCAAGCTGGCCCGGACATGGCCATAGTGCTCAGCAGCGGTCAAGGGCAAAGCGCAGGGTTGAACCATTTGAACCAATTTCGCCAGGGTGGCCAAGGCGCTTTCGCGGGCTTGGCTTTTTTCAGCCCCGAAACGCAGTTCACCCACGGTGATGATGGACATGGTCATTTCTTCCAATGTGTGCATCTCAAAGCGGTGACGCACGGCCAGCGGGTGCCCTTTGGCAATGTAAATACAAATGTTCGTGTCCAGCATGTAGCTGGTGTTTTTGCCCCTCTGGCTGGGTGCGGTGGCCATGCTCAAAACGCCTCACGCTCTTGCGGCGGCGTGTCTTGACGGCCTTCGGCCATGAAGTCTGCCGGCAGGCTGCTCAACAAGTCAAAGACGGCGGCGGCACTGGTGGGCACTTGGCGCAGCACGATGTCTTGTCCTTGCCGAAAAATCTCGACTTTGTCGGTCTCCAGCCGAAACTCTTTGGGCAAACGCACAGCCTGGCTGTTGCCGGACTGGAAAACACGGGCGTAGGTCATGCGGGCTCCTTGATTTTGTATGCACATCAAGTATATACATCAAGCCTCATCCCGTCCATCGTGTCTGGGTTGATCTGCGGTTTGCAGGGCGAGCTCAGCTTTTGGGCTCGATCACTTCGGTCGCACACCTGAAACCATCGATCGCCGTCGGAAAGCCGCAATACACGGTGGCGTGCAGCATCAGTTCACGGATTTCTTCCGGGGTCGCGCCATTGGTCAGTGCGCCGCGAATATGGGCTTTGAGCTCTTGCTGCTTGCCTTGCGCGGTCAGCATGGCCACGGTGATCAGGCTGCGGGTTTTCAGGTCCAGGCCGGGGCGTTGCCACACGTTGCCCCAGGCGTTGCGGGTGATGAACTCCTGCATGGGCTGGGTGAATTCGGTGGCGGCGCCCAAGGCCCGGTCCACATAGTCGGCGCCCATGACCTGGTTGCGGGTGGTCAAGCCGTTTTGAAAGGCCTCGTCGGTGGGCCAGGCTTGGGGCGATGCAGGGGCTTTGGGTGCGGACATGGGCAACTTTCAAGTTGGTGGAGAATAGCCAAAGCATAAACACTTAGAGACACGCCATGAGCACACCCACCACGCCCCGTTACCCCGCCCCCGACATCATGGACTTGCCCGACGACATCAAAGCCAAAGTGCTCGAAGTGCAGGAGAAAGCCGGTTTTGTGCCCAACGTGTTTTTGGCTTTTGCCCGCCGGCCGGCCGAGTGGCGTGCCTTTTTTGCCTACCACGATGCTTTGATGGTGCCCGAGTCGGTGGGCCGCACCAGCGGCCTGACCAAAGGCGATCGCGAGATGATCGTGACCGCCACCAGCGCCGCCAACAAGTGCCTGTATTGCGTGGTCGCCCACGGCGCCATTTTGCGCATTTACGAGAAAAAGCCCTTGGTGGCCGATCAGGTGGCCATCAACCACCGCAAGGCGGACATCACACCCCGCCAGCGCGCCATGCTCGACTTTGCGCTCAAGGTCTGCCAGCACTCTGACGAGGTGGAAGAGGCCGACTTTGTGGCGCTGCATGCCCACGGCTTTGACGACGAGGACATCTGGGACATCGCGGCCATCACCGCTTTCTTTGGCTTGAGTAACCGCATGGCCAGTTTCAGCGGCATGATGCCCAACCCCGAGTTCTACCTGATGGGCCGCGCGCCCAAGACCAAGCCCGCTGCGTGATTTTTATGTGGCCTTTTGCACGGTCTTTGAAAAACCTGAACAATACAGTTTGATAACCGAATTGGTTTTCTCGCACCCACCACCATGAACACCCACCCCGCTGCCCCCTCTGAACTGACCATACGCCGTTTGAGCGTGGACCTGAGCCAGGGGTTTTCGCGCCACTGGAACGGCGGCGATGCGTTTTTGACGGCTTATGCCAACGCCTTGTCGATGAGCTTTCCGGTGGGCGAACAGTCTTTCATGGATGCGGTCAAAGCCGGGGCCACACACCTGCCCGATACACCCGAGAATGCCGAGCTCAAACAGCTTGCCAAAGGCTTCATTGGCCAGGAAGCCACACACCGCCACTTGCATGGCCTGTACAACGCACACCTGGAAAAGCAGGGCCTGGTCAACCATTGGGGACCGCGTGCCGAGCGCCGCCTGAAAAAAGGGCGCGAAGAATTCTTCAGCAAAAGCGACAAGGGCTATTTGCACGAATTGGCCATCACCGCCGCCTTTGAGCACTACACCTCCATTTTTGGCGACATCACGCTCGAGCGCATGGACCAGCCCGGCGATTGGTTTGCCCATGCCGAAAAGCCGCTGCAAACCTTGTGGCGCTGGCATGCCGCCGAAGAATCCGAACACAAGTGCGTGGCCTTTGACCTGTACCAGCGCTTGGGCGGCAACCACGCCTGGCGCATGCGCTGGTTCTGGTACGTGACCATCCAGTTCATCACCGACGTTGTCCGCCAAACCGTCAACAACCTGTGGCACGACAAGACGCTTTTCAAGCCTTCAACCTGGTGGTCTGCCGCCCAGTTTTTGGTCGGTCGCCACGGCTTGGTTTGGCGCGTGGCCAAACCCATTTGGGCTTACACGCGCAAAGACTTTCACCCCATGCAGGTCGGCCACCCCACCCAGTCGCAAGACTGGCTGCAAAGCCACGCCGACCAGTGGCGCGCTGTGGGCCAAGCCCAGGCCAGCGTGCAGGCCCCTGCGCAAGCCTGATCAGGGCGTGACCAGCGCCTTGACCCAATCGGGCAAGGGAACAGATTTTTGTTTGGGAAAGTCGACCCAGATCGTAGTGGCGCCGCCAGCGGCAAACACCTCACCGGGCTGGTCGGTGCGCTCCAGCGTGCACCAGCTTTCAAACGTGGTGCGGCCTGGGTCACTCACATACATGGTGGCCAGGATGTCCCCGGGGTATTCAAACTGTTTGTAAAAGTTACAAAACGCGTTCACGATCACCGGCCCTTCGCCTTGCGGGTTCAGGTCGAATCCGATGTGGTCAAACCAGTCGATGCGGATGGTTTCAAGGTAGCGAAAGTACACCGTGTTGTTGACATGGCCCATGGCGTCCATGTCGCCCCAGCGGATGGGGATGACCAATTGGTGCACCTGCTTTTTGATCTCAGGCAAAACGTACTTCATGCTTGGCCCCTCAAACGGCAAAACCATCGTCGGCAGCGATCACCGCGCCATTGATGAAATGGCTCTGGTCGCTGGCCAGCAGCATGAGCAGCGCATCCAGATCCTGGGGCTGCCCGACACGCTTGCGGGGCAGCATGCTGATGAGTTTTTGGCCCTGCTCGGTTTGCCAGTGGTGGTGGTTGATTTCGGTGTCGATGTAGCCGGGGCAAATCGCGTTGACGTTGATGCCGAATCGACCCCATTCCACAGCAAAGGCCTTGGTCATCTGCACCACAGCGGCCTTGCTCATGCAATACACCCCGATTTGCGGCAGCACCTTGAGCCCCGCCATCGAGGCGATGTTGATGATGCGCCCGCCCGTGAAGCTGCCGGGCGCAGCCCCCTTGGCGCGGGCCAGCATGCGCTTGCCCACCTCTTGTGCGACAAAAAATGCACCGCGCACATTGGTGTCAAAGACGAAGTCATAGTCCTCTTCGGTGACGTCCTGAATGCGCTGGGTGGTGCTCACGCCCGAGTTGTTGACCAAAATGTCGATGCTGCCCATCTCGGTTTCGGCGTGCGCCACGGCCGCTGCAATGCTGTGCCGGTCGGTCACATCGAGCTCGACCACATGCGCATCGCCGCCTGCAGCCTCGATCTCGGCGCGCAGGTCTTTGAGTTTCTCGACCCGGCGGCTGGCCAGCACCACGCCCGCACCGGCTGCGGCCAGGGTTTTGGCAAATTGGGCGCCCAGGCCACTTGATGCGCCAGTGACAAAGGCCACGCGGCCAGACAGATCGATTTCGTACGCCATGACAATTCCTTCCAGGGGGTTCGTGTTTGCTGCTGAAAACAGCTATCCCCATTGTGCGGGGGAATGGCCCTCAAGACGCATAAAATGAGTCACCCGCCCGACACGCTCCGTGCACGAGGCCCCCAGCATTCACAACTTCCCAAAAGAGACGTTCATGAGCCCCGAAGAAATTCTCAGCACCTACGGCCCCCGCGAATCCATGCCCTACGACGTGGTCGTGGTCGGTGGCGGCCCCGCCGGCCTGTCGACCGCGATCCGCTTGAAGCAACTGGCCGCCGAAAAAGGCACCGATGTGTCGGTGGTCGTGCTGGAAAAAGGCGGCGAACCGGGTGCCCACATTTTGTCGGGCGCGATCATGGACCCCAAGGCCCTGACCGAACTTTTGCCCGGCTGGAAAGCCATGGGCGCACCGCTCAACCAGCCCGTGACAGACGATGCCTGGAGCTTCCTGTCAGAGACCGGCGCCACCCGCACCCCCGGCATTTTCTTGCCAGAGTGCGCGCAAAACCACGGCAACTACATCATCAGCCTGAGCAACTTCACGCGCTGGTTGGCTCAGCAGGCCGAAAACCTGGGGGTCGAGATTTTCCCCGGCTTCACCGCCGCCGAGGTGCTTTACAACGACGACGGCAGCGTCAAAGGGGTTGCCACCGGCAATCTGGGCATTGGCAAGGACGGAGAGCCGACCGAGAACTTCCAGCTCGGAATGGAACTGCACGGCAAGTACACCGTGTTCGCCGAAGGCGCACGCGGGCACTTGGGCAAACAACTGATTGCCAAATACAAGCTCGACGAAGGCCGTGATCCGCAAACCTATGGCATCGGCATCAAGGAAGTCTGGGAGATCGACCCGTCCCGCCACACGCCCGGTTTTGTCATGCACACCGCTGGCTGGCCCATGAACAACGACACCTATGGCGGCGCTTTCATGTACCACATGGAAGACAACAAGATCGCCATCGGCTACGTGGTGGGTCTGGACTACGCCAACCCCTGGCTCAGCCCGTTTGAAGAGTTTCAGCGCTGGAAGACCCACGCCAACATCAAGTGGTACTTCACCAACGACCAGGGTGAGGTCAACGCCAAACGCATTGGCTACGGCGCCCGCGCCATCACCGCAGGCGGCCTGATGAGCCTGCCGAAAACCGTGTTTCCGGGTGGCGCCTTGGTCGGCTGCGATGCCGGTTACCTGAATGTCAGCCGCATCAAGGGCAGCCATGCCGCCATCAAGACCGGCATGCTGGCTGCCGAAGCGGCGTATGAAGCCATCGTGGCGGGCCGCGAGCACGACGAGCTGAGCGCCTACCCCGAGGCTTTCGAGGCCAGCTGGCTGCACACCGAGCTGAACAAGTCGCGCAACTTCAAGGCCTGGTTCAAAAAGGGCCTAACAGTGGCCACCTTGATGAACGGCTTTGAGCAGTTCGTGCTGCGCGGTCACATCCCCTGGACGCTGCGCCGTGACAAGCCGGACCACGTCTTCCTCAAGCCTGCGGCCGAGTGCGAACAAATTGTCTACCCCAAGCCCGATGGCAAATTGACGTTTGACCGCCTCTCCAGCGTTTTCATCAGCAACACCAACCACGAAGAAAACCAGCCCGCCCACCTGACCTTGAAAGACGCTTCGGTGCCCGTGGGCATCAACCTGGCCAAGTTTGGCGGCCCCGAAAGCCGTTACTGCCCGGCCGGTGTTTACGAGTACGTGAAGAACGAGGACAACAGCGATCGCCTGCAGATCAACGCGCAAAACTGCGTGCATTGCAAAACCTGCGACATCAAGGACCCGACGCAAAACATCGTCTGGGTCACGCCCGAAGGCGGTGGTGGGCCGAACTACACGGGCATGTGACCACCACCACGACATTTAAAAGAGGCTCACCGAGCCTCTTTTTTTTGCCCATTGGGTTCGGCATGACCGGGTCGCCATGGCAACAGCACCCCCGCGAAAACCCGTAGTTAAACCGCCCTCACTGCGCCCCATAATCAAACTTGTATGACAAATTGATCCCCAATTTGCCATCGTCCATTGATCCACGAGGAGCTACGAATGAAATTGAGTAAATTGATGTTGGGCCTGAGCTTGGCCCTTGGCGTGATGACCATGGCTTCTGCGCAAATCACCATGCGCAACAGCATTTCGATAGGACAGAACTCCCACCAGGGTGAAGCCATCGACACGCTGTCCAAAGAGGTGGAAAAGCGCACCAACGGGCGCATCAAGATCCAGAACTTCTACTCTGGCTCCTTGGGCGGCGAGCGCGAGTCGATCGAATCGGTCCAGCTGGGCACCCAGGAACTGGCCACTTCTTCGACAGGCCCTGTGCCCAACTTTGTGCCAGAAGCCCGCATTCTGGACGTGCCTTTCCTGTTCCGTGACAAAGCACACGCACGTGCTGTACTCGACGGCCCTATTGGCCAAGAGTTGCTGACCAAGTTCGACTCCAAAGGCTTCAAGGCCCTGGCTTGGGGCGAGAACGGTGTGCGCCACATGACCAACAGCAAGCGCGCGGTGAACGAGCCTGGCGACCTGAAGGGTCTGAAAATGCGCACCATGGAAAACCCCGTGCACGTGGCCGCCTACAAAGGCCTGGGCATCGTGACCACGCCCATGGCCTTTCCCGAAGTGTTCACCGCCTTGCAACAAGGCACTGTGGACGGTCAGGAAAACCCCCTGTCGGTGATCATGGCGGCCAACTTTGACCAGGTGCAAAAGCACTTGTCACTCACAGGCCACGTGTACTCGCCTGCCATCATCTTGATGAACAAGGCCAGTTACGACAAGTTGAGTGCCGCTGACAAGCAAATCTTCCTGGATGCCGCCAAAGAAGCCGTCAAGGTCAACCGTGCGCGTGTGGACAAGGACGATGCCAACGGTGTGGCCGAATTGCGCAAAAAGGGCATGAACGTGATCGAGAACGTGGACAAGTCCAAGTTTGTCGCCACTTTGGGCCCCATCAACGCCGAGTTTGAAAAGCAGTTCGGCAAAGCCAACCTGGACCGCATTCGCAACTACAAGTGATCTGATCCTTCTGGCAACGCCCGACCGGTTTAGGCTGGCGGGCGTTTTTCAATTCAGCAAAGTGACGGGCCGATGAAACAACTTTTTTTACGCTTCGAGCACTGGACCACCTCATTTTCGATGATGGTCGCCTGCCTCATGATGGCCTTGGCCTCCGGCTTTGGCATCCACCAGATCGTGACCCGATTCATCCTCGAATCCCCCGCGGAATGGACCGAAGTGCTCATCCGATTCAGTTTGATCTGGATGGTGTTTCTGGGCATCCCCACGGCTTTTCGGCAAGGCGCCATGGTGAGCGTGGACATGCTGTACCGCATGAGTGGTGAGCGCATG
>CAIZSE010000121.1 GCA_903935585.1 uncultured Burkholderiales bacterium | reverse complement strand
GGGCCACAGTTACATCATCTATGGCCCGCTGATCGGCGGCATGGCGACCATTCTTTATGAAGGTTTGCCGATTCGGCCCGATGGCGGCATCTGGTGGAGCCTGGTCGAGAAATACAAAGTCAATGTGATGTTCAGCGCCCCCACGGCCATTCGGGTGCTGAAAAAGCAAGACCCGGCCTTGCTTTCCAAATACGACTTGTCCAGCTTGCAGGCGCTGTTTTTGGCGGGTGAACCCCTGGACGAGCCCACTGCCAAGTGGATTTCTGAAGGCCTCAACGGCAAACCGATCATCGACAACTACTGGCAGACCGAGACCGGCTGGCCGATTCTGAGCATCTGCAATGGCGTGGAAAAAGCCCCCAGCAAGTTCGGCTCTCCCGGCAAAGCCATTTATGGCTACAACGTCAAACTGGTCGATGACCAGACCGGCGAGGAGTTGACCGGCGCCAACCAGAAGGGCGTGTTGACCATTGAAGGCCCGCTGCCCCCGGGTAACCTGCAAACCATCTGGGGCGATGACGACCGTTTCGTCAAGACCTACTGGAAAACCGTCCCCAACAAGCTGGTCTACAGCACCTTTGATTGGGCGGTGCGCGACGAAGATGGTTACTTCTTCATTCTGGGCCGCACCGATGACGTGATCAACGTTGCTGGTCACCGCCTGGGCACCCGCGAGATCGAAGAAAGCATCTCCAGTCACCCCAACATCGCCGAAGTCGCTGTGGTGGGTGTGGCCGATCAGCTCAAAGGGCAGGTGGCCATGGCTTTTGCCATTGCCAAAGACACCTCGGGACTCACCGATGCCGCTGCGCGCCAAAAACTGGAAAGCGAAGTCATGAAGGTGGTGGATTCGCAGCTGGGCGCTGTGGCCCGTCCATCCCGGGTGCTTTTTGTCACGGCATTGCCCAAGACACGCAGTGGCAAGTTGCTGCGCCGCGCCATACAGGCTGTGGCGGAAGGCCGCGATCCAGGCGACTTGACCACCATGGACGATCCCGCTGCCCTGCAGCAGATCGTTGATCTGATCAAGGCGTGACAAGCTCAGACCCTGCTTTGCAGGGTCTTTTTTTGTCCATGCTGTTGTGAACTTGTAAGTACCATGTGGGGCAGGCCATGGCACAATGCTCTTTGAACTCAGGCCCTTCCCCTGCCACAGTCGCATCCGCCAATCGGTTTAGCCGTGTCGCGGAAGGTAAATCTCAACCAACTAATGTTTCCCTGAGGGGAACGGAGGTCAGCGAAATATGAGCGAGACTAATTCCGTCTACGCTGCCTATTCAGGCAACACCCACCTTTTCGGAGGTAACGTTCCCTACGTCGAAGAGATGTACGAGAACTACCTTGCCAATCCAGGCAGCGTGCCCGACTCCTGGCGCGAATATTTCGACGCCCTCCAGCATGTCCCCGCAGTCGACGGCTCCAACGCCAAAGACGTGCCCCACCTGCCGGTGATCAACGCCTTTGCCGAACGCGCCAAAGCCGGTGGCACCAAGGTCGTCATGGCCAGCGAAAACGTCGAGATGGGCCGCAAGCGCACTGCCGTTCAGCAGCTGATCGCCGCGTACCGCAACGTGGGCCAACGCTGGGCCGACCTGGACCCGCTCAAGCGCACCGAGCGCCCCAATATTCCTGATCTTGACCCCGCTTTCTTCGGCTTCACCGATGCCGACCAGGAAACCGTGTTCGATACCAGCAACACTTTCTTCGGCAAGAACAACATGTCCTTGCGCGAACTGCTCAATGCGCTGCGCGAGACCTATTGCGGCACGCTGGGCGCCGAGTACATGTACACCACCGAGCAGGCTGAAAAGCGCTGGTGGCAACAAAAGCTCGAAAGTATCCGCAGCAAGCCGAATTTCGGCGCTGAAAAGAAAAAGCAAATTCTTGACCGCCTGACTGCTGCCGAAGGCCTTGAGCGTTATTTGCACACCAAATACGTGGGCCAAAAGCGGTTTTCGCTCGAGGGTGGCGAAAGCTTCATTGCGGCCATGGACGAGTTGGTTCAGTCCGCAGGTGCCCAGGGCGTCCAGGAAGTCGTGATCGGTATGGCCCACCGTGGCCGCTTGAACGTCTTGGTCAATACCATGGGCAAGCTGCCCGCAGACCTGTTTGCCGAGTTCGACCACACCGCCCCTGAAGAGCTGCCTGCCGGTGACGTGAAATACCACCAGGGCTTCAGCTCGGACGTGAACACCTCCGGTGGGCCGGTTCACTTGTCGTTGGCGTTTAACCCGTCTCACCTGGAAATCGTGAACCCCGTGGTCGAAGGCTCGGTGCGTGCCCGCATGGACCGCCGTGATGACCCTCTGGGCAAGCAAGTGCTGCCCGTTTTGGTACATGGCGACTCCGCTTTCGGCGGTCAGGGTGTCAACCAGGAAACCCTGGCGCTGGCGCAGACCCGTGGTTACTCCACCGGCGGCACCGTCCACATCATCATCAACAACCAGATCGGTTTCACCACCTCTGACCCACGCGACATGCGCTCCAGCGTGTTCTGCACCGACATCGTCAAGATGGTCGAAGCCCCTGTGTTGCACGTCAATGCAGACGATCCTGAGACCGTTGTGCTGGCCACTCAGTTGGCCTTGGAATACCGCATGACTTTCCAGAAGGATGTGGTGCTCGACGTGGTCTGCTTCCGTAAGCTGGGCCACAACGAGCAGGACACGCCCGCACTGACGCAGCCCCTGATGTACAAAAAGATTGCCACCCATCCGGGCACCCGCAAGCTGTTTGCCGACAAGCTGACCGCACAAGGTATGGGCGACACATTGGGCGACGACATGGCCAAGGCCTACCGCGCAGCGCTGGATGCGGGCAAGAACACCACCGAACCCGTGTTGACCAACTTCAAGACCAAGTTCACGGTGGACTGGGCCCCGTTCATGGGCAAGAAGTGGACCGACGCTGGCGATACATCCATTCCCCTGGCCGACTGGAAGCGACTGGCCCAGAAAATCACGACCATTCCCGAGTCTGTCACCCCACACCAATTGGTCAAGAAGGTCTACGACGACCGAGCAGCCATGGGCCGAGGTGACACGCCTGTGGATTGGGGCATGGGCGAACACATGGCCTTCGCCTCGCTGGTGGCCAGCGGTTACCCCGTTCGTCTGTCGGGTGAAGATTCCGGCCGCGGCACGTTCACACACCGCCACGCGGTCATTCACGACCAAAAGCGCGAAAAGTGGGACACCGGCACTTATGTGGCTTTGCAGAACGTGTCGGACAAGCAGGCACCGTTCGTGGTCATTGACTCGATCCTGTCCGAGGAGGCCGTGCTGGGTTTTGAATACGGCTATGCCTCTAACGACCCCAACACCCTGGTGGTCTGGGAAGCCCAGTTTGGTGACTTTGCCAACGGTGCACAGGTTGTCATCGACCAGTTCATCGCTTCGGGTGAAGTCAAGTGGGGGCGCGTCAACGGCCTGACACTGATGTTGCCGCACGGTTACGAAGGCCAGGGCCCTGAGCACAGTTCGGCCCGTGTCGAGCGTTTCATGCAGCTGGCAGCCGACACCAACATGCAGCTGGTTCAGCCCACCACGGCCAGCCAGATCTTCCATGTGTTGCGTCGCCAGATGGTGCGTGATCTGCGCAAGCCCTTGGTCATTTTCACGCCCAAGTCCTTGTTGCGTAACAAAGACGCTACATCGCCGATATCCGAGTTCACCAAGGGCAGCTTCCAGACCGTGATCCCCGAGAACAAGGTACTCAAGGCCGATAAGGTCAAGCGTGTCATTGCTTGCTCGGGCAAGGTTTATTACGACCTGGTGAAGTTCCGCGAAGCCAAGGGTGCTGACGATGTGGCCATCATCCGTGTGGAGCAGCTCTATCCGTTCCCGCACAAGGCCTTCGCTGCCGAAATCAAGAAATACCCGAACGCCACCGACACCGTCTGGTGCCAGGACGAACCTCAAAATCAGGGCGCCTGGTTCTTTATCCAGCACAACATCCACGAAAACATGCTCGAAGGTCAAAAGCTGGGTTATGCCGGTCGTGCAGCCTCCGCATCGCCTGCAGTGGGTTATTCACACCTGCACCAGGACCAGCAAAAAGCACTGATCGAAGCCGCGTTTGCCAAGCTCAAGGGCTTTGTGCTGACCAAGTGATTGACCAGAACAAGCTTGCCTTCAACCTTTATTAAGAGAATCTAAAAATGGCTATCGTAGAAGTCAAAGTCCCCCAACTGTCAGAGTCTGTGGCAGAAGCCACCATGCTGCAGTGGAAAAAGAAAGTCGGCGAATGGGTCGCCGCAGACGAAATCCTCATCGAAATCGAAACCGACAAGGTCGTGTTGGAAGTGCCCGCACCGGCTGCTGGCGTGATCGCCGAAATCCTTGTGGCCGATGGGGGTACCGTGAATGCCGAGCAACTGATTGCCCGCATTGACACCGAAGGCAAGGCTGGAACGGCAACCGCGGCACCCAGCGCTGTGGCGGCTGTTGCGGCTGCGCCAGTGGCTGCAGCCACCGGCGCAAGCATGGCTGGCGTGGCCATGCCTGCTGCTGCCAAATTGATGGCAGACAACAATCTGGCTGCTGGCACAGTTGCTGGTTCGGGCAAAGACGGCCGTGTGACCAAGGGCGATGTGCTGTCGGCCGTGGCCGGTGGCGTCAAGTCAACCGCCGCGGTGATCCCCACAGGCGTGCCGACCAAGGCTTTGGCTCAAGTGGCGGCTCCCGCTGTCAACATGGGCGACCGCCCTGAGCAGCGCGTGCCCATGACGCGTTTGCGGGCCCGTGTGGCCGAGCGTCTGTTGCAGTCACAGTCGACCAATGCCATCCTCACCACCTTCAACGAAATCAACATGGCCCCGGTCATGGACATGCGCAAACGCATGCAAGATCGTTTCGAAAAAGAACACGGTTGCAAGCTCGGCTTCATGAGCTTCTTCGTCAAAGCTGCTGTGCACGCCTTGAAGAAGTTCCCTGTGCTGAACGCATCTGTGGATGGCAACGACATCGTGTACCACGGTTACTTTGACATCGGTATCGCTGTGGGCTCGCCTCGTGGCCTGGTGGTGCCCATCTTGCGCAATGCCGACCAGATGAGTTTTGCCGAAATCGAGAAAAAGATCGCCGAGTATGGCGTGAAGGCCCGTGACGGCAAGCTGGGTATGGAAGAGATGACCGGCGGCACATTCTCCATCTCGAATGGCGGCACGTTCGGCTCCATGATGTCCACCCCCATCATCAACCCGCCCCAGTCGGCCATTTTGGGCGTGCATGCGACCAAAGACCGCGCCATGGTGGAAAACGGCCAGGTCGTGGTTCGCCCCATGAACTATTTCGCCATGTCTTACGACCACCGCATCATCGACGGCCGCGAAGCCGTGCTGGGTCTGGTGGCCATGAAGGAGGCGCTGGAAGACCCAGCCCGCCTGCTGTTCGACATCTGATTTCCCCGTATTGAATGCCCCCTGCCAAGGGGGCGTTTTTCATCCAGAAGGCATTTAGCATGAGCAAACAATTCGACGTCGTCGTCATTGGTGGTGGCCCAGGTGGCTATATTGCGGCCATTCGTGCTGCACAACTCGGTTTTCAGGTTGCCTGCATCGACGAATGGAAAAACGCAGCCGGTGGCCCCGCACCTGGCGGTACCTGTACCAATGTGGGTTGCATTCCTTCCAAGGCCTTGCTGCAGTCCAGCGAGCACTTTGACCACGCCAACCACCACTTTGCCGAGCACGGCATCAGCGCCAAAGATGTGAAGATGGATGTGGCCAAGATGCTGGCCCGCAAGGACAGCGTTGTGAAGCAAAACAACGATGGCATTTTGTATCTGCTGAAGAAAAATAAGGTCACGTTCTTCCACGGCCGTGGCAGCTTTGCCGGCAAAGCCGATGGCGGCTACGAGATCAAAGTCGCTGGCAAGACCGAAGAGTCCATCACCGGCAAACAGGTCATCATCGCCACCGGCTCCAACGCACGGGCTTTGCCTGGCACCCCGTTCGACGAGGTGAATGTGTTGAGCAACGATGGCGCATTGCGCTTGGGTGGCGTACCCCAGAAGCTGGCCTTGATCGGCTCCGGCGTGATTGGCCTCGAAATGGGGTCGGTCTGGCGCCGTTTGGGCTCGGACGTCACCATCCTCGAAGGTCTGCCGACCTTCCTGGGTGCTGTCGATGAGCAAATTGCCAAAGAGGCCAAAAAAGCATTCGACAAGCAAGGCCTCAAGATCGAGCTTGGCGTGAAAGTGGGCGAGATCGTCAACGGCAAGAAGGGCGTGACCGTCAACTACACCAACGCCAAGGGCGAGTCGGTGGTGCTCAATGCAGACAAATTGATCATCTCGATTGGCCGCGTACCCAACACCATCGGGCTGAATACCGAAGCCGTTGGCCTGCAGCTGGATGAGCGCGGTGCCATCGTGGTCGATGCTGACTGCAAAACCAACCTGCCTGGCGTTTGGGCCGTCGGTGACGTGGTGCGTGGCCCGATGCTGGCGCACAAAGCCGAAGAAGAGGGCGTTGCCGTGGCCGAGCGCATTGCCGGCCAGCATGGTCATGTCAACTTCAACACCGTCCCGTGGGTGATCTACACCAGTCCCGAGATCGCTTGGGTGGGGCGCACCGAGCAACAACTCAAGGCCGACGGCGTAGCCTACAAGGCGGGCACCTTTCCCTTTCTTGCGAATGGTCGTGCCCGCGCCTTGGGCGATACCACCGGCATGGTGAAGTTTCTGGCCGATGCCACGACCGACGAAATTCTGGGCGTGCACATCGTGGGGCCAATGGCCTCCGAGTTGATCGCTGAGGCTGTGGTGGCCATGGAGTTTCGCGCCAGCGCCGAAGACATTGCCCGCATTTGCCATGCGCACCCCAGCCTGAGTGAAGCGACAAAAGAAGCGGCTTTGGCGGTCGATAAGCGCACACTCAACTTCTAAGCCCATGGCTTGCCTGGAACTGACGTTTCTGGTGAGTTGGGTTAAAGTTCTGCATCCCTGAAAACCCGGGCCTGGTCCCGGGTTTTGTTTTGAATTCAAGAGCAATCAACCCATGTCTGTTCGTGCAGTTTACGAAGAAGAACTCCAAAAGCGCGGTTACCAAAGCGACCCTGCCCAGTTGCGGGCCATCGAGGCACTGGAGCGTTGTGCCAGCGAGTGGGCAGCATACAAATCCAGGCGCTCGAATGTCCTGAAGAAATTTCTGAGCCGCCCGCCCATCCCCAAAGGGGTTTACATGTTTGGCGGGGTTGGGCGCGGCAAAAGTTTTCTGATGGATTGCTTTTTTGCGGCGGTGCCGATTGAGCGCAAGACCCGCTTGCATTTTCATGAGTTCATGCGCGAAGTGCACCGCGAATTGGCAGCCATGCAGGGAACCGTGAACCCGCTGGACGAACTGGGCCGACGCATGGCCAAGCGATACCGCCTGATTTGTTTTGACGAATTTCATGTGGCGGACATCACCGATGCCATGATCCTGCACCGTTTGCTGGTGTCGCTGTTTGAAAACGGTGTGGGTTTTGTCACCACCTCCAACTTCGCACCTGACGGCTTGTACCCTGACGGTTTGCACCGCGACCGAATCCTGCCTGCCATTGCCTTGCTCAACGAGCGCATGCAGGTGCTCAACGTCGACAACGGCACAGACTACCGCCGACGCACGCTGGAAATGCTCAATCTTTACAACACCCCGCTGGGTGAGCAAGCTGACGCGGCGATGAACGATGCGTTCAACCGCCTTGCCACAGGGCCTGATGAAGACACGGTTTTGCACATCGAGGCGCGTGAAATCAAGGCCAGGCGCCGGTCTGGGGGTGTGGTCTGGTTTGATTTCCGTGCCATTTGCGGTGGACCCCGTTCGCAAAACGATTACCTCGAAATTGCGGCCCAGTTCCACACTGTCTTGCTGAGCAATGTGCCGCAAATGCCCGTCAGCATGGCGTCCGAAGCCCGGCGTTTCACCTGGCTGATCGATGTCTTGTACGACCGCCGGGTCAAACTGATCATGTCAGCGGCGGTACCGCCTGAAGGTTTGTACACCGCGGGCCCCATGTCGCACGAGTTTCCGCGCACAGTCTCACGCTTGCACGAAATGCAGTCCAGCGAATTCCTGGCTCTGGAGCACCGCATGGTGGATACAAACCTCACATGAAACGCCTTGCATTGGCGGGCTTTGCCGCATTGACCACATCCTGGCTTGGCGCTCAGTCCTTGTTGGGTGAGCCCGAGTTCATCCGCGCTGAGCGCCAAGAGCTCACTGTGCAGCGTGAATCGGTCATGGCGGTTTACCAACAAGAGGCAAAAGCCTGCTGGCAAAAATTCGCAGTCAACGCCTGTCTCAGTGAAGCCCGCAGCAAGCGCCGCACTGCGCTGGAGTTGTTGCGTCAACAAGAATTGATTTTGAACGAACAAGAGCGTCAGTGGCGAACCGAGCAGCGCAATTTGAGACTACTAGGCAAGCAGCCAGAAAACCGAAGCACACCATGACGGACATCACTTCCGAGGATCTTCGTTCTCCGCGTCGCCAGTTGATCGAATGGCAGATGGCGCATGCCGACCTGGATGCCCTGATTGACCAGGCCGAGCTGACGCCGCAACCGCTGGATGAGTTGCTTTTGCGGCGTCTGAAAAAACGCCGTTTGGCTTTGCGCGATCAAATTACCCAATTGCAATGGATGCTCGACCCCAAGGAGCCTGCTTGAGTTTGCTGCTTCAAAGGGTTGCAGAGACCTTGTCAAACCACGGGGCCTTGGCCCATGCGGTTCCGGGGTTTCAACCCCGCGAGGGCCAGACCGATATGGCCATGGCGGTCAGCCAGACGCTGGAGCAGGGCGGCCAGTTGGTGGTCGAGGCCGGCACTGGGGTCGGTAAAACCTATGCCTATCTGGTGCCCGTTTTACTCAGCGGTCAGCGGGCGCTGATTTCCACGGCGACCAAGGCGTTGCAAGACCAATTGTTTTCCCGCGACATCCCACGTCTGGTGGAGGTTTTGGGTTTGCCCATCCGGGTGGCCTTGCTCAAGGGGCGTTCCAATTACCTTTGCTTGCACCGCATGGAGCAAGCTCGCCACAGCGCAGAAGCCGCTCAGCCGGGTGCACAGCGTGCGTTGGCCAAAATTGAAACCTGGTCACAGGCCACCCGCACCGGTGACATGGCCGAGCTGACAGGCCTGGACGAGCGATCGTCCTTGTGGCCGTTGGTGACCTCAACAAGGGACAACTGCCTGGGCTCAAGTTGTCCACGGTATCGCGCGTGTCATGTGAACCTGGCCAGAAAAGAGGCCATGGCTTCCGATGTGGTGGTCATCAACCACCATCTTTTTTTCGCCGACATGGCAGTGCGCGAATCGGGTGTGGCCGAATTGCTGCCCACCGTGCGCGTCACGGTGTTTGACGAGGCGCACCAGCTCAATGAGATCGGTGTCAATTTTTTGGGCAAGCAATTGTCGATCACCCATTTGCTGGAGTTGTCGCGCGATGTTCTGGCCACAGGTTTGCAGTTGGCCCGTGGCTTGGTGGACTGGCACGCGTTGACAGATCTGCTTGAAAAATCTGCCCGTGACTTGCGTCTGGCTGCCGGCATGCACCGGGGCTCTGTGCGATTGCGCTGGACGGAGACCGTGCCCGAAGGTGTGGACGCCTCTGAATGGCGCCTTGCTTTGCAAAATCTGGTTCATTCACTGGCACAGTTGCAAACCGGTTTGGAAGCCGTGGTTGAGTTGGCCCCCGATTTTCAGCGCCTCTTTGAACGCAGCCGCGAGCTGAGCGAAAAGGCGGTTTTGTTCTCCAGTGCGCCGGACAGCGAGGGCGTTCGCTGGGCCGAAGTCAGCGCGCAACTGCGTTTGGTGGAGTCACCCTTGGACATCGCGCAGGCTTTTTCGGCCTTGGTCAAACCGGCCCAAGCCCCCTCGGCCCCCTATACCGAAGACGCATCCGATGCTGATTCCATGCAGGCCTTGATGGCGGGAGACCCTCGGCATGATCTGGAAAATCAAATACCCGTGGGTGCTGGTGTCGGCCAAAGGGCCTGGATTTTCACATCGGCCACTTTGGGCGATGAACCCAGTTTGCGCTGGTTCACCGAGCCTTGCGGCTTGACCTCAGCGCAAGTGATGCAAGTCAGCAGTCCGTTTGACTATGCGCAGCAAGCCGCCTTGTATGTGCCCGAGCATTTGCCCAAGCCCGGTGATCCTGGGCATGCTGCCCACGTTGCGCAATTGGTGGCCGAGGCCGTGGTGCTGCTGGGTGGGCGAACATTGGTTCTCACGACCACCCTGAGCGCCATGCGCGCAATCGGTGAGTATTTGCAGACCCGATTGGACGCCAGTGCGAATGTTGAAGTTCTGGTGCAAGGACAAAGCCCCAAGCGCAGGCTGATGGAGCGCTTCAGGGAGGGCGCCGGAGAGCAGCGTCCTGGCTGTGTTCTGGTCGCTTCGGCTTCGTTTTGGGAGGGGTTTGACGTTCCCGGCGAGGCCTTGCAGTTGGTGGTGATCGACAAACTGCCGTTCCCGCCACCGGGCGATCCGCTGTTCGAAGCAAGAAGTCAGCGCATCACGCGGGAGGGGCGCAGCGCGTTTGCAGACCATGCCTTGCCTGAGGCTGCTGTGGCCCTTAAACAAGGCGCTGGGCGATTGATACGCAGTGAGACAGACCGCGGCGTGCTGGTCGTTTGTGACACGCGCTTGGCCACCATGTCTTATGGCCGAAGGCTGGTGCGGGGCTTGCCGGAAATGCGACGCCTGAACGGGCACCCGGAATTTTTATCGACCTTGCGTCAATTCACCACAGACGCCACCAGCTCGTAGACTTTTTGACGCCTTCTGCCTTGAGGTAGTCTGACTGTGGAAAATTCTTTGTGAGCACCCGCTTGGCGTCATCGCGCAAAGCGGTCATGCCCAAGGCATCGTAGGAGCTCACCAAAATGGCCAAAGCTTCTTCCACGGCGGGTACACCTTGGTAGTCGGCGATGGCTTGCTGCGCGCGGTTGACTGCGGCAACATGCGCACCGCGGTTGGCGTAAAAGCGGGCCACATGCACTTCGTAAGAGGCCAAAGCATTCACGATGTGCAGCATGCGCTGGCGTGCTTCGGGCGTGTATTTGGAGTCAGGAAAGCGTGTGGTCAGCTCCTTGAAGGCTTCATAAGAATCTTTGGCCGCCTTCTGGTCGCGCTCGGACAAGTCTTGCTTGGTGATGAAGGAAAACATGCCCAGGTTGTCATTGAAATTGACCAAGCCTTTTAAATAGATGGCGTAGTCTAGGGCCGGACTTGCAGGGTGCAATCGGATGAACCGGTCCAAGGTTGCTGTGGCCTGAATTTTTTCACCCGTCTTGTACTGCGCATAAGCCTTGTCGATCTGGGCCTGCTGAGCCAAAACGGTGCCCGCAGCGCGACCCTCGAGCTTCTCGTAAAAACCAATGGCCTTGTCCCAGGCGCCTGAATTGGCCTCGTCGCGTGCTTCTTTGTAAATTTTCTCCGGGGTCCAACCTGCAGTCACATCCTTGGTGGTGTTGGCGCAGCCAGAAAGAAACAGCAGCACTGAAACAACCAGGCCGACCGGAACCATCGATAATCTGAAGCTACGCATCTGTGACACCCTAGAACTGTTGAACATTTTGATTATATCGGCCGCCCCTGCAATCGAAGACAACGTCACCTTGATGGAAGACGGTGAACGCCCACTTGAAGCGTCTGAAGAAGAGGTTCGCACGATCCAGGTGCCCATCGCGCTTCATGGCCAGCGGCTGGACCGCGCTTTGGCACAGCTGGTGCCCGAGTTCTCACGCAGTTATTTGCAGCAATTGATCGAACAAGGCGATGCCCTGATCGATGGCAAGACTGTGACCAAGGTGTCGTCCAAGGTGCGTCTGGGGCACCGCGTCGAAGTGACCCTGAGGGCCACGCCACAGTCTCAGGCTTTTGTGCCCGAAGAGATGCCGATCGATGTGGTCTATGAGGATGCGCACCTGCGCGTGATCAACAAGCCTGCGGGTCTGGTGGTCCATCCGGCCCCTGGCAACTGGCGCGGCACCCTGCTCAATGGCCTGCTGGCCCTGGATCCTCTGGCGTCTGAGGTGCCCAGAGCAGGCATTGTTCACCGCTTGGACAAAGACACCAGCGGCTTGATGGTGGTGGCGCGAACACGCCAGGCCATGGATGCGCTGGTTCAGCAAATTGCGGCCCGAGAAGTGCATCGCCAATATTTGGCCATAGCCCACAAGACCTGGATGGCGCCTTCCCCCACAACCATAGAGGCTGCAGTTGGCCGGGACCCGGCGAACCGTTTGCGCATGGCGGTGGTCGATTTGACTTACCAATCGGGCAAGACGGCAGCGACGACGATCGAAGTGCTTGATAAAAACTCCCTGGCGAGCCTGGTGAAATGCACTCTGCACACAGGCCGCACCCACCAAATCAGGGTTCACATGGCCCATGTTGGGCACCCGCTGCTAGCGGACGTTGTTTACGGGGGCGCCAAGGCCGCAGACATGTCGCGCCAGGCCTTGCACGCTTGGCATTTGGCGTTCATTCACCCCATCACAGGACAATCGGTCGATTTGACCTCTGCCTTGCCTGCAGACATGGCGCAAGCCCTTTCAATTTTGGGGCTCAGCTACAATTGAAGGCTTCAGGGAGCCTGAGTCAGATTTTTCTGGCCCGAGCAATCCCGATGATTGGCAGCTTGCCAAGCCTCCAGAACGGGGTTTTTCTTGACTGAAAAACCATGAACTCTGCACCTTCGACGCCGTGAGGCGTCTTTTTCCCGAAAGATAGACACATGAATACGGCGCAAGCCAAGCGTGTCCTGGAAACCGCCTTGCTCACAGCAGGTCAGCCATTGTCAATTCGCGACATGCGCGTGTTATTTGACGATGCACTCGGGGCCGACACCTTGCGGCAGATGCTGCAGGATCTGGAGCTCGAGTGGACCCCAAAAGGCCTTGAACTGACCCGTGTAGCCAGCGGTTGGCGCTTTCAAAGTCGCCCGGAGTTGCGCCAGTTTCTGGACCGTTTGCACCCTGAAAAGCCTCCCAAATACACCCGCGCTGTGCTCGAGACGCTGGCGATCATCGCCTACCGTCAACCGGTGACTCGGGGTGACATGGAAGACATCCGTGGGGTCACCATCGGCTCCCAGATCCTGAAACAACTGGAGGATCGCGGTTGGGTGGAGGTCATTGGCCACCGAGAGACCGTGGGCCGTCCTGGCTTGTACGCCACGACTCGACAATTCCTTGATGATCTGGGTCTTTCTGCACTTGACCAGTTGCCGATGCTGTCCCAGGTCAATGGCCAGACAGCGGATTTGTCCGGCCTCGTCGAGCAGATGCCTGTCCAGCCATCCTTGTCGCTTGAAGAAGACAACAGCGCCTTAACTTTCGATATGCCCATCGTGGATGACGCAGCTCAACAAGTTCAAGATCAGACCGCAGCCAAGGCCCTGCATGAATCCGAGGACTTTTTGGAAGAGGCGCACGATGAAGCGCACAAATTGCCCGAAGCTGCAAGCCCGTCCGAGCCACGAGAAGACGTCGACATGCCACACGACCGCAGCGATGCCCCCCCCTTTTCTTCGAACCCAGATAACCACCCTGACCGCCCGCTGCATGGCGAAAAGTCCACCCCTGAATGAACCAAGAACCTCACGACGTTACCTCGTCTTTATTGCCGGATACAGATGTCCGCCAGCCCCAAGCGGGCCTGTCGGGCGAGTCGGCCTACAAGCCGATTGCGCTGGCCGATGTGGTGTCAGGCCAATTCGACGATGAAGAATCCACCCAAGACCTCACCGTCGACTTGGGAAAGCGCGTGTTGGCGCCCCAGACCGACTCGCCCAAACTGCACAAAGTCCTTGCGCAAGCGGGCATGGGCTCCCGTCTGGAGATGGAAAAGCTGATTCTGGAAGGCCGCATTTCGGTCAACAATGAACCTGCCCACGTCGGTCAGCGGGTGCAATACGGCGACCAGATCAAGGTCAATGGCAAACCCATTCACATCCGTATTGACCCGCCACCGGCCCGGGTGCTCGCTTACCACAAGCCTGCAGGCGAGATCGTCAGCCATGACGACCCGCAAAACCGCCCATCCGTGTTTCGTAAATTACCCCGTTTGCAAAATGGCAAATGGCAATCTGTGGGGCGTCTTGACCTGAACACCGAGGGCTTGCTGCTTTTCACCAGTTCGGGTGAGTTGGCCAATCAGTTGATGCATCCCCGGTTCGGACTTGAACGGGAATATGCTGTTCGCGTGCTGGGCGCTTTGAGCAAAGACGAAAAGCAGCGCTTGCTGGATGGCGTGATGCTGGACGACGGTGTCGCCCAATTTGGCTCCATCGAAGACGGCGGCGGCGAGGGCTCCAATTGTTGGTACCGTGTCACGATTTCCGAGGGGCGCAACCGGGAGGTTCGCCGCATGATGGAATCGGTGGGCCATGCGGTGAGCCGCCTGATCCGTATCCGATACGGTGCCATGGTTTTGCCGCACGGCTTGCGTCGCGGTGCCTGGCTCGAACTGGACGAAGCCGATATTCGTGCACTCATGCGCGCTGCGGGCACAACGGAGCGTCCTCGGTCTTCCGAGGCGCGGCCAGTGACCCGAACCAACCGCAATGATCGACGTCCACGCACGGGCGGGCAGGGCCGCACAGGAACAGCCGTGCCGCGCGCCAAACCAGTGGCCAAGCCCAACAGGGCACCAGGCGCATCGGGGACCGGTCTGCCGGATCCGGTGAAGACAACTACGTCTTTCATTGGTGCAGAGAGTTTCAACCGGCTGAAGAAAACGCCTAGTGGCCCAGGTCGGGGCGGACGTGGCAGCGGTGGTGGAACCCGTAGTCGCTGATTTCTGTTTCAACCGTGGGGGCATATGCTGCCACGGTGCCTTTTTGCAGGGCTCCTCAGGTTAGAATGACGGGCTTTGCTGTAGGGCAAAAATGCTTATAAATCACTCTGTTACAGGAAAAACAATGGCCATCGAACGCACACTCTCCATCATCAAGCCCGACGCAGTCGCCAAGAACGTCATTGGGCAGATTTATGCCCGTTTTGAAGCTGCAGGCCTGAAAGTGGTCGCATCCAGGATGGCGCATCTGTCGCGCGGCGAAGCCGAAGCTTTTTATGCTGTGCACAAAGCACGTCCTTTCTTCAAGGATTTGGTCGACTTCATGATCTCCGGCCCCGTGATGATTCAGGCCCTGGAAGGTGAAAACGCCATCTCCAAGAACCGTGACCTGATGGGCGCGACCGATCCCAAAAAAGCAGATGCCGGCACCATCCGCGCTGATTTTGCTGACAGCATCGATGCCAACGCCGTGCATGGATCTGATGCGCCTGAAACTGCTGCCGCCGAAGTCGCATTCTTCTTCGCTGGCATGAACGTTTACCCACGCTGATAGCGTCGCGACTCCTGCGCGACCCTCAACCCTCATGACGGCCAACCTTCTCGAATTTGATCTGGATGGTTTGGCCGTTTTTTGCGAGGGCCTGGGCGAAAAGCGTTTCAGGGCGACCCAATTGTTTCGCTGGATACACCAACGGGGCGCCAGTGATTTTGACCAGATGACCGATCTGGCGAAGTCATTGCGCCAAAAACTCCAGTCTCGCGCACATGTTTCTTCGCTGCCCTTAATCAGTCAGCATATTTCGACAGACGGCACCATCAAATGGCTGTTCGATGTCGGCGATGGCAACGCCATAGAATCGGTGTTCATTCCCGAAGACGACCGGGGCACCTTGTGCATTTCATCCCAGGCCGGTTGCGCTGTAGGGTGCCGTTTTTGCTCTACGGGTCACCAGGGCTTCAGCCGCAATCTGACAACCGGTGAAATTCTCGCCCAGTTGTGGTTTGCCGAGCATTTTTTGCGAAAGCACCTGCAGACCGATGATCGCGTCATCTCCAACGTGGTGATGATGGGCATGGGCGAGCCCCTGCAAAATTACACCGCATTGGTACCGGCACTGCGTGCCATGCTGGACGATCACGGTTACGGCTTGTCGCGCCGCCGTGTCACCGTGTCCACCTCAGGTGTGGTGCCCATGATCGAGCGACTGTCGACCGATTGCCCCGTCGCTTTGGCCGTGTCTCTGCATGCACCGCATGACACCTTGCGTGACCATTTGGTGCCACTCAACCGCAAATATCCGCTGGATGAATTGATGCAAGCTTGCATCGCTTATCTGGCCCATGCGCCGCGAGATTTCATCACGTTTGAATATTGCATGCTGGACGGCGTCAACGACCAGGCTGAGCACGCCAACCAGCTCATTGATCTGGTTCAAAAGCATGCTCGTCAGGGCCTTCGATGCAAATTCAACCTGATTCCCTTCAACCCGTTTCCCGCTTCCGGTTTGCTGCGCTCGCCCAACGCCCGCGTCCAGGCCTTTGCCAAACAACTTCAGGAAGCGGGTTTGGTCACCACGGTTCGCAAAACCCGAGGGGACGACATTGACGCCGCTTGTGGTCAACTGGCGGGGGATGTAAAGGACCGCACACAAGTGCAAAATCGCATGGCTCAGCAGCGAACCATCATGCTGGTGCCCGCTTATTCTGTTCAAACACAGGAGTCTGGTGATGCCTGAAAACGATCGTTTGGACAATACAACAGGGTCAACCGATGGCACTTCTGCCCCGCCCCTGACGGCAGGCATGTTGCTGAAAGCTGCTCGGGAGCGGGCGGGTGTGCATCTGGGGGTTTTGGCTGTCAACTTGAAGGTTTCGGTCCGTCAACTGGAGGCCCTGGAGGCTGACCAGTACCCAGCAGACCAAAGCCCTGTTTTTGCCCGTGGACTGGCGGCCAGTTTTTGTAGGCAATTGCGCATCGACCCTGCGCCAATTTTGGCTTTGATGCCACGCACCGCCAATTATCTTGAGCCACATGGTGCGGTGCGCCAAGCGCTTGTTGCACCTGCTGATTTTCGTCGAGTGACCCGGTCGCCGAAAGGCTTGCATTTTCAAGCCTGGTGGACTGCGGGCGGCATGCTTGTATTGATCGCCGCACTCATCTGGCTACCAGGCCCATCGCAATGGTCATGGCTGGACAGCGTGACGGCTTACATGAACCCATCGGATCCCGAGGTGCGTACGCTCAGCTTGCCGCCTCAAGTCATGCCGATGCCAGTCCCCTCAGCCTCTGACTCTGCATCAATGGGGGCTGTTGCTGGTGTACCTGCCCTGACAGAGTCATCACCCGCAACCCCTGCAGTCGCGCCAACCGCAGTCATTGAAAACCCGCAAACTGCTGTCACGGGGAAAAATAGCCAGGCCATCCCATCTGTCGGATCAACGGCTTCAGCGCTTTTGTTTGCCGCAACACAGACCAGCTGGATTGAAGTTCGGGATGCCAAAAACCAGGTGATCTGGAGTGGCGTGTTGAGCCCGGGCGACACCCAACGCCTCCCAACAGCAGATCTGATGTCCGTCGTTGTGGGCCGCGCAGACGCCGTTCAAGTGACTTTCAAGGGGCAATTTTTTGATCTTAAACCGCACACCAAAGCCAATGTGGCACGTTTCGAGGTGAAACCATGATCACGCCATCACCCATTGCCATCGCTTTGCCCGCACAACGCAAGAGCCGCCAGTCCCGAGTTGTCTGGGGGTCCCGTGTGGTGACCGTCGGCGGGGGCGCGCCCGTTCGCGTGCAGTCCATGACCAACACCGACACCGTGGATGTGATCGGCACGGCCATCCAGGTCAAGGAACTGGCCATCGCCGGCTCCGAAATGGTGCGGATCACCGTCAACACCCCCGAAGCAGCGCAAGCGGTGCCGCACATTCGAGACCAACTCGACAAAATGGGCATTGACGTGCCCCTGATTGGCGATTTTCATTACAACGGCCACCGCTTGCTGACCGATTACCCGGCATGCGCCGAGGCACTGTCCAAGTACCGCATCAACCCTGGCAACGTGGGCAAGGGTGACAAACGCGATGTGCAGTTCGGCCAGATGATCGAAGCGGCGGTGCGCTGGAACAAAGCCATACGCATTGGCGTCAACTGGGGCAGCCTGGACCAGGAGTTGCTGGCAGAGTTGATGGACCTGAACAGCCAGCGCGCCGAACCCTGGGAGGCTCGGCAGGTGATGTACGAAGCCCTTATTTCGTCGGCTATTTCTTCTGCTCAGCGGGCTGAAAGCATGGGTCTTGATGGGGCTCAAATCGCTTTGTCCTGCAAGGTATCGGGCGTTCAGGACCTGATCTCTGTCTACCGTGAGTTGGGTCGCCGCACCGATTACGCCTTGCATTTGGGCCTGACCGAGGCAGGCATGGCCACCAAGGGCACCGTGGCCTCGGCCACAGCTTTGGCCATCTTGCTGCAAGAGGGGATTGGCGACACGATCCGTGTCTCGCTGACCCCGCAACCGGGTGAAGCGCGTACGCAAGAAGTGGTGATTGCCTCTGAAATTTTGCAGTCACTGGGTCTGCGCATTTTTGTGCCCAGCGTGACCGCTTGCCCAGGCTGCGGGCGCACGACCAGCAGCACCTTTCAGGAACTGGCCAAGCAGATTGATGACTTTTTGCGTGCCCAGATGCCCGTTTGGCGTGTCCGTTACCCAGGGGTCGAAAACCTCAAGGTGGCGGTCATGGGCTGCATCGTGAACGGCCCTGGCGAAAGCAAGCACGCCGACATCGGCATCAGCCTGCCCGGCACGGGCGAAGCGCCAGCGGCTCCTGTCTTCATTGACGGAGAAAAGCGCCTGACATTGCGCGGTGAAGGCATCGCGCAAGAGTTTCAGGTGCTGGTCGAAAACTACATTGAGAACCGTTTTGGTTCAGGATCAGCTGAGAAAAAATGAGCGAGTTTCTTCCAGAAAACAGTCCCAAGCCTGCCAAGACGCAGAAGCTGGTGGGCGTCAAGGGCATGAACGATGTGCTGCCACCCGACTCCGCGCGCTGGGAGTGGCTGGAGGCCAAAGTGCGCAAGCTCATGTCGCGTTACGCCTACCGCAACATCCGCACACCCATCGTCGAGCCCACCGCCTTGTTTGTGCGCGGCTTGGGTGAGGTCACAGACATCGTCGAGAAGGAAATGTATTCCTTCGAGGACCGCCTGAATGGCGAGCAGCTCACTTTGCGGCCCGAGTGCACGGCCGGCGTGGTGCGCGCCGTGGTCGAGCACAACATGCTTTATGAAGGTGGCAAACGTCTGTATTACATGGGGCCGATGTTTCGCCACGAGCGCCCGCAACGTGGCCGTTACAGGCAGTTTCACCAGATTGGTGCCGAGGTGCTGGGTTTTGCCGGTGCCGAGGTGGATGCTGAATTGATCCTCCTGGCCGATGCGCTTTGGAAGGAGTTGGGCCTCAATGATGTGCGCCTGGAGCTCAATAGCCTGGGCCAGCCCACCGAGCGCTTGGCTCACCGCGCCGCCCTGATTGCACATCTGGAACAGCACGCTGACTTGCTCGACGATGAGGCCAAACGCCGGCTGCACAGCAACCCTTTGCGGATTCTGGACACCAAGAACCCGGCCATGTTGAGCGTGGTCGAGTCGGCACCGCGTCTGCTCGATTTTCTGGGCGAGGCTTCCCTCGCCCACTTCCATGCGGTCCAGACGATTTTGGACGCCAACGGCGTCTCGTACAGCATCAACCCTCGTTTGGTGCGGGGCATGGACTATTACAACCTCACGGTGTTCGAGTTCATCACCACCAGCCTGGGTTCGCAAGGCACCATCTGCGGTGGTGGCCGCTACGATTACCTGATCGAGCAGGTGGGCGGCAAACCGGCGCCGGCAGTGGGTTGGGCGCTGGGCGTTGAGCGCGTGCTCGAACTGATCAAGGATCAGGGAGAAGCCTTGCCAGAACCCGCCCCTGATGTGTACGCGATCGTGCCCGAAACGACGGCATTGCCTGTTGCCATGCAGGTGCTTCAAGTTTTGCGAGCCCAGGGCGTATCGGCCCAAATGCACGCTGGCAGCGGCGACAGCATGGGCAGCATGAAGTCCCAATTCAAGAAGGCCGATGCTTCTGGCGCCCGTTTTGCATTGGTTTTCGGGGCTGAAGAAATGGCCCAAGGTCTCGTCGCCGTCAAATCTCTGCGAGACGGGGAAGGTGCCCAGCGCACCGAGTCCCTGACCCGTGTGGCCACCTGGGCCTACAGCCTACAATCGCCGCTTCAAAGCGCAACCAGCAGTTAAATCACCATGGCCAAAGCACTCGACCTTGAAGAACAAGAACAACTCGACCAGATCAAGCATTTCTGGAAGACTTGGGGCAACCTGATTTCCTGGCTGTTGATTGCCGTTTTGGGCAGCTTTGCCGCCTGGAACGCTTACCAATATTGGGACCGAACCCAAGCTGAAAAAGCTGCTGCGCTTTATGACGAAGTTGAGCGGGCAACGGCCTCGGG
>CAIZSE010000120.1 GCA_903935585.1 uncultured Burkholderiales bacterium | reverse complement strand
GCCCGCACTGTTGCTGCCTTGTTGCGCCAAAAAATGCAGCGACAGGCCGATGAGCAGTGCGTAAAGAAGCTGGGGCCCGCCGTAGTGTTCGGACAAAAAGGTCGCAGACAAGGCAATCAGGGCGCAGATCAAGACACCCGGTACATGCGCTTTGAACTGGGCACCCCTGCTGCCCACGGCTTTTCCTGGCTGGCCCATCAGCTCAGGGCGCGGAGGGTGTCGAGCATGGACTGCGGGACATGGATGCCGATTTTTCTGGCCGCCTCGACCAGCTCGACTCGCCGCTGGCCGGGCAGGCGCACGCCTTCGTCAGACAGCATGGCCGACAACAACGCCTCAATCCTTTCGCTGTAAACAGCATCGCCCCCCAGTGCGCTGGGGTCGATCACGATGAAGACCTGGCCAAGACGTGGTTGGTTGCCTTCTGCTTTGAAAAAAGTGTCAGCTTCGGCGCCAAAGTGAGCGCCGGTCAAGCTGGTGACCAACAGTTCAACCACCATCGCCAGCATCGCGCCCTTGGTGCCGCCCATCGCAAGCATCGAGCCTTCCAGGCCCTTGCCCGGATCGGTGGTCGGATTGCCATCGGGGTCGAGGGCCCAACCCAGGGGAATCGATTCGCCCTTGTCTGCAGCCACCATCAGTTTGCCCCGGGCGACCTCGGACAAAGACAAGTCCACACTGACCGGTGGATGGCCTCTTCGAGGAAAAATGGCTGCGATCGGGTTGGTCCCAAAAATGGCGCGCTTGCCCCCCGCTGCAGGCATGGCTGCCGGGGAGTTGCCACAAGCGATTCCGACCATGCCCGCTTCAGCCACAGGGTCAAGATGGTAGGCCGCCATGCCGAAGTGGTGGCTGTTGGTGACCGCTGCGATGGCGATGCCTTGCTGCCGAGCCCGACCGATGGCCTGCTCGATGGCCAGGTGGCAAGCCGGAAATGCAAAGCCATTGCCCGCATCGATCAACACCGCTGCCGAGCGTTCGTGCAGGATGCTCGGCTCGGCATGCCCCAGCACGCGACCGGCGCGCAGATGCGACACGTACATGGCCACGCGCGAGAGCCCGTGCGAGGGCAAACCGCTGGCTTGGGCCGTGACCAAGGCCAGCGCTGTGGCATGGGCCTGCAGCGGGGAGGCCCCGTTGTGGACCAGCGCTGCTTGCACCAGAGACAGGATTTCTTGAAACGGGTGCAGCATGTTGCCAAGCCTTGAAAGGGGAAGGGTGGGGCCTGGTCAGCCAGGTTGGATGTTGCGGGTTTTGACGATCTCGCGCCAACGGGCCACGTCTTTTTTCAGAATGTCGGCAAATGCGGCAGGCCCCAGACCGGTGGGGGCAAAGCCCAATGCCGCCACGCGTTCAGAGACATCTTTCAATTTGAGCGCGCGAATTGCCGAGGCCGCGACTTTGTCCACGATGGCGGCGGGTGTGCCCGCCGGCACCATCAAGCCCGTCCAGTTTTCCAACTCGACACCGGGCAAACCGGATTCGTTGAAAGTGGGGACATCGGGCAACAAAGGGTGGCGTGCGGCCGAGGTGATGGCCAAAGCCCGCAGTTTGCCAGCCTTCACGTGCACTGAGGCTTCGGGCAGGTTGGAGACAATGAAGTCAATTTGGCCGCCCAGCAGGTCGTTCAATGAGGGGGCACCGCCTTTGTAGGGGATGTGCGTGACCTCCAACTTGGCATTCAGGGCCAGCAGTTCCAGCCCCAAATGGGGCGGTGTGCCATTGCCGCTGGAGCCACCGCTCAGGCGCTTGGCGCGGGCTTGGGCCAAAAATTCGGCCAGGTTTTTGGCGGGGTTGTTCTCGTTGACCACCAACACCAACGGGCTGCTGGCCAAGTGCGCGACAGCCGTGAGGTTTTTCTCAAGGCTGTAGGGCAGGTTGCTGAACAGCGACTGATTGACCGCATGTGCCAAAGTAATGGCCAGCCAGGTGTAGCCGTCGGGCGGCGACTTGGCCGCCAGATCGGCACCCAAATTGCCGCTGGCCCCAGCACGGTTGTCCACCGTGATGGCTTGTTTGAATTCGATGCCGGTTTGTTGTCCGATCAAGCGGGCCATGACATCGGTTTGACCACCGGGCGCAAACGGCACGATGTAGCGCACCGGCTTGGACGGAAAGTCGCTCGCCGCTTGCGCGAAAACAGAGGTGGGGAAGGCGGACATGGCCGCAGCCGATGCCAACGCGTGAAGTGCCGATCGTCTGGTGCGCATGTCTGTCTCCTGAGTG
>CAIZSE010000119.1 GCA_903935585.1 uncultured Burkholderiales bacterium | reverse complement strand
CCAGCACCTGCACTACAGCAAGCGCGCCATGGCCCAGGAGGTCGTGAGCCTGCTGGATGCCTTGGGGGTGGCCGATTTCTTTTTGTGTGGGCACGACCGGGGCGGGCGTGTGGCGCATCGGCTGGCGCTGGACCATGCTTCGCGTGTCAAAAAAATGTGTGTGATCGACATCGCGCCCACGCTGGACATGTACAGCGGCCATTGGGGCAAAACACCCGAAGCTGCTGGCCCGGTGGACGATCCTTACTTCGCGTTTGCGCAGGCCTATTACCACTGGTTCCACCTCACGCAGCCTGCGCCGTTGCCCGAGTTCATGATCGGCGGCAACCCCAAAGCCTATTTGCACGCCAAGTTGGGCGGCTGGGGCAGTCAGGGCCTGGACTACATCGAGACCGAAGCGCTGGCCGAATATGAACGTGCGTTTTGCAACCCGACCCTGAACGACAAAGGCTGGTCAGCAGCCATCCACAGCGCTGCCGAAGACTACCGCGCCAGCGCAGGCATCGACCTGCAGCACGACCGTGAAGGGCGTGAGCGTGGCGACAAGATCGCTTGCGACACCTTGGTCTTGTGGGGTGATCGGGGCGTGGTCAATCGCATGTTCAAGCCGGTCGAACTATGGCAAGCCCAATGTGCAGGGCGTGTCAGCGGTCAGGTGATGCCTTCAGGGCATTTCATTCCCGAAGAACTGCCCGAAGACACCAGCGAAGCACTGGCGCAGTGGATGGCTTGACGACTTGGGCTCAGGCCCCGCAACACTTCTTGTATTTTTTGCCGCTGCCACACGAACAGGCATCGTTGCGCCCGGGTGTGGCCGCTTTGATCACTTGTGCCACGCGGGGTCCGATGTTGCGCCAGATTTCGCGCAAGTCGTACACCGCCCACAGGGCTTCGCCGTAGGCGTTCAGGCGCTCCTCGCTCACGCTGGGTGGGCCGTCCTCCGACAGCGCCGACATGGTGGGCGCATGGGTGTCGTCTTCAGTCAGGGCCACCACAGCTTCCAGCGACAGGTCGTGCCACTTGGCGGCTTCCTTGTCTTTGGGGTGGGCCCATTCGTCGGGCCAGTTTTCTACCGCGAACATGAAGCCCAGTGCCCAGACTTGGGCAAACGACGGGATCTCGCTGTCGTCGATTTCTTCACGTTCTTCGGGTGGCAAAGAGGCGATGGCGCCGCGCACATCCATCACTTCGGGGGCATAGGCCTTGTCGTCGTCAAGCGCTTCCACTGGCGTGTCCAGAGACAATTTGATTTCGTCAAAACGGCGCTGCCACAAGGCCATGAATTGCTGGCGCTGGGCGTCATCGGCAAAGCTGCCAGCTTCTGCGTCGTCCGGGTCAATGCCCAGCAGCATGGGCAACCATTCCTGCTCGGGGATGGCGCGGCGGCTACAGACCATTGCGGCCATAAAGCCTTCGCAGAACTCCCATTGCGGCGTTTCTTCAAAGCGCTCACGCAGGTCGTCCAGGATGTTGTCCAGTGTGTCGAAGTCTTCGGCTTCCAGGCCAGGGGTGGTGTTCATGGGGTGCTCTTGAAAAAAATCAGACCGCGTCGGTGGCGGTCATGCAGGGGTTCAATGTCACGCCGCAGCGTGCCAGGCGGTTTTTCATGCACAGCACTTGCGCGTCTTTGCTGTGCAAGGCAGCGTTGTGGGTGACGGCCAGGTCGATGAATTTTTGGTCATCGGGGTCTTTGCAGATGTACTCGGCTTTGGGGGCATCGGGGTGCAGTTGTGCCCAGCGGTCAAAGTGGCCGAGCACCGTGTCGGCGGGTATTTCGCGGTGCGTCAAGCGTTTGGCGATTTGTGGGTAACACAGCACGCGGGCGAGTTCTTCGCGCATGGCGGCGGTCGCCAGCCAATGCGTGCTGCCAGCCTCGACGCTCACGCGAAGTGCTTCGGCCTTGGGTTCGTCAAACACCCACAGGTCGAGCACGATGTTGGTGTCCAGCACACGGCGTGCCGGGGCGCTTTCAATCCGATCAACGTTCATGGCGCAGGCGTTCCGGGTGCCCCCGGGTTGTCTGAGGATGCGTCGGTAGGCGTGCGTTTGTGGCTGCCTTTGACCATGTCAAAGCGAAACAAGCGGCATTCGATGGGACCGTTCCACATGGGCACGCGGCGCGATTCCTTCAGGCGCATCTTGCCGGGCAGTTTCAGATCGGGCGTGAGCATCCAGGCGCTCCAGCCGGTGTAATTTTTCTTCCAGTGGCTGGCCAGTTGGGCAAAGAATTCACTGCCGTCGTCGGTTTGTGCGGTTTCGCGGTGGTGGCCAGGTTCAGCCGCCCGTGTGCTGGCGCGCGCATCGGACAGGGCCCCTGGCTCAAACCCCTCGCGTCCACGGCCTGCCACACCAGCGGCTGCAATTCGCTCGCCGTAGGGCGGGTTGAGCAGCATCACGCCTGGCGTTTCGCAAGGCGGCATGCGTTGCAGTGCGTCGCCACCCCGAAACGCCACCACCCCGGACACGCCCGCACGCTCGGCGTTGCGTTCGGCAAAGTCGACCATGCGGAAGGCCACATCGCTGCCAAAAATCGGCGCGGTGGGTTCATGTTCGTTGTCGCGTGCTTCCTCGACCAGGCCTTGCCAGACATGGTTTTGAAAGGGCAGCAATTTTTCGAAGCCAAAGCGGCGTTGCAAACCGGGGGCAATACCGCAGGCGATTTGCGCCGCCTCGATCGGGATGGTGCCACTGCCGCAGCAAGGGTCGTACAAAGGCACGGTGCCGTCCCATCCGCTGGCGGCGATCATGGCGGCAGCCAGCGTTTCCTTCAAAGGCGCATCGCCCTTTTCTGTGCGCCAGCCGCGCTTGAACAAGGGCTCGCCCGAGGTGTCGATGTACAGCGTGAGGGTTTCGGGCGTGACGTGCGCATAGATGCGCACATCGGGCCAGGTGGTGTCCACGCTGGGGCGTTCACCGCGCTTAGCGCGAAAGCGATCGGCCACCGCATCCTTGATTTTCAGGGCGGCAAAGTTCAGGCTGTTGAGCGGGCTGTGCTGCGCCGTGATGTCGATCTTGAAGGTTTGCTTGGGCGTGAACCAGATCTCCCAGGCCACTTCGCTGGCCGCGTTGTAGAGGTCGTTTTCGTTGCGGTAATCGGTGACCGAGAGTTGCACCAACACGCGTTGTGTCAGGCGGCTGTGCAGGTTGATGCGCATTGCATCGCGCCATGAGGCGCGGGCCATCACGCCGCCGCGCCCGGTCATCAGGTCTTGGCCCGTCAGGCCGGTGATGGCGTGCACCTCGTCGGCCAAAAAGCCCTCGACGCCAGCGGCGCAAGGCATGAACAGGTTCAATGAATTCACGGGAGCATTCTTCTCAAAGGGTTTTGCGCAGGTTCGCGGGGGCAATCTTCAGCGCTTCGCGGTACTTGGCCACCGTGCGCCGTGCGCAGTCGATGCCTTGCTCTTTCAGCATTTCGGATATCTGGTTGTCGGACAGTGGCTTGGCGGGTTTTTCGGCGGCCACGAATTGCTTGATCAGGGCACGCACGGCGGTGCTCGAGGCGGCGCTGCCGCTGTCGGTGCCCAGGCCCGAGCCAAAGAAATACTTCAGCTCGAACGTGCCTTGCGGTGTGGACATGTATTTGGCCGTGGTGACGCGACTGATGGTCGACTCGTGCATGCCCAGCTCATCGGCGATCTCTCGCAGCACCAGGGGCCGCATGGCCAGCTCGCCGTGGGTCAAAAAGTTTTTTTGCCGCTCGACGATGGCGGTCGAAACGCGCAAGATGGTGTCAAAGCGCTGCTGAATGTTTTTGATGAACCAGCGTGCCTCTTGCAGACGCTGCTGCAAGCCGGCGTGGTTGTCGCCCTTGCCGCCGCGCAGCGCGTTGGCATAGATGTCGTGCACGCGCAGCTTGGGCATCACATCGGGGTTGAGCTGGATGCGAAACTTGGGCGTGGCTGTCTTGCTGGTGTTGACCACCAACACATCGGGAATGATGATGTTCTGCTCGGCCAAAGCAAATGGGCGACCCGGCTTGGGCTCCAGTCTGGCGATGAACGGGATCGCGGCTTTGACCACGGACTCGTCCAAGCCGCATGCCACGGCCAGGCGTTTGTAGTCACGCTTGGCCAGCATCTCCAGCGGATGAGCGCAAACGGCCAGCGCAGCTTGTGCGACCTCGTCGTCGGGGTCTTCTTGCAGCAAGGCCTTGATCTGGATGCGCATGCATTCGGCCAGATCGCGTGCGCCCACGCCCACAGGTTCAAGCGACTGCAGCAAGCCCAGTGCCACCGTGAAGCGGTGCACCAGTTCGTCCAGTTGCTCAAAGTCGTCGGCGCCCGCCAGGCTGGACGCCAGTTCTGGCAAGGTGTCGGTCAGGTAGCCATCGTCGTTGAGTGACTCGATCAGAAAGCGCAGGGCTGCGCGGTCGATTTCGGACAGGCGCAGCGACAAGGCCTGGCGGTGTAAAAAATCGGTGAGTGAGCCGCTGCTGCGGGCCAGGTCAATGGCGTCGGCGGTTTCTTCGCCGTTGTTCTGGCGAGGCACGGCGTCGCCACCCCATTCGCTGTCGTCGGGGCGCATGTCCACGCTGCCATCGCCGTCCCAGCTTTCGGCCACATCGGTCACGGCTTCGTCGCGTGTTTCGCTGGGGCTGTCGTCACTGCTGCTGGACGAGCTGGCGCTTTCACTGACGCGGTCGCCCAGGCTGACATGGGTGTCTGCCTGGTCCAGGCCAAAGGCTTCGGCGGGGGCTTCTTCTTCGGCGCGCTCCAGAAAGGGGTTGTCGTCCAGCATCTGGTCGACTTCTTGCGACAACTCCAGCGTGGACAGCTGCAGCAGTCGGATCGATTGTTGCAACTGGGGCGTGAGCGCCAGGTGCTGGGACATGCGAAGCGACAGACCGGGCTTCATGCCTGCGCTTTCATGTTGAGGGCGTTTGATTTGT
>CAIZSE010000118.1 GCA_903935585.1 uncultured Burkholderiales bacterium | reverse complement strand
CCACGAACGACAAAGTGGCGGGGCAAGAGCAGACCGTGCTGGACCTGACCCGCTCGGCCTGCGCTTTGTTGGCCGATGCGATCCAGAAGGTGGGCGACCCGTTTGCGATCCATGGCTTTTGTTCGGATGGCCGCCACGATGTGAACTACTGGCGCTTCAAAGACTTTGATCAGCCCTACGATGATCTGGCCAAGGCCCGTTTGGCGGGCATGCAAGGCCAGTTGTCCACCCGCATGGGCGCGGCCATTCGGCACGCCACAGCCGCGCTCAAAGCCCAGCGCAGCAGCAAAAAACTCTTGCTCGTCATCACCGACGGCGAGCCCGCCGATGTGGATGTGCGCGACCCGCAGTACCTGCGCCACGACACCAAAAAAGCCGTCGAGGCGGCCGCTCGAAATGGTGTGACCACCTACTGCATGAGCTTGGACCCCAGCGCTGATCAATACGTCAGCCGCATTTTTGGCGAACGCCATTACCTGGTGGTCGACAAGGTCGAGCGCCTGCCCGAAAAACTCCCCGTCCTGTATGCTGGACTGACCCGTTAACCAGGACACCCCATGAGCATGATCCACAGCCGCCAGCAAACCTACGCCGGCATCGACCACGAAGAACACCACGGCATGAGCATGACCGGGCGCATCATCCGCGACGCTTGGGTGTTTGGTTTGTTGCCCGAAGGCGATGGCTTTGCCGGTAAACACGCGGGCGAGTTGCAAAACCTGTTTGAAGCGGTGCACACCGCTTGGGAACCTTATGGCCAGCTGCCCAGCCGCTTACCGCCCGAGCTGGCCGCCAAACACGCCCGTATCCACGATGAGGCCATGCAACGCGCCAAAGCCATGGGCTGGGATGCCGAGCTGGGCGACGACGACTGATTGGGTGTTCAAGCGGGGCCCGGCCCTGTGAGGCGCTCAACGCCCTGTTTTGCTCGATCCCCATTGGTCCATCAGGCGCTGGTCGCTGGCGCTTTCTGCTTCGACACTGTCTTGGGGCAGCTGGCGCAGGCAGTCGGCCAGCGCTTGCGGGTCCAGTGGGGCGGTCGGGGTGGGCACAGCCACCACTTGGGGCGATTTGCCGTCCCAAGCAAAAGGGTTGCGGAACACGGGCGGCTCGGGCTTGCAGTCGTCCCTGTAAATGGGCGGCCCGTCGTTGGCAAAAGGTGAAAACGAAATCGTCTTGTCAAAAATCAACGGTTGGCCCGTGGGGGTGGGCGGCAGCGGTGGCATGTTTTCAATGGCTTGGCGGGCGAGTTGTTCGGCCTTGGCCGATGTGGTCCACAGCGTTTGCACTTGCGTCAAGCGGCCATCGGGGGCAATCTCGATGCGAAAGCGCACCACGCCCTGGTCGGGGCCCTCAACAGCGGTGCCCATCATGCTGCGCACTTGCTGGCCCCAGCTGTAGCGGTAGCCCTTGCTGTTTTTGTTCGTGTAGTTCGCGGCAAAAGCCCATTCTTCGGCGGTGGGTGGCGGGGGTGTGGCCATGCTGGCGCGGGGACGATCGGGCAAGGGCGGTGGGGCCGGAGCCTGATCCGCTAAGGCTGTGTCGGGCGGGGGCACCGTGACGGGTGCAGTGATGGGCGTTGTGGGAGGCGCTGATGGCGGTTCAGGCAGCGGCTGGCGCGGCGGCGGGATCAGTTCCAAAAAGACAATGTTTTCGGCTGTTTTGGGCGCTTGCGGTGGGCTGACGTGTTGGAACGGGTAGCCACTGGCCAGCAGCCACACGACTGCGTGCAAAGCCAGCGTGAGCAACAGCGCGATGAAGTTTTTGTCTCTGGACATGTGCGCCGAGGCGTTTGTTGGAGTTCTTGCTGCTGTTCAGCGACAATATTCGTTTTGACTGATATTACCTGATGAAGTGGAGACACCCATGCGCTTTCGCATCCTCGCTCTGACTGTCGCTACTGCTGGCAGCTTGCTGTTGGCCTCAGCGGCCCACGCCGACAACAAAGCCATTGCCACCGACGAAATGGAGGCCTATCTGGAGTTTGTGGATTACGGCGGCGGTGTGATTTTTGCCGAGCAAATTCCCAAAGACGAGTGGCCCAAGATGGTGGTGATCGATGCGCGTGACCCGACGCAATTTGCCAGGGGGCACATTCCTGGTGCCATCAACATGGACTGGCGTCAGGTGCTGGCCAAGCGCAACACCATCCCCAAAAATAAGCCTGTGCTCATTTATTGCAACACCGGGTCGCTGTCGGCCCAAGCCGGTTTTGCGCTGCGCGTCGCAGGCTGGGAGAACGTGCGCATCTTGCAAGGCGGCATGGCTGAGTGGCAGGCCAAAGGTGGCTTTGACGCGGCGGTCAAAGCCGCAGGGCCAGCCAAGCATTGAGGCCTGTGGTTTTGGGGCCATGCACGTCCAAGGTGCTCAGGGCTTGCGATGGATCAATTTGGGCGATTTGAAGGTCGCAATTGTCACTATGCCGATCATTGCGATAACTCATGCCAAATACCTGCTGGGGTATGTACAGTTGACCCTGTCGATTGAATAAATTTCTCGATTTCAAAAACCGATAGTTAACCTCAAAGGAAGCCCGCCATGTCCATGCCCCTCATCAACGAAGCCGCTCCCGCCTTCAGCGCCAACACCACCCACGGCCCCCGAAGCCTCGCCGATTACAAAGGCAAGTGGCTCATCTTGTTCTCGCACCCTGCCGACTTCACACCTGTGTGCACCACCGAATTCATCGGTTTTGCCAAGCGTGCCGAATTGTTCAAAAGCATGAACTGCGAATTGCTCGGCTTGTCGATCGACAGCATCTACTCGCACTTGGCCTGGATGCAAAGCATTCAGAACAACTTTGGTGTGGAGATTCCTTTCCCCATCATTGACGACATCAAGATGGAAGTGGCCCAAGCCTACGGCATGATCCACCCCGGCGCTGCAGATACCCAGGCCGTGCGTGCCACCTTCTTCATTGATCCCGAGGGCAAGCTTCGCGCCATGGTGTACTACCCCATGAGCAACGGCCGCTCGATCGAAGAGTTTGTGCGTTTGTTGCAAGCCATGCAGACCAGCGATGCCCACAAGATCGCCACCCCCGAAGGCTGGACGCCCGGTTGCGACGTGATCGTGCCGCCACCCAAAACCCCCGAAGCCATTGCCAAGCGCAAAGGTGAGGGTTATGCCATGAAGGACTGGTATTTCTCGACCAAGTCCCTGTAAATTCAAGGCTTGCCCCCTTGCCGCCCAGCGGCAAGGGGTGCCAAGAACCTTTGTTGTTCCACTGCCAAGGAAGTCACCATGCTTTCAGCCCACATGCACATCGAATCGTTTTTTGATCCAGCCACGTTCACCTTCAGCCACATCCTGGCCGACCTGAGCACCCGGCAGTGCGCCTTGATCGACAGCGTGCTGGACTACGACCCCAAGTCGGGCCGCACCCACACCGCCAGTGCCGACCAGTTGGTGGCGCGTGTGAAGGCGCTGGACCTGTGTGTGCAATGGATTTTGGAGACGCATGTTCACGCTGACCATTTGTCGGCCGCGCCCTATTTGCAAAAGCAGCTGGGTGGCCAATTGGCCATTGGTTCGCACATCACCACGGTGCAAAACGTGTTTGGCAAGCTGTTCAACGCGGGTACCGAATTTGCCCGCGACGGCAGCCAGTTCGACCGCTTGCTGGGCGATGGTGAGAAATTTCAGATCGGTGCTTTGCAGGCCCAGGCCCTGCACACCCCCGGCCACACCCCCGCATGCATGACCTATGTGGTCACAGATGCCAGCGTCGATCCTGCGCGGCAGGTGGCCTTTGTGGGCGACACCTTGTTCATGCCCGACTACGGCACCGCACGCTGCGACTTTCCTGGGGGCAGTGCCAGCGTGTTGTTCCAGTCGATCCAGAAAGTGCTCAGCTTGCCGGACAACACCGAGCTGTTCATGTGCCATGACTACCCGCCCGAGACCCGCCAGCCCCAATGCGTGACCACCGTGGCCGAGCAGAAAAAGGCCAATGTGCATGTGCACCAAGGCGTGAGTGAGGCCGAGTTCGTGGCCATGCGCGAAAAGCGCGATGCCAATTTGTCCATGCCCGTGCTGATCTTGCCTTCGGTTCAAATCAACATGCGTGCTGGCCACATGCCGCCGCCCGAAGACAACGGCCAGCGTTACCTGAAGATCCCGGTAGACGCTTTGTGAGTTCGGCACTTGAGCGCTGGTTCCCCATTCTGAGCTGGGGGCAGCGTTACAACCGTTCGCTGTTGACGGCAGATGGGGTGGCCGCTGTGGTGGTGACGCTGATGCTGATCCCGCAAAGTCTGGCCTATGCGCTGTTGGCGGGCTTGCCTGCACAGGCGGGCTTGTACGCCAGCATGGCCCCCTTGGTGCTATACGCCTTGATGGGCAGCAGCGGCACCTTGGCCGTGGGGCCTGCGGCGGTGACCTCGCTCATGACGGCGGCCAGTGTGGGCGCGGTGGCGGCGCAAGGCAGCGTGGCGTACACCGAGGCGGCTTTGATGCTGGCGCTGCTCAGTGGGACCATCATGCTGGTGATGGGTGCAGCGCGGCTGGGTTTTTTGGCCAACTTTTTGAGCCACCCGGTCATCTCGGGCTTTGTCTCGGCGTCGGGTTTGCTGATCGCGGCCAGCCAGCTCAAGAATTTGTTGGGTGTGCCCCTGCACGGCAAGAACCTCTTGCAACTGCTGCCGCAGCTGTGGCAAAACTTGCCCAGCCTGCATGTGCCGACCAGTGCGATGGGGCTGGGGGCTTTGGCTTTGCTGCTGCTGGTGCGCCGCCAGCTCAAGCCTGGGCTCAAGCGCTTGGGGGTGTCTGCGGGTGCGGCCGATTTGGCGGCCAAGGCGGCCCCAGTGGTGGTGCTGCTCTTGAGCATTGCCTTGTCAGCCGTGTGGCAGTTAGCTGAGCAGGGCGTGCGGGTGGTGGGCACGGTGCCACAAGGCTTGCCGCTGCTCACGCTGCCGGGTGGATCGACAAATGGGTGGGCCGCCCCATGGGCGCTGGCCCAGGCTTTGTGGGTGCCCGCTTTGCTGATTTCCTTGGTGGGCTTTGTGGAGTCGGTGTCGGTGGGCCAGTCCTTGGCGGCCAAGCGGCGCGAACGCATCGACCCCGATGCCGAGCTGCGTGCGCTGGGCCTGAGCAATTTGGGCGCAGGCCTCTCCGGCGGCTTTCCGGTCACGGGCGGGTTTTCGCGCTCGGTGGTCAATTTTGATGCGGGTGCACGCACGCCTGCCGCAGGCATCTACACTGCTGTGGGGCTGGCGCTGGCGGCCTTGTTCTTGACGCCTTGGCTCTTTCATTTGCCCCAAGCCACCTTGGCCGCCACCATCATGGTGGCCGTGCTCACCTTGGTCGATGTCGGGGTGTTTGCCCGCACCTGGCATTACGCCAAGGCCGATTTCATTGCCTTGTTCCTGACCTTTGGCCTGACCTTGGCGGTGGGTGTAGAGGCCGGGCTGATCGCGGGCGTGAGCGCCTCGGTGCTGTTGCTGCTGTATCGCACCAGCCGCCCGCACATCGCGGTGGTCGGGCAGATGCCGGGCACCGAGCATTACCGCAATGTGCTGCGTCACGCGGTGCTGGAGCAGCCGGGCATTTTGGGCTTGCGCGTGGACGAAAGCCTGTACTTTGCCAACGCCCGTTTCCTTGAAGACACCATCGCGGCCCAAGTGGCTGTTCGGCCAGGTGTGCGGCATGTGGTGCTGCAATGCTCGGCGGTCAACGACATTGACGCCAGCGCACTCGAAAGCCTGGAAACCATCAACGCCCGTTTGCAGGCTTCAGGTGTGCAACTGCACCTGTCCGAGGTCAAGGGCCCCGTGCATGACCGGTTGAAGCGCAGCCATTTGCTGGCGGAGTTGAGTGGCCAAGTGTTCCTGACGCACCACCAGGCGGTACAGGCTTTGACGCAGGTCGTCTGAGACCTTGAGTTCTGAGCCCACTAACTTGGTGCTCCAACACCGTTGAGACCTCTCCAATTGGCCAAAGCCAGGAGGCCAAGATTGAGAAATTTCTGCATTGAGATTGGATTTGGTTAAGCAATAACTTAATTAACTCATCACCAATATTGAATTGTCCTGAGCCTCAGACCTTCTTAAAGTGGAGTCCTTCTTTCCCACGTAGGGCTTACCCCATGCTGCAAGCACTGATCTTTGATGTCGACGGCACCTTGGCCGACACTGAAATGGCGCATTTGGCGGCGTTCAACCAGGCTTTCGCCGAGATGGGGCTGGACTGGCGTTGGGATGTGCCGCTGTACACCCGCTTGTTGGCCGTCTCAGGCGGCAAAGAGCGCATCAAGGCGTATTGGCAAACCCTGGGGACCCAGCCCAAGGACATCACGGGTGCGGTCATGCAGGAGACGATTGACCACCTGCACGAGATCAAGACCGCCGCTTACGAGCAAGCCGTGCAAGACGGTGCGGTGCAGATGCGCCCCGGGGTGCTGGCGCTGCTGTCAGCGGCCAGTGCGGCGGGGCTCAGGCTGGCCATTGCCACCACCACCTCGCCCGTCAACATCGCGGCTTTGCTGCGACAGGCCATCGGTCCAGATTGGAAGTTGAATTTCTCGGTCATCGAAGACGCTTCGACCGCGCCGCGCAAAAAACCCGATCCGATGGTCTACCAGCAAACCCTCTCACGCCTGGGTTTGGCGCCAGAACATTGCTTGGCGTTTGAAGATTCCGAAAACGGTCTTCGAGCCGCCATGGCCGCGGGTCTGTCCACCATCATCACCCCCAACGATTTCACCGCCGAACACGATTTCAAAGGCGCATTGCGCCTCTGCCCCAGCCTCGATGGCGTGGGGCTGGCGCAGTTGCGTGAATGGCACCAATCCGCTTTCAAGGCCACCGCATGAGCACCGTCCGCATTGCCCCCTCCATCTTGTCCGCCGACTTTGCCCGTCTGGGCGAAGAGGTCCGCGCCATTGAAGCCGCTGGCGCGGACTGGGTGCACTTTGACGTGATGGACAACCATTACGTGCCCAACCTGACCATTGGTCCACTGGTGTGCGAGGCGATCCGCCCCCATGTCCAGATCCCGATCGATGTGCATTTGATGGTCGAACCGGTGGACGCCTTGGTGCCTTTGTTTGCCAAGGCGGGGGCCAACATCATCACCTTTCACCCCGAAGCCAGCCGCCATGTGGACCGCACTTTGCAAATGATCCGTGACCACGGCTGCAAAGCGGGCCTGGTGTTCAACCCCGCCACCCCGCTGGAGTGGATGGACCATGTGATGGACCGCTTGGACGTGGTCTTGCTCATGAGCGTCAACCCCGGTTTTGGTGGCCAGAAATTCATCCCCTCGACTTTGCCCAAGCTGCAAGCGGCCCGCCAGCGCATCAACACCCATGTGGCCCGAGGTGGTCAGTCCATCGTGCTGGAGGTGGACGGCGGCGTGAAGACCGACAACATCGCCCAGATCGTGGCGGCCGGTGCCGACACCTGCGTGGCGGGCAGCGCCGTGTTCGGTGCGCCCGACGCCGATGGGGGCTATCGGGGTGTGATGCAAGCCCTCAAGCAAGCCGCTGTGGCTTGAGTTGGATTCCGAATTCCAGAATTTTTAAAACTTCAGAGAGTGTTGACCCCATGTCCTTGAGCCCCCGCACCACACCCACCTTGACGCAGTACCTGATCGAAGAGCGTCGCCGTTTTCCCGATGCCAGTGGTGACTTCAATGCCCTGATTTTGGATGTGGCCATGGCCTGCAAAGCCATTGCCAAATCGGTCGCCTATGGCGCTTTGGCCGACATGTACGGCAACCACGCGGCCGATGCCGGTGGCAGCATCAACGTGCAAGGCGAGACTCAGAAAAAGCTGGACGTGGTGAGCAATGAACTGTTTATCCGCATGAACGAGTGGGGCGGCCACTTGGCGGGCATGGCCTCTGAAGAAATGGATTTGCCCTACGACATTCCAGCGCAACACCCCCGGGGCAAATACCTGCTGGTGTTTGATCCGCTGGATGGCTCCAGCAACATCGACGTGAACGTGTCGGTGGGCAGCATTTTCAGTGTGCTGCGTGCACCGGATGCCACCGCCGAAGGCGGGCCTTTGACCGAGGCTGATTTCTTCCAACCGGGAACCCGTCAGATTGCTGCCGGTTACGCCTTGTACGGCCCCACCACCATGCTGGTGCTGAGCGTGGGCAATGGCGTGGCTGGTTTCACACTCGACCCGGTGATGGGCGAGTTCATGTTGACCCACCCCGAATTGCGCGTGCCCGAAGACACCCAGGAATTCGCCATCAACGCCTCCAACAGCCGCTTTTGGGAAGCCCCGGTCAAGCGCTATGTGGACGAGTGCCTGGCCGGCAAAACCGGCCCGCGTGGCAAGGACTTCAACATGCGCTGGATCGCCTCCATGGTGGCCGAAGCCCACCGCATCTTGATGCGTGGCGGCGTGTTCATGTACCCGCGCGACACCAAAGATCCGAGCAAGCCCGGCCGCCTGCGCCTGCTGTACGAGGCCAATCCAGTCGGCTTCATCATGGAGCAAGCCGGAGGCCGCGCCAGCACGGGACAAGTCCCCATGTTGAGTGTGCAGCCCACCAGCTTGCACCAGCGAATTGGCCTGGTGTTTGGCTCCAAAAACGAGGTCGAGCGCATTGAGCGTTACCACGCCGAACCGTCCAAGCAAGACAGTTTTGCCCCGCTGTTTGCCGAACGCAGCCTGTTCCGCGACTGAGCCCGATTTCAAAACGATTGAAAAAACAACAAGGAGATTCCCATGTCTGAACGCCACCCCATCATCGCCATCACCGGTTCTTCGGGCGCAGGCACCTCAACGGTGACACGCACGTTTTCCAACATCTTTCGCCGCGAAGGCGTGAAGGCCGCCATCATCGAAGGTGACAGCTTTCACCGCTTTGACCGCAAAGAGATGAAGCAGCGCGGCGCAGAGGCAGAAAAAGAGGGTAACAAACATTTCAGCCACTTCAGCGCCGAGAACAACCTCTTTGGTGAGATTGAAAACCTGTTTCGCACCTACGGTGCCACGGGCCAGGGCAAGTCACGCAAATACCTGCACAACGCCGAAGAGGCCGCACCGTACCAACAAGATCCCGGCACGTTCACACCCTGGGAAGACCTGCCGAACGACACCGACATGCTGTTTTACGAAGGTTTGCACGGCGCCGTGGTCACGCCCGAGCACAACATCGCGCAGCACCCCGACTTGCGCGTGGGCGTGGTGCCCGTCATCAACCTGGAATGGATTCAGAAACTCTGGCGCGACAAGCACCAGCGCGGCTACAGCACCGAGGCGGTGACCGACACCATCTTGCGCCGCATGCCCGACTATGTGAACTACATCGTG
>CAIZSE010000117.1 GCA_903935585.1 uncultured Burkholderiales bacterium | reverse complement strand
GATGGCGCCGTCCACAAAGGGCTGCACAGCCGCCACCATGGCAATGTGGTGTTCAGGCCGGATTTGCAAAGCAGTCACGAACGCCGAAGGCAAGCGCAAGGCAGAAGACCCCAGACTTTGGTAAATGCGCCAGGCATGGTCTTGCGCCTCAAAGCGATGGCGATGGCCATCGGACGCATGGAAGTGCCGTGCGCAAGACCAGTCAAAAACTGGCTCAATGCCGGTGGAGCTGTTGTCGGCAAAGGCCAGACTCACGCTGCCCGTGGGTGCAATCGACAGCAGGTGGCTGTTGCGCAGACCGTGTTTGCGAACAGAGGCCCGCAAGGCGGGCGACAGCCGACTGGCAAAGGTGCCGGGGGCCAGGCAAACATCGGCATCAAACAAGGGGTAAGTGCCCCGCTCTTTGGCCAAGGCCACCGAGGCGGTGTAGGCGTGGTCGCGCATCGTCTGGGCAATGTTTCGGGCCATCTTGCGTCCTTGCGGTTGGTCATAGCGCAGCCCCAGCATGACCAAGGCGTCACCCAAACCTGTGAAGCCGATGCCGATCCGGCGCTTGGCGCGCGCCTCGCTGGCTTGTTGTGGCAAGGGCCATGCAGTGATGTCCAGCACGTTGTCCAGCGCACGCACTTGCCAACGCACGGCTTGTGCAAAGGCCCTCGTGTCAAATGCTGCCGGCCCACCCCTTGCGAAAGCGTTGCGAACAAACCGCGGCAAGATGAGTGGCCCGAGCACGCAACCCCCATAAGACGGCAGCGGTTGCTCACCGCACGGGTTGGTGGCCTCTATGGTTTCGATGGCGCGCAGGTTGTTGTCCCGATCTATGGTGTCCAAAAACAGCAAACCAGGCTCAGCGCTGTGGTGCGCCGCATGGCTGATGGCAGACCACAAGGTTCGGGCTGGCAAGGTTTTGTAAACCCACAGCCCATCGCCTCTGACATAGGGGCCAGAGGCCAGGCTGACGGCCGGGCCAGTTGGGGGCCTGAGTTCGCGAGGTGAGACGCGGTGCACCAAGTCCCACATCTGGTCATGCTCGACCGCTTGCATGAAAGCATCGGTGATGCCAACCGAGACATTGAAACCAGTCCAGCGCCCCGATGTTTGTTTGGCCGCAACGAAGGCCAGGATGTCAGGATGGTCGCAACGCAGAACAGCCATCTGAGCGCCTCGTCGGGCGCCTGTGGATTGCAAAGCCGAGCATGACTTGTCAAATGCATCGATGAATCGGCAAGGCCCGGAAGCATTCAAGCCCGTGCCGTTGATGCGCGCCCCCTGGGGCCGGATACGGGAAAAGTCATAGCCCACACCACCGCCGCGGCGCAAGGTCTCGGCCGCTTGCGCCAATGCGTCGTGGATACCGGGGTAACCCGCTTCATCGCACCCACCCAAACAGTCCCCCACCGGTTGCACAAAACAATTGGCCAGCGTCACGGCCATGCCGGTGCCTGCACCGGCCATGATGCGACCGGCCCCGATGGCCCCAGCTGCCAGGTGTTGACGGAACACCGCCTCAAAGTGGGCTCGCTTGTCGGGGGCTTCGACCGAAGCCATGGCTTTGGCAACGCGGTCAAAGACATCACCGGCAGTCAGCTCACCTGGCTGAAGGTATTTGCTTTTCAAGACCGCTTGGCTCAGGGCTTGTGGTGCCAGGAATGAAGCCGGCAAAGGCGCACATGGCGCCGCAGCAACAGGCGCCAAGACCTGCTCGGATGTGAAGGCAGAAGGTGTCATTGCATCCATTGCAGCGCAAGTGGGCCCACAAGGCATTACTTGAAAAATGGTAGCCAGCCCACTGTTACCCATTGGATTGCGTTAGCGCAAGAGAACAGGACGGCGGCTTGTTCAGCATTGTCTTTTCAGCAAAAAACCGGGCCAAGGATTGCACCAGGAAGGACCCACGATGAAACCCAAGCATTTGATTTTTCACGACGAGGCACGCGAGCAAATCCGCCGGGGTGTCGATGCTTTGGCCATTGCCATGAAGCTCACCATGAGGCAGCAGATGGACATGTTCTGACACACCCCCGCCCGGTCAAACCCATGAGCAGACTTCCCTCCGCAGGCAGCAGCCTGAACCCCCGGCAAAGCTGGACATTGGCGTACGTCGTCGTTGCGACCTTGTTGCTGTTCTGGCTGCAAGGCGTGCTGCAAGGCACTGCGACCACCGAAACCGTGCCTTACAGCCAGTTTGAACAAGCATTGGCCGATGGGCGCATCTCCGAAGTGGCCATCTCGGACCAAACCTTGGTCGGGCGCTTGAAAGAGCCCGTCGGCAACAAGACCCGTTGGCTGACCGTGCGCGTCGAGCCCGCGCTGGCAGCCAGGTTGGAAACCTACAAAGTGCCCTACACCCGGGTTGTTGAAAGCACTTGGCTGCGCGATGTGATGTCCTGGATCCTGCCTTCTCTG
>CAIZSE010000116.1 GCA_903935585.1 uncultured Burkholderiales bacterium | reverse complement strand
GTGAGTGGCAAGCCCGCTGCCGTGGTCAACAAGCTCAAAGGCAAAAGCCAGTTGCAACCGCAAGCCGTGCATTGCGCCGCCGTGGGCAACATGCTGGCGCGCATGCACCTGGCCGCAGCTGACTACAACCGCAGCCAGCCCAACTTGCGTGGCCTGACCTGGTGGAACGACACAGTGTCTCTGGTGCTGCCCCACCTGGACGGATCGCAACAGGCCCTGCTGCGCAGCGAGCTGGCCTTTCAGAACCACATGGCACAGAGTTCTGCCTATGCCGCCCTGCCCCGTGGGCCGGTGCATGCCGACCTGTTTCGCGACAACGTGATGTTTGAAGGCGAGCAGCTGACCGGTTTTTTTGACTTTTACTTTGCGGGTGTCGACACCTGGTTGTTTGACCTGGCGGTCTGCATGAACGACTGGTGCATCGATTTACCCTCAGGTTTTCACGCTGCAGATCGGGCTCGCGCCATGCTTCGCGCCTATTGCAAGGTGAGGCCATTGAGTTCACCAGAGCGTGAATTGCTGCCTGGCCTTTTGCGCGCAGGGGCTTTGCGTTTCTGGATTTCAAGACTGTGGGACTACCATCTCCCCCGAGAAGCATCCATGCTCAAGCCCCACGACCCCACGCACTTTGAGCGCGTCTTGCGCGGCCGCGTTGACCACCCTTTACTGGCCAGTGCCATTGACTGACACCATGAATCTGCAAATCGTTCCCGCACGCACCGGCCTGCATTGGGCCATTCAAGGCGTCCGCACTTTCTGGCGGCAACCGCTGGCCATGTCAGGCTTGTTCTTTTTGTTCATGGCCACCGTGTCCCTGGTGTCCATGGTGCCCTTCATCGGTGGCGCCTTGGCCTTGGTGATTTTGCCCGCGCTGACACTGGGCATGATGGCGGCAACCCAAAGCGCAATTCAGGGCAAATTCCCCATGCCTGCCGTTTTGTTTACTGCGCTGAAAACAGGGCCTCAGAGAAAATCCATGCTGCATCTGGGCGGTTGGTACGCCATGCTGTTTTTAGGTGTCATGTTGGTGTCCATGCTCGCCGATGGCGGCACCTTTGCCAAGGTGTATTTCGGTGGCAGCCCCATCACCCCCGAGGTGGTCAACACCGAATCGTTTCAAGTGGCTTTGTGGGTTTCGATGGTGCTGTACATCCCGGTCTCCATGATGTTCTGGCACGCTCCGGCCTTGGTGTTCTGGCATGGCCTGCCCGCCGGCAAGAGCCTGTTTTTCAGCCTCATGGCTTGCTGGCGCAACCTGAAAGCTTTTTCGGTCTATACCCTGGTCTGGATCGGTATATTCACCGGCTCGGGCATCTTGGCCTTGCTCATTGCCGGCTTGCTGGGCGACCCGCAGTTGATGATGGCCGTTCTCATGCCCATGGCCATGATGGTGGCGGCGATGTTTTTCACATCGATGCTGTTCACCGTGCAGGACTGCTTCAGCGCCAGCCCAGAAGAACCCGTCTGAGCAGACCGGTTCAACGGCCCTGCCCCCTGAAAATCAGGGGCGTTCGGCTTCAGTGGTGATGCCCGTGATCACCGTGGGCATGGCGGTGCGTCACCTCATCGGCCGAAGCCGCGCGCACGTCGAGCACTTTCAGAGTCATGCTCAGGTTGAGTCCGGCCCAAGGGTGGTTGGCGTCCAGAATGACTTTGTCACCCTTGATTTTCACCACATTGAAAACCTGATCGCGCCCATCGGGTGTGCGGCCGCGCAACTGCCCACCCACTTTGACGCCCGGAGGGAACTCTGTTTTGGGAATGGTCTGAACCAGGCTCTCGTCGCGTTCGCCAAAGGCATCGGCATCGGCAGCGGCCAGCTTCAAGGTGATGGCAAAGCCAACATCCTGGCCCTCCAGCGCTTCTCAATTTTGGGCAAGGTGTTGTCGTAGCCCCCGTGCAAATACGAGGTGGGCTCTTGGGCCTTGTCGAGCACTTGGCCTTGGGCGTTCACCACTTTGTAGTGCATGGTGACAACGGTGTCTTGGGTGATTTTCATGCTGAGGTTCCAGGTTCTCAATAAAGGGGAAATTGTCGTTCAGTCGCGCACCCTGGTCGCAGGTGCGAGTTTTCACAAAATGAATGGGTACATGAGACTCAGACCACCGTGAGTTTGGCCACACTCAGCGCCAGCCATTTCACACCGTGGCGCGAAAAGTTGACTTGGGCACGGGCTTCAGGGCCCACGCCCTCGACCGCCAGCACCTTGCCCTCGCCAAATTTGGTGTGGAACACACTTTTTCCGGCACTGATGCCGTGCTCAGGCTCGGCTTTTTGCACCGGCACGGGCGGGCTTTTGTAGGTCTCGGTGCTCAGGCTGCTTTGGCCCCAGGCGGGTCGGGCATGACGGCTTTGCGCCGGGGTTTGGCCCCATGCGCCAGCGGATCCACCCCCTGAAGTGCTGCCAAAACCCCCTGCGCCGCCAGCGCCCAGGTTGGAAAACCCGGATTGCTTGGGCGTGATCCATTTGAGGCATGCCTCCGGCAGCTCCTCCAGAAAGCGGCTTTTCAGGTTGTAGCGGGTCTGCCCGTGCAGCATGCGGGTTTGCGAATGGCTCAGGTACAAGCGCTTGCGGGCGCGGGTGATGGCCACATACATCAGTCGGCGCTCTTCTTCCAGCCCGTCAAAGTCGTTCATCGCGTTTTCGTGCGGAAACAGGCCTTCTTCCAGTCCGGAAATGAAAACCGCATCGAACTCCAGGCCCTTGCTGGCGTGCACCGTCATGAGTTGCACCGCGTCTTCACCGGCTTGCGCCTGGTTGTCGCCCGCCTCCAACGAGGCGTGCGTCAGAAACGCCGCCAGCGGGCTCATGATCACACCGTCTTCGTTGAACTCGTCGACACCCGCCTGGGCATCGTCCGACAGGCCCTGGCTGGCAGGGCTTTGCGTCAAAGCCTGTGCTGAACCGGAGGGCAAGGCCACGGCACTGCGGCCAAAACCTTCTTGGGTGACAAAGCTTTCGGCGGCGTTGACCAGTTCTTCCAGGTTTTCCACCCGGTCGGCGCCTTCTTTTTCGGCCCGGTAGTGGTTCAGCAAGCCGGTTTTGTCGAGCACCAGATCGATGATCTCGCGCAAGGTCAGCCCCTCGGACTGCTCACGCAGCACGTCCACCATGGCCACAAAAGCGGCCAGGTTGGCACCGGCCTTGCCAGTGGTCGCACTCACCGCATCGTGCAACGAACAGCCTGCTGCACGCGACGCATCCTGCAACTGTTCGATGCTGCGGGCGCCGATGCCGCGTGGCGGAAAATTGACCACCCGCAAAAAGCTGGTGTCGTCGTTGGGGTTCTCCATCAGCCGCAGGTAGGCCAGCGCGTGTTTGATCTCGGCCCGTTCAAAAAATCGCAGGCCACCGTAAACCCGGTACGGGAAACCCGCATTGAACAGCGCGGTTTCCAGCACACGGCTTTGGGCGTTGCTGCGGTAAAGCAACGCCATCTCCTTGCGCTCGAAACCGTCTTGCGTGACCAGTTGGCGTAATTCTTCTACCAGCCACTGCGCCTCGGCAAAGTCCGAAGGCGACTCCACCACCCGCACTAGCTCACCCGCGCCCTGGTCCGTGCGCAAGGTTTTGCCCAAACGGGTCTTGTTGTGGCTGATCAGGTGGTTGGCCGAATCCAAAATGTTGCTGTGGCTGCGGTAGTTTTGCTCCAGCTTGATCTGGTGGCGCACCTGGAACTCGCGCACAAAGTCGGCCATATTGCCCACCCGGGCGCCCCTGAAGGCATAAATGCTCTGGTCATCGTCACCCACGGCCAGCACAGCCCCCTCACCCCCCTCGCCCGGCAAGCCGACCAGTTGCTTGATCCAGGCGTATTGCAGCTTGTTCGTGTCCTGAAACTCATCCACCAGGATGTGGCGAAACCTGCGGCGGTAATGCTCACGCACATGGTTGTTGTCGCGCAGCAGCTCGTAAGAGCGCAGCATCAGCTCCCCAAAGTCGACCACGCCCTCACGCAGGCATTGCGCTTCGTAGAGTTCGTACAGCTCCACCTTGCGGCGGGTTTCATCGTCACGCACCGGGACATCGCCCGGGCGTTGACCGTCTTCCTTGCACCCGGCAATGAAGTACTGAACCTGCTTGGGCGGAAAGCGGTCTTCGTCCACATTGAACTGCTTGCACAGCCGCTTGATGGCCGACAGCTGGTCTTGCGTGTCCAGAATCTGAAAGGTCTGCGGCAAGCCCGCCAATTGGTAATGCGCCCGCAAAAAGCGGTTGCACAAGCCGTGGAAGGTGCCAATCCACATGGCGTTCACATTGACCGGCAGCATGGCCTGCAACCGCAATTTCATCTCTTTGGCGGCCTTGTTGGTGAAGGTCACGGCCAAAATGCCGCCCGGCGAAACCTGCCCGGTCTGCAGCAACCAGGCGATGCGGGTGGTCAATACCCGTGTTTTGCCGGAGCCTGCGCCGGCCAGAATCAAGGCGTGCTCAGGGGGCAAGACCACCGCCCGGTGCTGCTCGTCGTTGAGCTGGGCAAGCAAGGGAGACGCCGAAGCGTTGGGGGATGGTTCAGACAACATGCCTTGATTGTAGGAAGTTCGAATCGCTTCCTTCGCCTGGCCCAGCCTGCGTCTTTTGCATGCCCCGCGAGGCCGGTTTTCCGTCCACTTCGAGACACTGGTCGCGGCCATGGCGTGCCACCATGCAACAACGTCAACGCCCCCGCATGAGCTATCAAATCCCCATGACACCACCCCCCTGCACCGAGCCGGAACGGCACGAAGGCTGGCACAGCGCCAGCAGCCTGGACTGGCGCTGCACGCTGCCGAGAGCCGCTGAATGAAGCTTTTTTATGGTTGGCGCATGGTGGGCGCGGCCTGTGGCATTCAGTTTTTGCTGGCCGCCTTTCTCACGCAGGCCCTGGGTCTTTACATCGCCGTCTTGTCTGACGAAATGGGCTGGAGCAAAACCACCTTGTCGGGCGCAGCGGCCCTGCAATCGGTCGAAGCGGCCATCATCGGCCCGGTACTGGGCTGGGTGATGGACCGGATGGGCCCCCAAAAAATGATCCGCTGGGGCATGGTGCTTTTCGCTGCAGGTTTGCTGCTGCTCAGCCAGGTCGACAGCGTGGGCAGCTTTTATGCCAGCGCCATCTTGATGGCCATCGGCGCCAGCCTGGGGGGCTACTTTCCTCTGTCCGTGGCCCTGGTGCAGTGGTTCGAAAAATTCCGCGCCCGGGCCTTGTCCATCATGAGCCTGGGCCTGGCCATGGGTGGGCTGGTGGTGCCGCTCATGGCTTGGTCCATGCAGCAGTGGGGCTGGCGTGCCACGGCCGCGGGCTCGGGTGTGCTGGTCTTGCTGACCGGCTTGCCCATGGCCGGCATCATCCGCCGACGCCCCGAAGACCACGGGGAACACATCGATGGCGTCGACCCGGCCCTTGCTGCCGCTGCCGACCTGGCCGAGGGCCGCACTGCGGGCCCCGCACAAATCGAATTCACCGTGACGCAAGCCTTGCGAACCCGTGCGTTCTGGATGCTGGCAATCGGCCACGGCTTGGCCTTGCTGGTGGTATCGGCCGTGAACGTACACGCCATCACCCACATGAAAGAAGGGCTGGGTTACAGCTTCACCACCGCCAGTTGGGTGATCCTGATCATGACCTTTGGCCAGTTGGCCGGGGTGCTGCTGGGTGCCGGCATGGGCGACTGGTTTGACAAAAGAAAAGTCGCTGCCCTGTGCATGCTGGCCCACGGCATCGGCATGCTGTGCCTGACCTACGCCACACACATGGCCGCGCTGGTGGCGTTTGGGGTGTTCCATGGCATCGCCTGGGGCTTGCGAGGCCCCTTCATGCAGGCCATCCGAGCCGATTATTTCGGGCGCAACGCGATCGGCCTGATCCTGGGCCTGTCGGCGGCCATCATCGCGCTGGGGCAAATTGCCGGCCCCATGATCGCCGGTGTATTGGCCGACCTCACGGGCGATTACCGACTGGGTTTTAGCCTGCTGGCCTTGCTGGCAGCCCTGGGTTCGCTGTCCTTCATGCTGGCGACCAAGCCGGCCCTGCCCCACTCGGCTGCTGCACCCCCCTGAAGTCGAACTTCAACAGCCCAACCAACGCGTCTTTCAACACGGGTAGAATCAACCACCGGGCCCAAGATTCTTGCGCCCGGTTTTTTTTGCCCTGAACCTGCAACGGGTTCTTTTCAGGGGCTGATAAGCCGGCCAAGCCAAGCGCTCACTCGTTCTTTCAACGAATCCTTTTTGGAGCTTGGTTTTCTCATGGAAATTTTTGACTACGACAACATCCTGCTTTTGCCACGCAAGTGCCGTGTGGAAAGCCGTTCCGAGTGCGACGCCAGCGTCGAACTGGGCGGCCGCAAATTCCGCCTGCCGGTGGTGCCTGCCAACATGAAAACGGTGGTCGACGAGTCGATCTGCACCTGGATGGGCAAAAACAATTACTTTTACGTGATGCACCGGTTTGACCTGGACAACGTCAAGTTTGTGCGCGACATGCACGCCCAAGGCGTCTACGCCTCCATTTCGCTGGGTGTCAAAGCCCCTGACCGGGCCACCGTGGACGAACTGGCCGCATCCGGCCTGGTGCCCGAATACATCACCATCGACATCGCCCACGGCCATGCCGACAGCGTGCGCGACATGATCGGCTACATCAAGGCCAAACTGCCCACCAGCTTTGTGATCGCGGGCAACGTGGCCACGCCTGAAGCCGTGATCGATCTGGAAAACTGGGGCGCTGACGCCACCAAAGTGGGCGTGGGCCCGGGCAAGGTCTGCATCACCAAGCTCAAAACCGGTTTTGGCACAGGCGGCTGGCAACTGTCGGCACTCAAGTGGTGTGCCCGCGTGGCCACCAAACCCATCATTGCCGACGGGGGCATCCGCAGCCATGGCGATATCGCCAAGAGCGTCCGCTTTGGTGCCAGCATGGTCATGATCGGCTCGCTGTTTGCTGGCCACGAAGAGTCGCCTGGCAAAACTGTGGAGGTCGATGGCGAATTGTTCAAGGAATATTACGGCTCAGCCAGCGACTTCAACAAGGGCGAGTACAAGCACGTTGAAGGCAAGCGCATTCTGGAGCCGATCAAGGGCAAGCTGGTCAACACGCTCATCGAAATGGAGCAGGACGTGCAAAGCTCGATCAGCTATTCCGGCGGCACCAAACTGATGGACATCCGCAAGGTGAACTATGTGACTTTGGGTGGCGACAACGCGGGTGAACACCTGCTGATGTGAGCCACCCCATGACCTTGCCGCGTGTGGCGTGGAGGGTGTGGCGTGGAGGGTGTCACGGGCTTTGAAACCATGGACGCAGCGGCGAGCGCCTGATGCGGTCAGGTTTCTGGCAACGGGGCTTAGCGCAAGGCCCCCAGCACCAGCATCAGACCGCTGACCACCAGCAAGGCGCAAATGATCTGGCGCAGTTTGGCCACAGGCACACGGTGCGCCAAGCGATGGCCCAGCCACACGCCGGTCAATGCCAGGCCAATCAACGCCGCCCAACGCTGCCATAGCACCTCGCTTGACAAACGCCCCTCCCACGCCATGCCGGCCAACACGGTGGTTGCGGCAGTCGCAATGATCATCGGCGTGCTGGCACGCATTTGCTGCACGTCGGCCACACGTTGACTGAGCCAGGCCACCACCAGAGGGCCAGCCGTGCCAAAAAGAAGTTCGACCAAGCCAATGGCTCCACCCACAGGCCACGCCCAGAATATTGGCTTGGGTTGGGCCAACTCAGCCTTGGGGCGCAGGGCATGGATGCCCACGCCCGCCACATAAAGACCCAGCAACACCAGGGGCCACTGGGTGTTCATGTGTTGCATGAGCCACAACCCGACCAGCGTACCCAGCACCATGCCCGGGAGCAGACTGCGCAGTTCGCGCCATTGCACCTGCCGCCAGTTCAGGCCACTGTGCAGCATCGATGCGGGCACATCCATCAACAAGGTCAGCGCAACCACTTCAGGCAATGGCCAATGCCAAGCCAGCAAGGGCACCACCACCAAGGCCGAACCAAAGCCTGTCAGCCCCAGTACCGTGTAGCCCAACAAAACCACCCCCAGGGGGGCCAACCACTCTTGCATGTCCATTCCTTGCTGCCTTCAGTCGCCCAGCCGACTGCTTACAAATGCCCTGAACACCGCCATGATCGGCAACTCGGTGCGGCCTGCCAGGGTGACCAGGGCCAGCCGCGCCTCGCCGCTGAACAACGGGTCCAGGGCCAGCTCGACCAGCGAGCCATCGGCCAGGCCGCGACGCGCCGCCCCCAGGATACCGAGGTAGATCGCATCGGTCTGCTGCACCACATCGATCAGGCTGGCGATTTCTTCACACTGCAAGGTGGTCATCTGTGCAGGGTTGGCGCGAGGGCCGTAATGGTCCACCAAAATGCGGGCCACCTCTTGCGACAGCGGGGTCGACGCCACCGGGTAGGCCAACACGGCATCGAATGGCACCTTGCCGGGGTGCAGGCTGAGAATCGGGTGATCTTTGCGACACACAAACCCGGCGCGCATCTCGACGATGTGCGCCATGTTCAGGTCAGTCGCTGCCGCCACCCGCCGCACATCGACCACCAAGGCATCCAGTTGCCGCTCTCGCAGCTGCACCAGTTGCAACTCGGTCGACCCGCGCGACACGGTCACCTGCACCGAGGGGTGGTGCTCGGCCATGTACTGCAGCCAGGGCGTCATCAGCATGGCCCCGGGGCCTGACCCCAGCCCCACACGCAGCTTGCCCATGCCGCCTTGTTGCAGCAAGGCAGCGCCCTGTTTGAGTTCTTGCGCCTCGTGCACGATGCGCCGTGCACGCTCCAGCACGGACACACCCAAAGGCGTCATTTCGTTCTTTTTGCCCACACGGTCCACCAAGGGGCCGCCCAGCTCTTCCTCCAGCACCTGAATGCTGCGGCTGAGCGCGGACTGGGTGATGTGCAACTTTTCGGCAGCCCGGCTGAACGAGCCGGTTTCTGCCAAAGCCAACCAATGGGCCAGGTGCTTGAGGTTCATACATTCATTTTACGAATGAAAATCACAAAAATAAGTCATTGGACACATGAAATTTGACTTCTTACGATCTGGTCATGGTTTTCGGACCATTCAAAACCCAACATCCAACAGGAGACAACATGAACTTCAAAACCCTTTTCGGTGGCCTGCTCGTCGCAGCCAGCGCTTTGTGCCCCGCCTGGGCGCAGACCTACCCCGCCAAAACCATCAGCCTGATCGTGCCCTACCCGGCCGGTGGCCCCTCTGACTTTTTTGCTCGCAAGCTTCAACCCGACGCAGCGGCCAAATTGGGCCAGACCATGATCATCGAGAACATCGGCGGTGCCGGTGGCGCCATCGGCCTGAGCAAGCTGGTCAACGCACCGGCCGACGGCTACACCCTGAGCTTGGGCAGCCCCATGGAGCTGGTGCTGGCCCCGATGGCCATCCAGGGCGTCAAGTACAAATCCGAAGACTTCAAGCTGGTCGCGCAATTTGCCACCACCAACACCATCCTGGCTGTGCGCAACTCGCTCAACGTCAAGACCGTGGACGAACTGCTGGCGCTGGCACGCAAAAGCACAGACAAGCCGTTGAGCTATGGCAGCGTGGGTCCCGGTTCGCTGTACCACCTGATTGGCGAGAAATTCTCTCAAATCACCAAGGTCCAAATGCTGCACATCCCCTACAAGGGCATTGCGCCCCTGCTGTCCGACCTGATGGGGGGCCAGATCGACATGGCTTTTCTGCCCATGGCTGGCTCCATCCCCGCCACCATCATGGACGGCAAAATCCAGGGCCTGGCCGTGACCTCCAAAACACCGCATGCCTTGTTCAAACAATTCCCCGCCATGGCGGCCATGAAGGGCATGGAAGCCATGGACTTTGACATCTGGGCCGGTGTGCAAGTGCACAAAAACACGCCGGACGCCGTGGTCAACACGCTGAACAAGGCTTTTTATGCGGCAGCAGAAGTGCCCGAAAACCGCAAAGCACTGGAAGGCAGTGGCAACGTGGTCTTGCCTTCGCGCACCCCGGCCGAACTGGCCCGTGTGTACCAAAGCGAAATTGAACGCTACCGCGCCATCGCCAAATCGATTAACCTGCAACCTCAATAAACCATTCTCATCACAAGAGGTCAGTTCATGAACGCTCCCAGCGAGGCTTTTTTGCACGACAAACTGCACGCCCTGCATGCACAGGCCGATGAATTCATCGCCGTGCGCCGCGATATCCACAAGCACCCGGAGATGGGCTACAAGGAATACCGCACCAGCGACCTGGTGGCCGAGCAACTGAGCGCCTGGGGTTACCAAGTCACGCGCGGTCTGGGCGGCACTGGCCTGGTAGGCCAGATCAAAAAGGGCACGGGCAGCAAAAGCATCGGCATCCGTGCCGACATGGACGCCTTGCCCATCGACGAAGCCACCGGCTTGCCTTATGCCAGCTGCAACGTGGGCATCATGCATGCCTGCGGCCATGACGGTCACACCGCCATGCTGCTGGCAGCGGCCAAGCACATTGCACAACAAGGCGAGTTTTCCGGCACCGTCAACCTGATTTTTCAGCCCGCCGAAGAAGGCTTGGGCGGCGCCAAAAAGATGATGGAAGACGGCCTGTTCAAGCAGTTCCCGTGCAACGCCATCTTTGCCATGCACAACATGCCCAGCCACCCGCAAGGCCACCTGGTGTTGCGCGATGGCTCGGCCATGGCATCGTCGGACAACGTGACCATCACCTTGCACGGCAAGGGTGGACACGGCGCCATGCCGCATGTGGCCGCAGACCCTGTGGTGGCCGGGTCGGCCATTGTCATGGGCTTGCAAAGCATCGTGGCGCGCAACATCGACCCACAACAAATGGCCATCATCACGGTGGGTGCGTTCAATGCAGGCGTGGCCAACAACGTGATCCCGCAGACCGCCAAGCTGCGCTTGAGCGTGCGCTCGCTGGACCGCGATGTGCGCATTCTTCTTGAAAAACGCATCACCGAACTGGTCCATGCGCAAGCCCAAAGCTACGGCATCACCGCCGAGATCGACTACCAGCGCGGCTACCCCGTGCTGGTGAACCATCTGGCCGAAACCGACTTTGCACGCGATGTGGCCGAAGAGCTGGTGGGCGCTGACAAAGTGGTGCGCCAAGGCCGCGCGCTGAACGGCAGCGAAGACTTTGCCTTCATGCTCGAAGAAGTGCCCGGCAGTTATTTACTCATCGGCAATGGCGATGGCACAGGTGACGGCCATGGCGCCTGCATGGTGCACAACCCCGGCTACGACTTCAACGACAAGAACGTGGCCATTGGCTCGGCGTTTTGGTCGCTTTTGGTCGAGCGTTTTTTACCCGCTTGAACAGTCAAGCATGGTCAGGGCATGCCGAGCCGCTTGATGAGATCAAGCGGCCTGGTTGCCTCACCTCAAACTGAGCGCTGAATCAGCGCTGAATCAGCGCTAAGGCAAGCGCATTCAAACGCGTGCCGGGACGGGTCAGGTCGGTCACCACGCTGAAGTGGTTCAGGCCTGGCAACTCCTCGCACACGGGCACGGTCTTGGGGCCCCAGGCTTGATGGATCAAGCGGTTGTGGCGCAAAAATTCAGGGCTCTCATTGCCACCCACCACGGTAAAAAGCACCCCTTTGCCCGGTCGCTGCCATTTGGCAGGGCTGGCCATGCGCACATGGGCCGGGGTGAGTTTCAGATCACCCTGTACAAAAAGTGTCTTGCGCACAGGATCCAGATCAAACAGACCCGAGATCGACATGGCTTTGCGCAGCAAACCCGCAGGCAAGTCACGCCCCAGCTTCTTCCAGTCGCAGGCCAGCAGCATGGCCGCCAGATGGCCGCCAGCCGAGTGGCCGATCACGCTGATGTTGCGGCGATCCCCGCCGTGCGCGGCAATGTGCCGCCAGACCCAGGCTGTGGCTTTGGCCATCTGCAGGGCAATGTCGGGCACGGTCACGGGCTGCTCGGTTGTGCCCGGGCACAGCGCGTAATTGACCACCACCACGCAAGCGCCCATGTCCCTAAGTGCAGGGGCCACGAAGGAATGGTCTGATTTGTCGAGGCTGCGCCAGTAGCCCCCATGGATGAAGATCACCACAGGTGCGTCGGCACGAGCAGCCGGAAAGATGTCCAGGGTCTCGTTGAGGCCGTCGCCATAGCGCACATCGACTTGTGGCTTCAGCGCATCGCGGGCCTGGGCTGATGCGTTTGTCCAATGGGCGAAATGGTCCGCAAAATCAGGCACCAGCGCCCGGTTGTTGTACATGCGGTCGTGCCAGGCGGCGTCTTTGATGGGCATGGGAGTCTCCAATGGAATGAGGTGTGCATCTTGGCACAAGCCCGGACCCATAGCAGCCAAACCCGCGACACGCTGGTGACGTTTGGTGACGTTTGGTGACGCCCGGAAATCAGATTTTCATTTCCAGCCGCAGCTGAACGTTGCGCCAGTTGCGGTCTGTGGTTCGTGCTGTCTCACGCAGCGTACCGTTGTCGAAGGTGGTCGCTGTCAGGTAATCGCGCGGCAACAAGTTGCTGACAGTCAGGCGCAATGCCGTGGCAGTCGAAAAACGCCACAGGCCATACACATCGACCACACGCTTGATGCCTTGGTAAGACAACTGCTCCTGGCTGCGCCGGGTGTCGTAATCGGGGTTCCAGTTGACATTGCCACCCAGTGTCAGTGGCATGCCTCGCAGGCGGCAATCCGCACCCAGGTTGGCGGTCATGGCGGGTTGCTGGTCCAGGCGGTTGTTGGGGCCAGGCACCTCTTTGACTTTGGATCGGAAGAAACTGGTGTTGGCACGGATGTCGACAGGCCAGGCCTCAGCCCAAGCTTGATTCAAGCGGAATTTGGCCTCCAATTCAATGCCCTGGGTGTAGGCATCGCCGATGTTTTGGGGTGTCGATACCCACCGCTCATAGCTGGACCAAGGCACCGTTTGCAGGCTCGTCTGGTAGCGGATCAAATCCTTGATATTTCGGTGAAACACATTGGCACTGAGAACGCCTCCACCCTCCAGGTAACGTTCAAAGCCCAGGTCAATGCCAGTGGCAAGTTCGGGCCTGAGATCGGCATTGCCCAAGCGATCAGGCTGAGTGGGCACGTTGCCTGAAACGGTCGGACTGTAATCACGTGAATACCTCAGCGGCGCCACCAGGTTGTAAAGAGTTGGCGTCTTGTAGCTGCGTGTCAGGCTCATGCGAATTTGGTCGCGTTTGGTCGGATCAGGCTTCCACAAAGCATGTAGCAAAGGTGTCAAGACCTGGCTTTTATTGCGTTTCAAGTCCTCACTCAATTGGCCCTCCGTCGAGATGCTTTCGTAGCGAACGCCCACATGCGCGGACCAATTCGGATTGATCTTGAACTCGTCTTGGGTGTAGGCAGCCCAACGGGCAGTGCGGGCCTTCAGATTACCGCTTTCATCACCCACACCCGCACTGGCTTCTTCGATCCGCCGGACACCTTCGTGCTCTAAACCACTGACCCACTGGTGGCCGTTGTCAAGCGCCCGAGTCCACTTGGCGTTCAAGCTGGTATTGCGGTCAGTGAAGCGTTGCTCATCCAACGCATTGGACAAAAGCCCGGTGCTGTTGACCACAGTCTGTGTGATGTGCTGGTCGTATTTGGACTGGCCCAAGCCGAAACGCAGTTCCAGTCGGTCATCAGCCGACAAACGCTGACTCCACTGGCCGTTCAATCGTGCCGCCTTGTAGTTGCTTTGGTTGTCGATCAAGGCAATGTCGGTAATGGCTACGGACGACTGCCGCCGGGCACCGATGCGCCCCTGGGCTGCATATTCGGAATAAATGAGAAAAGGCGTCAAGGTCAGGCTTTTCCCCTGCTCGCCTTTCCATTGCAAACGGGCATTGGCGTGCACGCCCTGGCGACGTCCCGAAGACTCAGACAAACGAACTTGGTCATCGCGGTAGTCCGAATCAATCTCGGTCAAACTTTCATCAGCCCGCCGGTTGTCCATTGCCGACAAAGTGAAGGTGCCGTTCAAGGGTTCGGTTTTGAGGTTGTGCACCCAGTTGATCTGGTTGGAGCCTTGCCCGTGCTCCTGACTGCGTGTGAGTTTCAAGTCGTCCGGGTTGGCTTTTTGCCCTTCGCGCAGCACGATGTTGATGGTGCCGGCAATCGCACGGGCGCCGGTTTCAGCCGTCGGCGCACGCAAGATTTCAATTCTTTCCACCTGCTCGGGAGTCAGCGAATCGACCGAAAAACCCGGTGGCATGCGTTCGCCATCCAGCAATATTTGGGTGTACCCACCGCCCAAACCCCGCATGCGGATCGCGCCACCTCGGCCTGGTGCACCTTGCACCGTCACGCCTGGCAAGCGTTTGAGCACCTCACCCAGGGTCGCATCGCCTTGCTTTTCAATCTCTTCGCGGCCGATCACGATCTTGGATGCCGTGGATTCCCGCCGCACTTCGGTGTCGTTGTTTCGGTTACTGCGTATTTCGACCTGCCCGAGGTCTGTTGCGGCCGGTGGTGTCGATGGGGTTTGCGCGATAGTGAAGGCGGGCGCTGCCAGGAAAACAAGCGCCACGGCCGAGGAAACCGGTGACAAAGACCCAAAGGTCCCGGTCAGGCCGTCCGGAATGGAAAAAAATGAGGTTTTGGAGCAGATGTCACGCATCCGCAGATTTTGACAGCGTCACATGGCAAGGGTTTGAAGCCCGTGTAAAGACCGGGCTTCCAACCCGATCACTCGACTGATTTGAACAAGGCGGCCACTTTGCGTTTGGGCTTGATGTTGGCAGAAATCGATGAGCGAACGGTTTTAGGACCGATCGGCTCCCAACTGGGCGGCGTGTCCGAAGTGGGGGCTTCGTAAGGTTTCTGGAAAAACGGGTCGCGGTTGATCGGTGCAGGGCGGAAACCACCACGGCGCTCATTCGGCGTGTCCAGCGCGTCACGGGGGTCATGCTCTCGCCGACGGCCTTCAAAAGCACGCGCACGGGGGCGGTCCTCGGCACGCTCACCCCATTTTTCAGGCGCGGGGCCTGCGGCTGGAGCGGTCTCGAGTTGCAGTGTTTCAACCTCAAGCTTTTTCTTGATCAGCTTTTCGATGTCAGCCACCAAACGGGTATCCGAGGGGCTGACCAAGGTCACCGCCAAGCCGGAAGCACCGGCACGGCCCGTGCGTCCAATGCGGTGCACATAGTCTTCGGCGTTGTAGGGGACGTCAAAGTTGAACACCGCCGGCACATCCTTGATGTCCAGACCGCGCGCGGCCACATCGGTACAGACCAGCAAATCAACTTCACCTTGCTTGAAGGCTTCGAGGGCTTTCAGGCGCTCGTCCTGGCTCTTGTCGCCATGCAGGGCTGCGGTTTTGAGGCCTTCACGCTCCAGCGAACGGGCCAAACGGCCACATCCGAGCTTGCTGTTCACAAAAATGAAGGCCTGCTTGATACCGCGATCGGCCAGCACCTTGCGGATCACGCGGCGCTTGTCGTCGTCTTGGGCGGCGTAAAAACGCTGCTCGACGGTGGAGGCGGTTTCGTTGGGTCTGGCCACCTCGATGGTCACCGGGTTTTGCAGGTAACTGCCCGCCAGGCGCCTGATCTCGGGGGAGAAGGTGGCCGAGAACAGCAGCGTGGTGCGCTGCTTGGGCAAGAAACTCAAAATGCGCTGCAAATCGGGCAAAAAGCCGATGTCCAGCATGCGGTCGGCCTCGTCCAGCACCACATATTCCACCTGGTTGAGCACCGCGTTTTTGGCCTCAATGTGGTCCAGCAAACGGCCTGGCGTGGCCACCAGCACCTCGACACCTCTTTTCAGCTCCAGGGTCTGGGGCTTCATGTCCATGCCGCCAAACACCACGGTGCTGCGCAACTGGGTGTATTTGGCGTACAACTTGATCTGCTGGGCCACCTGGTCAGCCAGCTCACGTGTGGGCAGCAACACCAGGGCACGCACCGGGTGCCGTGCAGGGGATGTGGAGGGGTTTTCGTGCTTGAGCAGCCGCTGCAGCAAAGGCAGCGAGAAAGCCGCCGTTTTACCGGTGCCCGTTTGGGCTGCGCCCATCACGTCCTGGCCCGTCAACACCACTGGGATGGCTTGGGCCTGGATAGGGGTCATGGATTCGTAGCCCATTTCGGCTACGGCTCGTGCCAGCGTAGGCGCCAGCGATAAATTTGAAAAAGAATCGGTCATTAACCTGTGATTGTCGCATTTTGGGCCGGCAGGCCCCATTTCAGGTTTTGGGCAAGGTCACGCCCACCTGCCCTTGGTACTTGCCGCCACGGTCTTTGTAGCTGGTTTCGCACACTTCGTCGCTCTCCAGGAACAGCACCTGGGCACAGCCCTCCCCCGCATAAATCTTGGCTGGCAGGGGTGTGGTGTTGCTGAATTCGAGGGTGACATACCCTTCCCATTCGGGCTCAAAGGGGGTCACGTTCACGATGATGCCGCAACGGGCATAGGTGCTTTTGCCCAGACAAATGGTCAGCACATTGCGCGGAATCCGGAAATATTCCACCGTGCGGGCCAGCGCGAAACTGTTGGGTGGAATGATGCAGACGTCCCCCTCGATGTCCACAAAACTGCGTTCATCGAAATTTTTGGGGTCGACCACCGTGCTGTAGATGTTGGTGAACACCTTGAACTCGGGCGCACAGCGGATGTCGTAGCCATAACTGCTGGTGCCGTAGCTGACGATTTTTTGACCCGCTGCATTGAGGCGGACCTGACCGGGCTCAAACGGCTCGATCATGCCGTGCTGCTCAGCCATGCGGCGGATCCATTTGTCGCTCTTGATGCTCATGGTGTGCCTTTGTGTGAATCGTTCTATTTTAAGGTCTTGCCCAGACATCCCTGCCCGGGCTGCCGCTCATCGGCCAACTCGCCCGACCACGCCCTGCACCAGGTAATTCATGTTCAGGATCTGGGCATCGGTCAAGGCTTGACCGGCAGGCAAAACCACTTTACCTTCGTTGTCGGTGATCGGGCCCGCAAAGGGCAAAAGCTTGCCCGTGCCGACGGCCTTTTGCCTGGCCAGGATTTCATCCTGCACAGCCTTGGGCACCTTGGGGCCAAAGTCGCCCACCCGGACCATGCCCGCTTTCACGCCACCCCAGACATTGCCAGCAGTCCAGGTACCGGCCATGACGGCTTTGACCCGTGCCGTGTAGTAATCGCCCCACTGGTGGGTCACGGCCATGATCTGCGCATCCGGCCCCACCTTGCGCATGTCGGAGTGGTAGGCCACAGCCATCTTGCCGCGCTCTTGCGCGGCAGCCATGACCGCCGTGGAGCCGGTGTGAAAGGCGATCACATCCACCTCCTGGTTGAACAAGGCCATGGCCGCCTCGCGCTCTTTGGGCGGGTCAAACCAGACGTTCAGCCAGACCACCTTGACAGTGGCTTGGGGGTTGACCGAGCGCATGCCCAAAGCGAAGGCATTGATGCCTTGCAGCACCTCGGGAATCGGGAAGCCCGCCACATACCCGGCCACATTGGATTGGGTCATGCGCCCTGCCGCGATGCCCGCCAGGTAACGGCCTTCGTAATAGCGCGCATTCGAGGCGGCCACATTGGGCGCCGTCTTGAAACCGGTGACCGATTCGAACTTGACGTTCGGAAACTCTTTGGCCACCTTGAGCGTGGGCTCCATGTAGCCAAAGCTGGGCGTGAAGATGATTTGGTGCCCCTGCCTGGCCAGGTCGCGGATCACGCGCTCGGCGTCAGCGCCTTCAGGCACATCGGCCACAAAGGTGGTCTTGACCTGATCGCCCAAAGCCTTTTCAACGGCCTGGCGGCCTTCGTCGTGCTGCCGCGTCCAGCCCGCCTCGGTGATGGGCGAGACATAGACAAAACCGGCCTTGATGGGCGCGGTGGGTTTTTTGGGAGTTTGGGTTAGCGCTTGAACAGGCGTCTGTGCCTGAACGGCGGATAAGAAAAAGCAGGCGGCCACGAGCGTGGCAGCGAGGTTTTTATACATGGTAGTCCTCTACATGGCCCCGAAGATTGAACAAAACAAAGCCCGCCGGGGCGGCGGGCTTAGGGGTTGAATTTTACATGGCGGGCAAGTCCTGCTCCTCAAAAGTTCATCACAAATTCAAATCCTCCACGCGCCAGACAGCAGCGGGCTCAAGGCCTTTAGCACTGCGCTTCAACAAGGCCAATTTATCAGCCAGCACATCACCCGAGAGCGATGACGTCAGCACCACCCATGCATCTTGCATGGCATCTTCTGGATGCTGGACATGCGCCGACTGCTGAACCTTTACACCTGACTCCTGCAGACACCGTGGCAGACAAGACAACAAGTCAGGGCGCCCACCCAGTTCAAACCGCAGGTAATGCCGCGAAACCACTTGGCCAATGGGCATGATGGGCCATGACCGAATCAACTCTGATGGCACCGAACGATGCGGCACCCGTGCAGACATGCCAACTGACCCCTGCCGGGCCACATCCATCAAATCGGCAACCACCGCAGAGGCCGTGGTTTGTGATCCCGCACCAGCACCGTAATGGAACGTTGGCCCTGCCGCATCCGCATTCACCCAAATGCCGTTCATTGAGCCCTGCACATGCGCCAGCAAATGCTTCTCGGGCACCAAGGCCGGATGCACCCGCACCTCCAGAGCATCGGTCTTCTGCCTGGCCATGCCCAACAACTTGATACGGTAACCCAGCGCTTGGGCACACACCATTTCAAAAGGGTCCAAGCTGGCGATGCCTTGCACATGCACCTGATCAAAAGGCACGTCGGCCCCAAAGGCGAGGCAGGCCAGCAAGGCCGTTTTGTGAGCAGCATCCATACCGGACACATCCAGCGTCGGGTCAGCTTCGGCATACCCAAGCTCAGTGGCCAGGTTCAAAGCTGACTCAAAGCTCAGCCCCGCTTCTTGCATTTGGGTCAAGATGAAGTTGGTCGTGCCGTTCACGATGCCCACCACTTCAAGGATGCGGTTGGCTGCCAAGCCCTCACGCAGGGACTTGATGATGGGAATGCTCACAGCCACAGCACCCTCATAGGCCACGATCACACCTCGTGCATCTGCCGCCGCAAAAATCTCTGACCCATGTTCGGCCAGCAGCGCTTTGTTGGCCGTGACCACATGCTTGCCGTGGGCAATGGCCTCCATCACGAGTGTTTTGGCCAGTGTCACCCCGCCCATGACCTCCACAACGACATCGATGTCCGGGTGACGCACCAAGGTCAAGGGATCACCGACCAAGACTACATCCGGCCCAAGCACTTGTGCCGCTTTGAGTAAATTGCGTGCAGTGGCCATGACCAGCCTTATCGGCCGACCTGCGCGTTGGGCAATCAAGTCGGCATTGCGTGCCAGCACCTGGCCAGTGCCAGAGCCCACCACGCCCGCGCCTATCAAGCCAACACGCAAAGCGCAATCGCGAGATACACCAGATACATCCGATGCCGCAGAAAACAAAGAACCATGAATCATGAAAATCTCCAAACAGTTAAATCCAGCTGCCGAAGCTGGTTTGTTTGGAAATCCACCAGTGGGCAGCCAGGAAGGCCACCCGCGCGAACTCAGGTGGCCGCGTTGGTTGTGGTGGTAAACATGTTGAACCGCTTGCGCAAACAAACCCACGAAGACATGCCACGCGCTGGTGGAGCGCAGACGATGCTCACAAGATTTATTAAACAAAAAGAATTCAACATGGACTGAATTTTATCGCAGATAAGCATGCACCCACAGCCATCAACAAGTGACTCATACCAGCACTTGCTGGTCCAGCGCTTTGTTCCAATGCAGAACCTCCACGCTCTCGCGCAGTCCACAAGTCCAGAAGGGGTCGGTCTGCATCAGTTGATGAACAAGGTCCTTGGACTCGGCCTCAACGATCCATAAGCCACCTTTGGGCACCTGTCCAAGCTGCTCGCGCAAACTGCCGGCCACGCGCACTTGCGCCTGGTGCGCCGCCACCCAGTCAATATGGGCCTGCAAATAGGTGGCACGCAAAGCGGCTTGGTCGGGTCGATCAGTGAACAAAACGGCAAACAACATGTTCAATCCTCCATGATTCAAACCCTGGGCATCCACCCAGTTCTCAAGGCATGAGCCCAATCCGGTCGTTCACGCTTGTCGGCCAAAATCGCCATGGATTCATGGTCATACGGCACGCTGATCAACTCACAATGCCAGTCCCCACCAGATTTTTCGACCACCGCATAACGTGCATCGGGGCTTCCGTTCTCTATGCGATGGAACTTGGACAAAGGGTAAGGGTGATCGTCATCGTAAGCAGGCAAACCCACACTGCCCGGATTGATGATGAGCAACTTGGATCTCAAACGAACCGTCCTCGGCACATGACTGTGCCCACAGGCCAGCAAGGTGACGTTTTCAGGTATCCGCCCCTCCAAACGCTCTTCAATCTCCATCACGTTCGCCAATCGGGCCGTTTCGCCTTCCGGTGTTTCCAACAAATATTCAATGTCGCTGCGAGGGCTGCCATGGCATAGCGCCACATCATGGCCCAAATGTTCAGGCCAAATTTTTGCATTGTGCAGGCGGGGGTCCGACGGATCAGCATGCTCCGCCAACCAACTTTTGACAATTGGATCCAATTGACTCGAAGTGTATGCATCGGATAAGTTTTGACGCTCTATGGGTAAGCGCAATAACTGGCGCTCATGATTGCCAGCGACATGGAGCCAAGGCAGCTGTTGAAGTCGGTCTGCAGTTTCAAGCGGCAGCAATGGGCCGCTCAAGCTGTCCCCCAAATTCACCACACACTGAATTTTTCGGCAGCTCATATCGGCAATCACTGCGTCCAAGGCCGCCAAATTGCCATGAATATCTGAAACAAAGGCCAAACGCATCACGGTTCTCCGAGGTGTTTTTTTAACCCCGCCCAACAAGCAAGCGCCGACCTTCTTGAGTCAGTCTGTATTTTTGGAGTCGGCTGTTGGGTTTGTTCGGAATCGTCATTTCAATCAACTGACTGAAAACCGCTGCTTGTTGGTAATGAGTTCGGAAATGCTTTGTATTTCGCAAGCCCAAAGCGACCATGATTTCGGCGCGCGTCATCTCGCCATCGATGGCCGCTAGCATCCTGAAAATCTCAGGGGTGACTTGGGGGGTTACTTGGGGGGTGACTTGGGGGGTTACTTGGGGGGTGACTTGGGGGGTGACTTGGGCCTCAGCTTGTTCGTTCTGCCCCCGCCCAGCCCTGAGCACCTTCAAATACCCTGGTTCAAACGAGAATTCCATCCACATGTCGAAGGGCTCATACCGCAACACCGGCTTGGGTGTACCCGCCGCCGCGCATGCCGCAAAAATCCGTTCCACACCACGGCCCCAAGCCTCAATTTCGCCGGCCCTGAAAAATGTATTTGCAATGGCTGGGTTGTATGGGCTGGACGAATGCGAGCCCAACAGCGTCTCCATGGTCCAACCCTCGGGCAACACCGCAGGGTTCCAAATGCGCAAACGGTCTTCGTACACCCTGATCTGCACCGGCGCAGTCACCGCGTAGTCGCGGTGCACCAGCGCATTGAGCAGGGCCTCACGCAGTGCGGCACGGGGCACCGGGAATGTCTCCACACGCACAATGCCCTCGTAGGAAATGACCGCCTTCAGGTACTTGGTCAGCAGCAGATCCAGCGTGTTTTTGACCTGGTGGAACAAATCGCCTTCCACCTCGTCGTGGTACAGCAGTTCAGTTTCTGACTCGAAGTAACCCACCTTCACAAAAGCGCCCGTCACAAAACGCTGGGGGTCTTGGGCAAACAACAAAGCCGTGGCGCGTTTGTAATAGGCGCCGTCTTTCAAACGCAGCTTGTCAAGCAGCAGGGCATCGCTCTCAGCCAGCGTCTCGGCATCCAGCCGTCCGCTTCGCTGGGCCAGTTGGCGAAACCGCGCAATGGCAGTGGCCGATACATCGGCCAGGCTGAATTGGGGCATGGGCACACCATCCCAAGTCCGTCCTTGGCGACCCAGCAAAAAGCGGTCCAGCGCCGCGCCTTTGAGTTCTTGCAGCGTGCTGCCGCTGCGCATGAAGTAATGGCCGCGGTAGCTGATCGGGTTGGGGTAGGCCTGAACCACCAACTCGATGTAGGGCAAATCACCTTCGGCATGCAGGTTCACGTCCACCACGATGCCCAACAAATCGCGCACCTTGTTTGGCAAGTCTTCCAGTAGCTTGGCCGAACCGGACAAGCCCACCACTTGCCCCTTGTCACTCACCCCAAGCAGCAAGCGCCCGCCTTGTGCATTGGCAAATCCACAAACCCAGCGCAGATAGTCATCGCGCCAGGTTTCTTTCCATTCTGTGTGCTGGGATTCTTGCTTGAGCATCTCGTCATTTTGACAGGCAAAAACTCAATCCTGCTCCGCAAACCTTAAGAAACACGCTTTCAACTCATGCATCCAGCGGTGCTTGTCTGCCTCGGGTGCAAAGCTCGCCTCGATGCTGTTGGCGGCCAGTTTGTAGGCTTGTTGCGCGTTCAGGTGCAGGGCGGCAAAGGTCTGCAGGTAGTTGTCGTTCAGGTAGCCGCCAAAGTAGGCCGGGTCATCGGAATTGATCGTCACGCACAGGCCGGCCTCCAGCATCTGGCCCAGGTTGTGATCGGCCAGGCTTTTGAACACGCACAGCTTGAGGTTGGACAGCGGGCAGACTGTGAGCGGCATCTGGCTGTCGGCCAGGCGCTTCATCAGGGCTGCGTCGTGGCTGGCTTGCACACCGTGGTCGATGCGTTCCACTTTCAAAACATCGAGGGCACTCCAGATGTAGGCGGGTGGTCCCTCCTCACCCGCATGGGCTACGACATGCAAACCCAGCTCACGGGCACGCGCAAACACTCGGGAAAACTTTTCTGGCGGGTGGCCCAGCTCACTCGAATCCAGGCCCACGCCAATGAAGTGCTCACGCCAAGGCATGGCTTCTTCCAGCGTGGCCAAGGCGTCTTCTTCGGACAGGTGGCGCAAGAAACACAAGATCAAATCAGCGCTGATGTTTAGCTGCGTATGGGCATCGCGACAAGCACGGCTCAGGCCTTCGATCACGCTGGCCATGGGCACGCCCCGGGCCGTGTGGGTTTGTGGGTCAAAAAACAGCTCGGCGCGCACCACATGGTCGGCCTTGGCTTTCAAAAAATACGCCCACGCCATGTCGTAAAAATCCTGCTCATGCAGCAGCACGCTGGCGCCGGCGTAGTACAGGTCCAGAAAGCTTTGCAAGTCGGTGAATGCATAGGCATTGCGCAGCGCCTGCACGTCGGCATAAGGCAGGCTCACGCCGTTGCGCCGGGCCAAGGCAAAGATCAACTCAGGCTCGAGCGAGCCTTCGATGTGAATGTGCAACTCGGCCTTGGGCATGACACACAACAACTCGGGCAAGCGCTCCGGGGGAACGGCATGGACTTTGAACATGGTCACTCCTTGAAAAAATGGGTGCGGATGGTGGCTTCATCCAGTTGCGCAAAAGGGGTGTTGTGCCGATCCGTCAAAGGCCCATGGCCTGGCATCACTTGGCCTTCAGGTCCATAACCCACGGCCTTGAACTTCCATTGGCCGTTGATCCACTTGAAGTTGCCCACATGCAGCCCATTGCCATCGTGCAGGGCGTAGGTGCCATCGTTGATTTTGGCCAGAAGGGGATGGGTCATGCTGAATTTTCCAGACAGGCACTTGAGTTCAAGTTAAACCAGCTTCTCCACCCCGCGTGAATAACGCACGCTCTTGTTGCTGAAGGCCTCGTGCTGCTCTTCAACCTTGTCCAGCTCGTACAGGTAATTGACCATGATGCCGGCTGAATGTTGCAGGCCTTTTTTGGACAAGTCAGCGGCCCAATTGATCTGGTGCAGCGTGGCCCCGTTGCTCAGGTGGAATTTACCAACAGCATCGCCCCGGGGTTCAGGTGTCTTGAACATCAAGTACAGCGAACACAAACGCATGAGGGCGGCTTTTTCAGCCTCGTCACAACGTTCAGGATGCCAACCAGCCTTCATGCGCTCAGCCCAGCCCATGCTGCCGACTGCAAGGCTTTTTTGCGCCTCTTGCCATTTGCGCGTCTGGGCAGGGCTGAGCTTTTCTTCGGGCAGGGGCGCGCCTGCATCCAGCCACTGGGTGAAGCCCGGAATGGGTGACAAGGTGGAAAAAATTTTGAGTGAGGGAATTTCCTCGATCAATTTTTGCGCCACCCGCTTGATCAGAAAATTGCCCAAGGACACGCCCTTCAGGCCAGGCTGGCAATTGCTGATGGAGTAAAAAATGGCCGCCTTGAAACTTTTTGGCTCGCCCACCGGCGCCTGTTTGTTGATGAGTCCACCAATGTCTTTGGCGATGCCGGGCACCAATGCCACCTCCACAAAAATCAAGGGCTCACCGGGAAGCTGCGGGTGAAAAAATGCAAAGCAGCGGCGGTCCGGCTGCAATCGGCGGCGCAAGTCGTCCCAGCCGTCGATGGCATGGACCGACTCGTGCTCGATGATCTTTTCAAGCAGCTGCGCTGGCGAGTTCCAAGTGATTTGGTGCAACTCGAGAAACCCGGGGTTGAACCACGAACTGAGCAAATGGTGCATGTCCGAGTCTGCGGCCCGAAATGCCGGGTGATCTTTCAAATAGGACAACAAGGTCTGCCGCATTTTCAAAATGGTGGCGGTGCCCGCAGGGGCCCGGTTCACGCGCCGCAGCAGCTCTTGCCGAGGTGGCTCTACGGTCTGAAACAAGTGGATCAGGCTGGACTCATTGCGCTCGGTGTTGTAGCGGTTGGCCGCATCCACGACCAGCGTCGGGTCCGGATTGAACTCACTGGACAGGTAATTGAAAAATTCAGTCTGGCTGCGCTTGTCCAGGTGTTCATAGCAATCGATCAGCTTGATGGCCATGCTTTGCGCATTGGCCTCACCCCGCGCGCTGAGTAATTTTTTGGCCGTCAGCTTGGCCGCATCGAGTTTCTTGTTTTGGAGAAAACGTTCCAGCATGGTGGCCCCTTCAGGCGCGTTAAGGATGACGATCCAGTCAGAATTTGCGCAAGGCTGGAGCCTCAAAGCTTACACGCTGGCTGTGGCACTTTCCAGATCAAAACACACACCCAGCTTAAATCAGGCCGACTGAAAGTCACCCCGCTCCATCCACCAAGACACCGCAAACCCGGCCACCAGGCCCCAAAACGCCGCGCCGATGTTGAACAGCCCGATATCGGCCACCGTCACCAGCAGGCTGACCAATGCGCCCAGTGAAAACCTGCCTGCACCAAACGAGGCCACAAATGCGCCTTGCAACACCCGCAGCATGGCCAAACCCCCCAGCACCATGATGAACTCTTTGGGTGCGGCCAACATGAGACCGGTGAAAGTGGGTGCCATCAGGCCGAACAACAGGGCCAGCACGCCAAACATCAACGCCCCGCTGTAGTGGCGACTTTTTTCACCCGACGAAGTGAGCAAGCCATTGGTGGGCCCCGTCAGGCAGGTGCTGACCGCGCCAAACACCGCACTCACGGCAGCGCCCAGCCCACAGGCCACCGCGATCATGTTGACTGGTGGCTCGTGTCCGGCGTTCTTGAGCACGGCCACACCTTGGCCGTTTTGCACCACCAGCACCGTGATGGTCAGCGGCACCACCAGCTCCAGCATCGCGGCAAACGACCACACCGGGGCCTGGATGACGGGCTGCGCCAAAGTCAAATGCCCCACAGCCGAGGCGTCGAGTCGGCCCGACACCGCCACCGCCAAAGCCCCCACCAGCAAAGCGCCGATGACAGGCGGCAGGCGCTTGCCCCAATCGGCCCGGGCCGACAGCAACAAAAAGACGGCCACCATGGGGGCCGCGATGGCCACATCACTTTTCAGCGCACGCACGATGTCGAGGCCGAAACGCAAAAACACCCCAGCCACCATGCCCATCACGATGGGCATAGGCAGCGCGGCCATGACCCGCTTGACCCAACCGCTCAGACCCAGCACCAGGATCAGCGCACTCGTGGCATAAAAAGCACCAATCACCTCGGCAAAACTCAGATGCTGCAAGGCCGGCCCCACCAGCACCGTGCCAGGGATCGTCCAGCCAAAGGCCAAAGGGGTGGTGAAACGCCAGCTCATCAGCAAGCTGACCAGACCATTGACAAAAAACACCCCGAACACCCAAGAAGCAAGTTCTTCGGGCGACAAACCACCGCGCGTGCCCACCGACAAAATGATGGCCACTGGCCCGGTGGCGGCAAAAATGAAACCAATCAACGCATTGGCGGCGTAGGTGCTGCCAAAGTCTGCGCGGATTTGCCGCCCATTTTTAGGTGCTGTGGCGGGGGATTCCAGATGTTTGAACAAAGCGGCGGCCTTTGTGGAAAGAAAAAACTGTGCCCAGCGTATCAAACCCGCCGAGCTTTGCCGTCGCCAAGAGGCCAACAGCGTAAAAAAAACCGCCTGACTTGCGTCAGGCGGCCTGCAGGTCAGAGGGCGATGGCTTCCCGATCAAGTCGGAAATGTCAGGCCCTGCAGATTCCCCATCACTTGCCTGGAATCTTGCCTTCGACGCCCTTGACGTAGAACATCACGCCGCCCAGGAACTTGTCGTCCGCCACAGCGTCTTTGGCCAACACCACTTTGCCGGCTTGGTCCACGATCGGGCCTTTCCAGATGGAGAAGCTGCCGTCTTTCAGACCGGCCTTGATGTCGGCGATTTTCTTGCGGGTGTCTTCGGGCACGTCAGCGGCCACGTTGACCATGTCGATCGCGCCTTCCTTCACGCCCCACCAGCTTTGGCCAGTGCTCCACTTGCCTTCCAAGGCTTCACCCACGGCCTTGACATAGTAAGGACCCCAATTGATCACAGCCGAACCCAGGTGGGCCTTGGGGCCATAGGCGGTCATGTCGGAGTCCCAGCCGAAGGCGCGTTTGCCCAATTTTTCGGCGGTCTGCAACACAGCCGACGAGTCGGTGTTTTGCATCAGCACATCGGCACCGCCATTGATCAGCGAGGTGGCCGCTTCGGTTTCTTTCGGTGGGTTGAACCACTCGTTCACCCAGACCACTTTGGTCTTGACTTTGGGGTTGACCGACTGGGCGCCCATGGTGAAGCTGTTGATGTTGCGAACCACTTCGGGGATTGGGATGGAGGCCACCACACCCAGGGTATTGGTCTTGGTCATCTTGCCGGCGATCACGCCAGCCATGTAAGCGCCTTCATAAGTGCGGCTGTCGTAAGTGCGCAGGTTTTCGGCCGTTTTGTAGCCGGTGGCGTGCTCGAATTTCACGTCCTTGTTGTCAGCGGCCACTTTGAGCATGGGTTCCATGTAGCCAAAGGTGGTGCCAAAAATCAGCTTGTTACCCTGGGCTGCCATGTCACGGATCACGCGCTCGGCGTCAGCGCTTTCCGGCACTTTCTCGACAAAGCTGGTGACCACTTTGTCACCGAAGGCTTTTTCAACTTCCTTGCGACCGTTGTCGTGTGCAAATGTCCAGCCGCCGTCGCCCACCGGGCCGACATAGGCAAACGCGATCTTCAGGGGCTCGGCCTTGGCAGGCGCTGCAGCGGGCGCTGCAGCCTTGGGCGCTTCTTCTTTCTTGCCACAACCAACCAGTGCGGCGGCGGCCACAGCGGTCAGGGCCACCATCTTGACGATGGAGCGCTTGGAGATGTCTGTCATGTCAGGTCCTTTTGAACAGGGTTACAGGGGTTGGAGAAAAGCAATTATGAACCGGGATAAAAGGGCTTACCCAGCGAGGCCGGCATGTTCACGCGAATCCAGGCCGGGTTTCGCGAGATCATAGCCAGCACCACGATGGTGGCGATGTAAGGCAGGGCCGTGAGCAACTGGCTGGGCACCTCAACGCCCATGCCCTGCAAGTGAAATTGCAGCATCGTCACACCCCCGAACAGGTAAGCACCGAGCAAGACCCGTGCCGGACGCCAGGTGGCGAAGGTGGTCAGCGCCAGCGCGATCCAGCCTTTGCCCGCCACCATGCCCTCCACCCACAGCGGGGTGTAGCTCACCGAGATGTAGGCGCCAGCCAAGCCGCACAAGGCCCCCCCGGCCACCACCGCAGCCAGGCGAATGCGTCGCACCGGGTAACCCAGGGCATGCGCCGAAGCGGGCGACTCGCCCACGGCACGAAGCACCAAACCGGTGCGGCTTTTGTACAAGAACCAAACCAGTGCCACCACCAGCAGCATCGCCCCATAAACCAGCGGGTGTTGCTTGAACAAGGCCGGACCCAGCAGCGGAATGTCGGCCAGGCCAGCGACAGCGTAGTGGGGCCGCTCGGGCAGCTTTTCCTGCACGTATCCAATGCCCACAAAGGCGGAAAACCCCACCCCGAACAAACTCAACGCCAGGCCTGTGGCGTACTGGTTGGTGCCCAGCCAGATGACCAGCACCCCAAAAATGGCGGCCAACACGGCACCTGCGCCCATGCCAGCGGCAAAGCCCAACCAGTCATTGCCGGTGTGCACCACGGCCGCAAAGCCCGCGATGGCGGCGCAAAGCATCAAGCCCTCGGCCCCCAGATTGACCACCCCGGCTTTTTCGTTGATCAGCAAACCCAAAGCGGCCAAGGCCAAGACGGTGCCCGCATTCAGGGTGGCTGCGATCAGCAATGCATAAGACTCCATCACACGCTCCCCATTTTTTTGGCCACCCAGCGCAGCCGGTAGGCGACCAAGGTGTCACAGGCCAGCAGACAAAACAGCAGCAGGCCCTGGAACACGCCCGTGATCGACTTGGGCAAACCCAAGCGGGATTGCGCTAACTCGCCGCCGATGTAGAACATGCTCATCAGCACCGCCGAGAACACCATGCCCGCGGGGTGCAAGCGCCCGACAAAGGCCACGATGATCGCGGCAAAACCATAGCCCGCAGGCACATAAGGTGTGAGCTGGCCAATCGGCCCGGCCACTTCGAGGGCGCCCGCCAAACCCGCCGCCCCACCCGAGGTGAGCAATGCCACCCAAAGCGCCTTGCGCGAAGAAAAGCCCGCGTACCGCGCCGCGTCAGGGGCCAGCCCACCCACCTGCTGGGCAAAGCCCGCCCGCGTGCGAAACAAGAACACCCACAGCAAGCCCGCCCCCACCAGCGCCAGCAACAAACCCACGCTCACGCGAGAGCCCGCCATCAGGCGCGGAATCTGGGTCACGGTTTCGAAAGTTTTGGACTGCGGAAAATTAAAGCCCGCCGGGTCTTTCCAGGGGCCATAAACCAGAAAACTCAACACCATGTCGGCCACATACACCAGCATCAGGCTGACCAAAATTTCGTTGGCATTGAAACGGTCGCGCAGCAGCGCCGTGATGCCCGCCCACAGCATGCCGCCCAGCACCCCGGCCAGCAGCACCGCCAGCACGATCCAGCGGCCCGTGTCTTTTTCGGCCAGCAGCGCCACGCCGCCAGCGCAGACCGCGCCAATGACAAACTGCCCCTCGGCACCGATGTTCCAAACATTGGACCGAAAACACACCGACAAGCCCAGCGCGATCACCAAGAGCGGCGTGGCCTTGACCATCAACTCGCCCAGGGCGTAGCCGGTTTTGATGGGCTCCCAAAAGAACATCTGCAAACCGCGCACAGGGTCTTTGCCAAGGGCCATGAACAGCGCCAAACCCAACAACACGGTCAGCACCAGCGCCAGCAAGGGCGAGACATAAGTCCACAGGCGCGAGGCCTGGGGACGGGGCTCAAGCCGCAGCATGTCGCACCTCCTGGCTGGCCGGCTTTTCAGAAGACACCGCATCAGGCCACAGCCCGCTCATCCACTCACCAATGCGCGCCACGGTGGCCTCGGTTCGCGCCACCGAGGGCGACAAACGCCCTTTGGCAATCACATGCAGGCGGTCAGACAATTCAAACAACTCTTCGAGCTCCTCACTCACCACCAGCACCGCACAACCCGCATCGCGCAGCGCCAAAATCTCGGCGCGGATTTGCGCCGCTGCGCCCACATCCACACCCCAGGTGGGTTGAGAGACGATCAGCAGCTTGGGCGCCGCGCTGATTTCTCGTCCCACAATGAACTTTTGCAAATTACCACCCGACAGCGATTGAGCAGGGGCGTGTGGCCCGGCCGCCTTGACCTTGAAGCGCTCAATGATGCTGCGGGCCTGATCAGCCAGCGCCCCCATGCGCACCCAACCGCCCGCACCCAAGGCTTCGCTGCGCGTGAGCAACAGGTTTTGCGACAGACTGAGCGAGGGCACAGCGCCCCGGCCCAGGCGCTCTTCGGGCACAAAGTGCAGGCCCAATTGCCGGCGAGGCACTGGCCCCAAAGCCGCCACAGGCTGGCCTGACAGTGAAACACTGGCCGGGCCGCATTGCTGGCCTGCGCGGGTGTCCTCCCCCGACAAAGCCCACATCAGTTCCCTTTGGCCATTGCCAGACACGCCGGCCAGCCCCACCACCTCGCCACTGCGCACCTGAAGAGCGATGCCGTCCAGGTCCACGCCAAAAGGGTCTTGCCGTGTCAAGCTCAGGCCTTGCACCGACAACACCACAGCACCGGGCTCACGCGCCACATGCTGCAAGGCCGGTGGCTCGGCGCCGATCATCAGGCGGCTCAAGCTGGCGTTGGACTCTTCACGCGGATCGCACACGCCCGTGACCTGCCCACCGCGCAACACGGTGCAGGCACTGCACAACGCCCGGATTTCGTGCAGCTTGTGCGAGATGTAAAGCAGGCTGCAGCCCTGACTGACCAACTTGTTGAGCACCACAAACAACTTGTCGACCGCTTGCGGCGTCAACACCGAGGTCGGTTCGTCCAGGATCAGCAATTGCGGCTCGGTGAGCAAGGCACGGATGATCTCGACCCGCTGCATTTCCCCCACGCTCAGGGTGTGCACCGGGCGATTGGGCTCCAGGTCCAGGCCATATTCGCTGGCCTTGGCCGCGATGCGTTCCGTCACTTCGATCAGGGTCAGCGACTTGTCCAGCCCCAGCCAGACGTTCTCGGCCACGGTGAGCGTGTCAAACAGGCTGAAGTGCTGAAACACCATGCTGATGCCCAGCTTGCGGGCTTCTTGCGGGTTGCGGATGCGAACCGGCAGGCCCTTGAAGAACACCTGCCCCTCATCGGGTTTGACCGAGCCGTAGATGATTTTCATCAGCGTGGATTTGCCAGCACCGTTTTCACCCAGCACGGCATGGGCCTGCCCGGGCAACACGGTGAGCGACACATCCTGGTTGGCCACCACGCCGGGGTAGCGCTTGGTGATGCCTTGCAAAGACAAGAGGGGTGTGGTCATGTCGGGGCCAGGGGGTTCGGGTGAGGTAATTGGGCGGCGCTGACTTTCACCTGTTCGCGCAGCCACCGGGCCGCAGCCGACGCATGACTGCGCTCGTGCCAGAGCTGGTAGTACACCATCTTGGGAAACACCACCGGACAAGGCAGCAAGGTCAAACCGCGCTGCGCATCGGGGTCTTGCAAAAAGCGCTGGCAATACTGACGGCCCGTGGTCAACACAAGCAAGCTCGATGCCACCATGCGGGGCATCAGGCCAAAGTGGGCACAACGTGCCGAAATGTTGCGCACCAGCCCAAGCTGGTCAAGGTGTTCGTCGATCACCCCGCGCCAGCCCGGGTAAGCGGGCGTGGGTGCAATGTGTTCGCAGGCCAGCCAGTCGCCCTGCGTCCAGCCCCGGCGCACCGCCGGGTGCTTGCTGCTGACCAGGCAAGCGACTTCGTCTTCAAACAACTGGGCACGGTGCAGCTCTTCGCTGGGCTGGGCCCAATTGCCGATCACCACGTCGATCAGGCCCTGCCCCAGATCGTGCGCGTATTGCGCCTGCGCCGACAAGGCATGCACCTCGACCCGGCAGCCTGGGGCCAGCGACTTGATGCGGGCCATCACGGAGGGCAGGAATAAAGGGTCCAGCGTGTCGCTCGCCGCAATGCGAAAGGTTTCGCTGGCATCGGCCGGGTCAAACAACCGGGCTGGCGAAAACAGATTTTCAGCCGCCTGCAGTATCTGCGCCACGGGTGCCAACATCTGCAAGCCCACATCGGTGGGCACCATGCCCGTGCCCGAACGCACCAAAATCGGGTCCCCAGTCAACTCACGCAGGCGCTTGAGCGCCACGGACACAGCGGGCTGTTGCTGGCCCAGGCGCATGGCGGTTTTGGAAACACTGCGTTCGATCAACAAGGTGTGAAGGGTCCGAATAAGTTGAAGATCGATCTTGTCAAAAAGATGCGGCTGCTTCATGTGCGTTTTTAGATAAGCGTTATGGCCAAGTTCCCATGTGTGAACCCCGGGTTTATCCTAGGATCATTCGACCCTGAAAACTCCTTTGCCATGTCAAAAACGCTTGTCTCCCCTCTGAAATTAGCGCCGTCTGTGTCCAGTCCCTTGCGGTTCTGGCATCGCGGTCAAATAGTGAACTCGGGCAATGTACCACCAGACCGCACCCTGTTGGACCTGCTGCGTGAGGACCTTCGCCTAAGCGCCACCAAAGAAGGCTGCGCCGCGGGCGACTGCGGAGCCTGCACGGTGGTGGTGGCCGAGGCGGTGGATGGGCGCTTGCAGTACCGCGCCGTCAACAGTTGCATCAAACCCGCGCACGCCATCGATGGCATGGCCTTGTGGACCGCCGCCGATCTGGCCCAGCCGGGTGGCACACTGCACCCGGTGCAACGTGCCATGGTTGATTGCCATGGCTCGCAATGCGGCTTTTGCACGCCGGGCTTTGTGATGAGCCTGTTTGCGCTTTACCAACGCACCGTGGCGCAAGGCCAAAGCGTGGACAAGCACATCGCCCTCCAGGCCCTGTCGGGCAACCTGTGTCGCTGCACCGGCTACCGCCCCATCGTGCAAGCCGCGTGCAGTCTGCAGGCTGACCCTGCGCAAGCCGTGGATGAAGCGCCAATCGTGGTTGCGCTGCAAACCTTGGCAGCAAGCCAACAGGCCACCGGCGATTACCAAAGGCCCACCAGCCTGCCCGCCCTTTTGCAAGCCCGCGCCCACCATCCCAAGGCCCAACTGATCGCTGGCGCCACCGACGCGGGGCTTTGGATCACCCAAGGCTTGCGCCGCATACCGCAGATCATCGACCTCACCCGTGTGAACGAGCTGCGCCAGGTGATGCACTACCCGGATCACATCGCCATCGGCGCGGCTGTGAGCCTGCAAGATGCGTTTGAGGCGCTGGCTGCGGATCGTCCTGTGATCGCCCCGTTTGGCGAACGCTTTGCGGGCTGGCCGATACGCCAATCGGGGACCTTGGGTGGCAACGTGGCCAACGGGTCACCCATTGGCGACAGCATGCCGCTCTTGATTGGGCTGGGCGCGCAGGTGGTGCTGATGGCCTGGCGCAATGTCCGAGGTCAGGGCCGAATGGTGCACCGCCACGTGCCTTTGGAGCAGTTCTACACCGGCTACCGCCAAAGCCTTCTGGCCACGGACGAGGTGCTGGCCTGGGTCGTTGTGCCTCGCCCCACACCCGGCGAATGGCTGGGTGTCTACAAGGTGTCCAAGCGCCAGGAAGACGACATCTCAGCCGTGTGCTTGGCGCTGCAACTGCAGGTGCACGGTGGGCTCATCCAAAGCGTGCGCATCGGCGCGGGCGGTGTGGCCGCCAAACCCGCACGGGCGGTGCAGACCGAAGCCGCACTGGTGGGCCAGCCCTGGAACGAAGCCAGCTTGGCGGCCGCGCAAGCGACTATTCAGCAAGAGTTTTCCCCCTTAAGCGATTTGCGCGCCAGCGCCGACTACCGCCGCAAAATTCTGGCCCAACTGCTGCGCCGCGCCTGGCTGGAAAGCACAGGCCAAAGCGCCATTCGGCTGGAGGACCTCACATGAACACGCCTCAAGAAAAAAAGAACGCAGCCGACAGCAGCCGCCCGCGTTTTCATGAAAGCGCCACCGCGCAGGTGCAAGGCAAAGCCAACTACATTGACGATTTGCCGCTGATCGAAGGCACGCTGCATGCCGCACCGCTGATGAGCCCGGTGGCCAACGCCCAATTGATGGCCTTGGACCTCAGCGCCACCTTGACCGCGCCCGGCGTCGTGGGCGTGGTCACCGCGGCAGACATTCCCGGCGACCCGCTGCTGGCCACTTTTGTGCACGACGAGCCGATCTTTGCCGGGCCGCAGCTCATGCACGTGGGCCAAGTCATGGGCTTGGTGCTGGGCCACAGCCACAAACTGGCGCGGCAAGCCGCCCGCCAGATGCGCCTGCAAACCGAAACACAGCCGCCCCTGTTGCACGCCCGCGCAGCCCTGCAGGCCGGCAGCTTTGTGTTGCCCAAAGTCACAGTGCAGCGCGGTCACGCCGAACAGGCTCTGGCCCAAGCCCCGCACCTGCTGCTCGGCACGCTGGAGATCGGTGGGCAAGAACATTTCTATTTGGAAAGCCAGATCGCCTACGCGATTCCGCAGGAGAACGGCCACTGGTTGATCCACAGCGGCACGCAGCACCCTGGCGAGGTGCAGCACTGGGTGGCGCATGCGCTGCACATCCCGATGTCGCAAGTGCGAGTGGTGTGCCGCCGTATGGGGGGAGGCTTTGGCGGCAAAGAGACGCAGGCCGGGCACTTGGCGGTGTGGGCCGCGCTGGCCGCGCACAAATTCGGGCGGCCGGTCAAGATGCGGCTGGACCGGGGTGACGACATCCTGATCACCGGCAAGCGTCACCCTTTCAGCCACGACTGGCGGGTGGGCTTTGACGCGCAGGGCCGCGTACTGGGTTTGGACTCGGTGCAGCTCGCCCATTGCGGCCACAGCGCCGACCTCAGTGGCCCCGTCGCCGATCGGGCGATCTTTCACACCGACAACGCTTATTTTTTGAGCGATCTGACCATCACCTCGCACCGCTGCAAAACCCACACCCAAAGCCACACCGCCTTTCGCGGCTTTGGCGGCCCACAGGGCGTGTTGTTGATCGAGACCGTCATGGGCGATATCGCCCGCCACCTGGGGCTGGACGCGCTCGATGTGCGCCTGGCCAACCTGTATGGGGTGGGTGAACGCGACACCACACCCTACAGCATGAAAGTCGAAGACAACATCCTGCACCCGCTCATGACCCAGCTGGCCGAACGCTGCAACTACCGTGCGCGACGCCAGTCCGTCGCAGCGTGGAACGCCACCCACACGGTCATCAAAAAGGGGCTGGCGCTCACACCGGTCAAGTTCGGCATCAGCTTCACCGCCACGCAGTTCAACCAGGCTGGGGCGGTGGTCTCGGTCTACACCGATGGCAGCGTGCGCGTGAACCACGGCGGCACCGAAATGGGCCAGGGCTTGCACACCAAGGTGTGTGGCTTGGTGGCTCGGGTGCTGGGCTTGCCCGCCACGCAGGTGCATGCCAGCGCCAGCGACACCGACCAGGTGGCCAACGCCAGCGCCACAGCGGCCTCCAGCGGGACTGACCTGAATGGCCGCGCCGCTGAAAACGCCGCCCGGCAAGTGCGCCGGAACATCGCAGAGTGCATCGCGAAGGCCGATGGCTGCAGCGCGGAGACCGTGCGTTTTGAACACGCCCAAGTCATCACGCCGCTGCGCCAGCGCAGCTTCACCGACGCCGTGCAGCACGCCTATGGCCAGCGCGTGCAACTGTGGAGCGACGGTTTTTATGCCACGCCCAAAATCCACTACGACCGCACGACCCTGACCGGTCGACCCTTTTATTACTTCGCCTATGGCGCAGCCTGCAGCGAAGTGGCCATCGACACACTGACAGGCGAATACCGCTTGCTGCGCACCGACATCCTGCACGACGTCGGACATTCGCTGCACCCCGAGATCGACATCGGCCAGATCGAAGGCGGCTTTGCCCAAGGCTTGGGCTGGCTCACCACCGAAGAGCTGGTCTGGAACGCCCAAGGCGAGCTGCTCACTAAGGGCGCTAGCACCTACAAGATCCCGACCGCCGCCGACATGCCCGCGCAACTGAACATCGCGCTGTGGCACGAAGCCAACCCCGAAGACAACGTGGGCGGCAGCAAGGCCGTAGGCGAGCCGCCCTTCATGCTGGCCATCAGCGTGGTCGAGGCGTTGCGCGACGCCATCGGCGCCACACGCCCAGGCCACACACCCATTCACCTCGACACCCCCGCCACGCCAGAACGCGTTTTGGGCGCTATCCTTGCCCCATAAGCGCTTCTAGCTCACACTTTTAATTGGGGTCAGATCCCAATTAATCAGGCCTGTTTAATCCAGGTCTGACCCCGATTTAATTCGATCCACAGACCCCTTGATTGCCGCCTTCCAGCCCGATGACATCCACTCCTCATTCCCATTTAAAAGGCTGGCGCGCTGGTCTGCTGTGGTTTCCTGACCCCCAAAACCCCTTGGCCCAACACGAAACCGACGGCCTGCTGGTCACTGGGCAAAGCACCGACGGCATCGTGCGCGTGCTGGCCATCGGCGCCTACCGCGATCTGGCATCGCAGTACCCTGATCTGCCCATCACCCACTGGCCAGGTCTGTGCATGGCGCCGGGCTTTGTCGACCTGCACACCCACTACCCGCAAACCGACGTGATCGGCTCACCCGCCGATGGCCTGCTGCCCTGGCTGGAGCACTACACCTTTCCGCACGAAAAGCAATTTTCAGACTCTGCCTACGCACACGAAGTCAGCGCCTTCTTTCTGGACGAGCTGATGCGTCATGGCGTGACCACCGCACTGTGCTTTGCCACCGCACACCCCGAATCTGTCGATGTGTTCATGGCCGAAGCGCAAAAGCGCCACCTGCGCATGATCACCGGCAAAGTGCTGCAAGACCGCCACAGCCCTGATGGCCTGCGCGACACCGATACGGCGCTCAGCCTGCGCCAGACCGAAGCCCTGATTGCCCGCTGGCACGGTGTGGACCGCCTGGGCTACGCCATCACCCCGCGCTTTGCACCCACCAGCACGCCCGCCCAACTGCACGGCGCAGGCGAGATCGCGCAACAATTTCCCGACGTGTGGGTTCAGTCGCATGTGGCCGAAAACCTCGACGAAATCCGATGGGTACACGAACTTTTCCCCGAGGCACGCAGCTACCTCGACGTTTACGACCGCGCAGGCCTTGTGCGCCAGCGCGCCGTTTACGCACACTGCATCCATCTGGACGAAGCCGACCGCCGCCGCATGGCCGAAGCGGGTGCAAGCGCCGCCGTCAGCCCCACCAGCAACCTGTTTTTGGGCAGCGGCTTTTTTGACTATGCCGCATCGGATGCCGCTGGTCTGCGCTACGGCCTGGCCAGCGATGTGGGCGGCGGCACCAGCTTCAGCCCCTTTCACACCATGCACGCGGCCTACACCGTGGCCAGACAGCGCATCGAAGTTCAAGGCGTGGCCCGCCCCGGCTTCAGCCTGGCCCCCGAGCACCTGTGGTGGCAACACACCGCCGGTGCCGCCGCCGCGCTGGACTTGTGCGGCAAAGTGGGCAACCTGCTGCCCGGTTGTGAAGCCGACTTTGTGGTGCTTAACCCCAAGGCCACGCCCCTGCTGGCGCGCCGAACGGCACAAACCGAAACACTGGCCGAATGGCTGTTTGCCATGATCGTGTTGGGCGATGAACGGCTGGTGGCGCACACGGTGGTGCAGGGACAGGCCGTGTCAGGCAATAAGGCATGACCTCCAACAACGAGCACCCCATCATCGACCCCAACCCGGCCCAACGCACAGCCGTGCGCCGGGGCATCGCACAATTTCAGGAACGCCTGCAGGCTGCAGGCCACGCGTTTCTTGAACCCCCACCCGAGCCCACATCGTGCTGCGGTCGAGGCTGCAATGGTTGCGTATGGGAAAGCTACGACGACGCGCTGATGTTCTGGTACGAAGACGCAGGGGCCTTGCTGGCCGCATAAGCCTCCGACCAGGCCTCAGGCCAGATGCTTGCCTGCCTCTCGGAGCGTGAGGCCCGACATCTGCTCGGCGTGCCAGGTCAGAAAAATTCGCACCACATCAGGCTGGGTTCGCGCATGGTCACGCAAAGCCCAACCAATCGCTTTGCGGATGAAAAATTCTGTCTCAGGGGCGAGCACCAGCGCGTAATGGAACAGCCGCTCCTGATCAGTCTGGTCCCGCCAACCCAGCTGGTGCAGCATGGCCAAACGGCGCACCCACAGGTGGGGGTGCACCAGGCAGGCGTCCATGTGCCGCTGCACATCGGGCTGGTTGGCTTTGGCTCGCAGCAGGATATCACCCACCACACCGGCCAGTCCATCGACCGTGTCCCACCATGAATCGGTCTGCACCAGCTGCAGGATGCGCGGCAAAGCGCTCTCATCCAAGCGCTTGTGGTGTTTGGCCAGCAGGTCCACTGCGGCATAACGATACTCACGCTCGGGAAGGCGCCACAGCGCATCGACCAGCGCCAACAGATCATGGGCGCTGCCCGTGAATTTGGGCAAGCCCTTGAGCGCATCCCGCCTGGGGCCTGCACGGATGCCCAGAAAATCGAACTGACCGAGCATATAGGCCTTCATGGGCACAGCCTGGTGTGCATCGGCTTGTGCACGCATGGCCGCTTCGATCGGCAGCACCCAGTTTGACACGGTGTCCATGAAGCCCTAAGCCTTTGACATCGCGGTCTGAATTTCTTGTGCCGTCGTGGGCCGCACCCATCGCCCCACCTCCTGCCCGTCGCGCAAAAAAACCAGTGTGGGCCAGAGCTTGACTTTCAAACTGCGCCCCAATGCTCGGCCGGGGCCGTCTTCGATCTTGAGGTGCTGCCAATTGGTTTGTGCTGCCAGTGCCTGCGCTATCAGGGGCTGAGCGGCGCGGC
>CAIZSE010000115.1 GCA_903935585.1 uncultured Burkholderiales bacterium | reverse complement strand
GTGAAGCTCGGCCACCCGCTTGTAGTCGCGCCGGAAGAAGGCCGTGAAGTTTTGCGCCAGGTATTCTTTGTCGTATTCGGTCAGTGTGCCGACAATGCCGAAGTCGAGGGAAATGTAGCGTCCGAAGGTTTCTGGTGCCAGGCTGACCTGGATATTGCCCGGGTGCATGTCGGCGTGAAAAAATCCATCGCGAAACACCTGGGTAAAAAACAGCGTTACGCCGTCACGGGCCAGCTTGGGAATGTCCACGCCGGCTTCGCGCAGGCGGTCCACTTGGCTGATCGGCACGCCGTTCATGCGCTCCATCACGATGACCTCGGGCTGGCAAAAATCCCAGATCATTTCAGGAATCAGCACCAGTTCCAGGCCCTGCATGTTGCGGCGCAACTGGGCAGCATTGGCCGCTTCACGCACCAGGTCGAGTTCGTCGTTCAGGTATTTGTCGAATTCAGCCACCACCTCACGCGGTTTGAGGCGTTTGCCATCGGTGCTCAGGCTCTCGACCCAGCCGGCCATCATGCGCATCAGGCTCAGGTCTTTCTGAATCACCGGCAGCATGTCCGGGCGCAGCACTTTCACAGCCACTTCACGGACATGGCCTGTTTTGCCCCGCAAGGTGGCAAAGTGCACCTGCGCAATGGAAGCGCTGGCCACAGGCTGGCGCTCAAAGGTTTCGAATATGTCGTCCACCGGTTTGCGAAAAGCACGCTCGATGGTGGCCACGGCAATGTCGGAGCTGAAGGGGGGCACGCGGTCTTGCAGCTTGGCAAGCTCTTCGGCAATGTCCCAAGGCAGCAGATCGCGGCGGGTAGACAGCACCTGGCCGAACTTCACAAAAATCGGACCCAGACGCTCCAGGGCTTCCCGCAGGCGCACAGCGCGCGGTGAGCGCAGGTCGCGGCCCACCGATAGCACCCGGGCCAGCATGCGAATCCAGGGTTTTTGAAAGCTCGAGAGCACCAACTCGTCCAGGCCGTAGCGCAAGACGATGAACACGATGAAAGCCCCGCGGCCGAAGCGGCCCCAGCGCATCATGCGGCGTTACCACGGCGAAGGTCGGCACCCGGGCGGCGGGCCACAAAGCCACGCAAGGCCTCCAAGGCTTTGCGCGCTGTCTGAGCCAAGGTGTGGGCTGCGGCATCGCCGATCAAACGTGCCAGGTCTTCTTCGGCATCCCAGCGAACATGGTCGATCAACCAGTTGACTTCGGCGGCCAGTTGCACATCGCCTTCGATGCGGACCTTGGGTTTGTCGCCACGGGCCAAGGACGAGGCGAGGGAGATGGGCGACGCTTCGGTCACCGTCAGACGCAGGTCGAAGCCATCGAAACGACCACGCTCCAGCAGGCCAGCCGGGGTGGGTGTCAGCTGAAGCTGAACACGTTCCCAGACCAGTTCAATGCGTTGGCCTTTTTGCCTGGCCAGACGGGCCAGGGCCTCGGGTTCGCTCATCAACACATGGTTGAGAAACAAGACAAGGCGGTTGACGGACTCGTCCACCACCCAGGCGGGGGGTTGAAAGTCGGTGGCCAAGCGAGTGGCCATTTGGGGCAGCGCCTGAGCGGCCCAAGAAAAAGGGGACTGTGTTGCCATAGTCCCCGATTATTCCCGAAAGTACAGGCCCCCCAGTGGAGCCGGTCTTTATGCCAGCGCTTGCACGCCGGCTACGAGCCAGCCGCCACCTTGTTTGGATTTGGTCATGTTCCAGACTTCGCGGAAAGCACTCGGGCCTGCGGCTGCGTCTTCACGGATCATGCCGTTGAACTCGACACTGGCCAGATAGGTATCGGCCTGCTCTTCAATGCCCAGGAGTTGGGCTTCGAGCATGACCACTTCGGTCTTGTTGGGTTGACCGGGGAACTGGCTTTCGCGCTCGCTGAGTTGGTTGCGGATTTCCATGACCATGGTGTCGGTCATCATGGAACGCAAAGCAGCGATGTCTGAACGGTCCCAGGCATCTTGCAAGGTCACAAAATTGCGCTTGGCTGCAGTGATGAAGCTGTCCACATCGAAACCGGCGGGGATCCCCCAGGTTTGGCTGCCTCCCAAGGCCGCACCAATCATGGAGCCGTTGCTGGCGTCGACAGCCGAACTGTCAAAACGGGTGTTTTGCGATTCCCAAGGACGGGCTGAAGCGTCGTTACCGACTTTTTCAGGGTTGTATTGCTTCATCGAGGCGGGTTGATCTGCCGTCGAGCCAGCGCCCTGGTAAGCGAAACCGCCCTGGTTTCCGGCGGCCGCATTGCGGCGTGAGCGCATGAACAGCCCAATTGCAGCCATCACGGCCACACCGATCAAGAGGAACATCAGAATGTTGCCAAAGGCCTCACCCATGCCCAGCGAATGGGCCAGCCAGGCCAGGCCCAAACCTGCGGCCAGACCGCCCAACATGGCACCCCAAGGCTTCTTGGGTGCGGCAGCTGCGGGCGCTGCTGCACCGGGCTTGGCGGCATTGGCAGGAGCAGCATTTTGGGCGGGTGCAGCAGGCGTCTGCGGCGCTGCATCACGCTTGGTGACTTGGTTCGATTGCTGGCCAACGGATTTACCACCGCCCATGCGGCGAGCGGCTTCTGCATTGAGGCTGCCCAAGGCCAATACGCCTGCGAGCATCAGTGTCATCAACTTGTTCATGGTGTCTCCAACTCAGGTCCGGAATTCAGTTTGTGGGCATCAACATTTGATACCTGCGTGCAAGGCTACCACCCCTGCCGACAAGTTGTGAAAATCCACATGTCCGAATCCGCTATTTTTCATAAGGCTTTTCAATTCCTCCTGACCGGGGTGCATCCGGATGGATTCGGCCAGGTAGCGGTAGCTGTCGGCGTCCCCTGCGACCAGCTTGCCCAATTGAGGCAGGATGTTGAAGCTGTACCAGTCGTACATTTTTTCCAGCGGCTTGGCCACTTTGGAAAATTCCAGCACCAGCAATTTGCCGCCAGGCTTGAGCACACGGCACATTTCCTTGAGCGCCACATCCTTGTGCGTCATGTTGCGCAGGCCAAAGGCCACGCTGACCAAATCGAAATGCTTGTCGGGGAAAGGCAGCTTCTCGGCGTCACACACCAATGTGGGCAAGGCCAGGCCGTGGTCCACCAGGCGATCGCGTCCGGTGGACAGCATGGCCTCGTTGATGTCGGTGTGGACCACGCGGCCCGTGGCCCCGACTTTTTTGGCAAAGGCCATCGCCAGGTCGCCCGTGCCGCCAGCGATGTCCAGCACCTGGTCACCCTCTTTCAGGTTGGCCACCTGCACGGTGTAAGCCTTCCAGACCCGGTGCAGACCCATGGACATCAGGTCGTTCATGACATCGTATTTGGACGCCACCGAATCAAACACGCCGCGGACGTGCCGGGCCTTTTCTGTTTCGTCGACGGTCTTGAAACCGAAATGCGTGCTGTTCATGGCTTGGATCTTAATGCTTGTGCCCACAACTGCCGCCCGCCGAGGCTTCGATCATGGGCGCGTCACGGCTCATGCCAGCGGCTTGCAAACGGTCTTCGTACTGTTTCCACAAGGCGTCTTGCTGGTCGCCCAGAAAGTACAGGTATTCCCAGGTGAACAGGCCCGACTCGTGCCCGTCAGAAAACGTGGGTTTGACCGCGTAGTTGCCGACCGGCTCGATCTCGGCAATCGTCACCTCGCGCTTGCCGGTTTGTAAAACTTCCTGACCCGGCCCATGGCCTTGCACCTCGGCCGAGGGCGAGTAAACGCGCATCAGCTCAAAGGGGATGCGGAAATGCGCCCCGTCGGCAAACCCGATTTCCAGCACCTTGGTCTGGCCGTGCACGGTCAGCGACTCGGGGTTGGGCATGTCTTTTTTCAATCCGGCCATGTTCAGCTTTCGGGGGGGTTAGACCAGCACGCGCTCAATGCCACCGGCATTGGCTGCGCTGACGTATTCGGGCATCCATTCTTCGCCAAGGATGTGTTTGGCCATCTCGACAACGATGTAGTCGGCTTCGAGCAGGCCGTTTTTCATGTCGTCGCCAAAGCGTGACAAGCCCTGCAGGCAGCTGGGGCAGCTGGTCAGGATCTTGACATTGGCCTGGGGCGCCAGGGCGCCGGTGCTGCGCAAAGCGGCTTCGCCCTTGAGCAGCTCTTCTTCCTTGCGAAAGCGCACCTGGGTGGCAATGTCAGGACGGGTGACGCCCAGGGTGCCCGACTCGCCGCAGCAACGTTTGCTCTCGATGACGTTGTCGCCCACCAAGGCCTTGACGGTTTTCATGGGCTCTTGCAACTTCATGGGGCTGTGGCAAGGGTCGTGGTACAGATAGGCCCCACCGGCGTCCAGCTTCATGCCTTTTTCAAGCAAGAACTCATGGATGTCGATGATGCGGCAACCAGGGAAAATTTTGTCAAACTGGTAACCCTGCAACTGGTCATAGCAGGTGCCGCAGCTCACCACCACGGTCTTGATGTCCAGGTAATTCAGCGTATTGGCCACCCGGTGAAACAGCACGCGGTTGTCGGTGATGATCTTTTCGGCCTTGTCGAACTGGCCCGAGCCTTTTTGCGGATAACCGCAGCACAGGTAGCCCGGAGGCAACACCGTCTGCACGCCCACATGCCAGAGCATGGCTTGCGTGGCCAGACCGACCTGGCTGAACAGCCGCTCCGAGCCGCAACCCGGAAAATAGAAAACCGCCTCGGACTCTGATGTGGTGGCTTTCGGGTTGCGGATGATCGGCACGTAATCGTTGTCTTCAATGTCGAGCAAGGCCCGCGCCGTTTTCTTGGGCAGGTTGCCCGGCATCTTCTTGTTGATGAAGTGGATCACCTGCTCTTTGATCGGCGCCGTGCCCACCGATGCGGGCGGGGCGCTGGTCTGCTTGCGCGCCACGCCCTTCAGCAAGCCGGCCACAAAGCGCTGCGCCCTCATGCCCACGCCCACCATGGCAGCACGCGCCAGCTTGATGGTTTCGGGGTTGGTGGCGTTCAGCATGAACATGGCCGCGGCATTGCCGGGGCGGAAACTCTTTTGGCCCATCTTGCGCAACAGGTTGCGCATGTTCATGGACACCTCACCAAAGTCGATGTTGACCGGGCAAGGCGACAGGCACTTGTGGCAGACGGTGCAGTGGTCGGCCACGTCTTCGAATTCTTGCCAGTGCTTGATCGAGATGCCCCGGCGGGTCTGCTCTTCGTACAAAAAGGCCTCGACCAGCAGTGAGGTGGCCAAAATCTTGTTGCGTGGGCTGTAGAGCAAATTGGCACGCGGCACATGGGTGGCGCACACCGGCTTGCACTTGCCGCAGCGCAGGCAGTCCTTCACGCTGGCGGCAATCTCGCCAATGTCTGACTGCTGCATGATCAGCGATTCGTGACCCATCAGGCCAAAACTCGGCGTGTAGGCGTGGGTCAGGTCGGCGGCATGCACATCGTCGCCCAGGCCTTTGAGTGCCTCGCCGCGCAGCAGCTTGCCCTTGTTGAAACGCCCTTCGGGGTCGACCCTGGCCTTGTAAGCGGTGAAATTGGCCAACTCGTCGTCGGTCAAAAACTCCAGCTTGGTGATGCCAATGCCGTGCTCACCCGAGATCACGCCGTCCAGGCTGCGTGCCAGCACCATGATGCGGGCTACCGCTTCGTGCGCGGTTTGCAGCATCTCGTAGTTGTCGGAGTTGACCGGGATGTTGGTGTGCACATTGCCGTCACCGGCGTGCATGTGCAGCGCCACCCAGACCCGGCCCTTGAGCACGCGTTGGTGGATGGCCGTCACCTCGTCGAGAATGGGCTGAAACGCCGAACCCGAGAAAATATTGTTGAAAGCCGGACGGATTTGCGTCTTCCAGCTGGCCCGCAAGGTGTGGTCTTGCAGTTGGGGAAAGAGTTCGTCGACTTGTGTCAACCAGCCTTGCCATTGCACACGCACCTCCCGCACCACCGCCAAGGCTTGCGCCACACGGTCTTCCAGCAGATCTGCCGAAGCGATTTCGTTGGCCTCGTCTTGCTTGCCCAGTGGCAGCTTGCCGCGCTCCAGAAAATCTTCCAGCTCACGGCACAGCTTGAGTTTGTTGCGCAGGCTCAGCTCGATGTTGATGCGTTCAATGCCATCGGTGTATTCGGCCATGCGCGGCAAGGGAATCACCACGTCTTCGTTGACCTTGAAGGCGTTGGTGTGGCGCGAAATGGCCGCGGTCTTTTTGCGGTCCAGCCAGAATTTCTTGCGGGCCTCGGGGCTGATGGCGATGAAGCCTTCACCACTGCGCGAGTTGGCAATGCGCACGATCTCACTGGTGGCCTTGGCCACATCGTCGGCGTTGTCACCGGCGATGTCACCGATCAGCACCATCTTGGGGAAACCGCCGCGCTTGGACTTGGTGGAATAACCCACCGCCCGCAAATAGCGGTCGTCCAGATGCTCCAGGCCCGCCATCACGGTGCCGGTGCGCTTTTGCTCGGCAAACATGAAATCCTTGATCTCGACGATGCTGGGCACCGCTTCGCGGGCATGGCCAAAAAACTCCATGCACACGGTGCGGGTGTGCGTGGGCATGCGGTGCATCACCCAGCGTGCGCTGGTGATCAGGCCATCACAGCCTTCTTTTTGCACGCCTGGCAGACCCGACAAGAACTTGTCGGTGACGTCCTTGCCCAGCCCTTCCTTGCGGAAAGTCTTGCCCGGAATGACCAAAGTTTCGGTGCGGATCGGGGTCTTGCCGTCGGCCTTGAAATAGCGCAGCTCAAAGGTGGCGACTTCGGCATCGTGGATCTTGCCCATGTTGTGGTCCATGCGCACCACGTCCAGCCATTCGGCATCGGGCGTGACCATGCGCCAGCTGGCCAGGTTGTCGAGCGCGGTGCCCCACAGCACAGCTTTTTTGCCGCCTGCGTTCATGGCGATGTTGCCGCCAATGCAGCTGGCTTCGGCCGATGTCGGGTCCACCGCAAAGACAAAACCACCGCGCTCGGCCGCATCGGCCACGCGCTGGGTGACCACACCGGCTTCGGTCCAGATGGTCGGGATCTTGTGCGCGATACCGGGCAGGTCGACCATCTCGACCTCGGTCATGGCCTCGAGTTTTTCGGTGTTCATCACCGCGCTCTTCCAGGTCAGGGGAATCGCGCCACCGGTGTAACCCGTGCCGCCGCCCCGAGGCACGATGGTCAGGCCCAGGTCGATGCAGCCCTTGACCAAACCGGCCATTTCGGTCTCGGTGTCAGGGGTCAGCACCACAAAGGGGTATTCCACACGCCAGTCGGTCGCATCGGTCACATGGCTCACGCGTGAGAGCCCGTCAAACTTGATGTTGTCCTTGGCCGTCAGGCGCCCCAGGGTCTTTTGCACCTGGCTGCGCAGCTTGGCCATGCGGATAAATCGCTGGCCGAATTGCGCCACGGCATGGCTGGCCAGTGCCAACAATTGGCCCACCAGCGCGTCACGGGCCTCGTCCGCGCCGGGGGTACGGCGCTTTTGCACCTCGCCCAGGCGGTGCTGCATCGCGTCCACCAGCAGCTTGCGACGGGCCGGGTTGTCCAGCAGGTCGTCTTGCAAATAAGGGTTGCGCTCGACCACCCAGATGTCGCCCAGCACTTCGTAGAGCATGCGGGCCGAACGGCCTGTGCCGCGTTCCTGGCGCAACTGGTTCAACAAGTCCCAGGCTGGCTCGCCCAGCAAACGAACCACGATTTCACGGTCAGAAAAGCTCGTGTAGTTGTAAGGAATCTCGCGCAGGCGCGGCGCATCTGCGTCGGCTTGCATCAAATGTTGGAGCGTGGTGGGTGCATTCATGGGGGTGGCGCGGTCAAATGCGTTCAAAAACGCGGTCATCCAGCCCTGGACAAAGGCGTCAAACCGGCTGGGTGTGAATATTACCGCAGTGCAACAAACACGCGCAGAGGGTGGGGCCACCTGTCCCCCAAGGGTCTTTTCTCATGGAAAGTCCGGGTTGTCACCCCGGCTTCACACCGTTTTAATACAGTTGTCATTTTTAAAATGTACAGTACCTCACCAAAGAAGCACTGCTTGACAGGCCTTTTGCAATCTCAGCCTCTTCATTTTCAGGAACCGCCATGAAACTCAAACTCACCCTTTCTGCCCTGACCCTGGGCCTGGCCAGCTTGTCCGCCCAAGCCCAAACCGAAATCCAGTGGTGGCACTCCATGGGTGGCGCTCTGGGCGAGTGGGTCAATGACCAGGCCAAGGATTTCAACGCCAGCCAAAAAGACTACAAGATCGTACCGACCTTCAAGGGCAGCTACGACGAGTCCATGACCGCTGCCATCGCCGCCTACCGTGCGGGCAACGCCCCCCACATCTTGCAGGTGTTTGAAGTGGGCACGGCCACCATGATGGCCAGCAAGGGCGCGATCAAGCCCGTGGGCGAAGTCATGAAGGAAGCCGGCCTCAAGTTTGATCAAAACGCCTATGTGCCCGCTGTGGCCGGTTACTACACCGCCCCCAACGGCCAGATGCTGAGCTTCCCGTTCAACAGCTCCACCCCCGTGTTCCATTACAACAAGGACGCCTTCAAGGCGGCAGGCCTGGACCCGAACACCCCACCCACCACCTGGCCTGAAGTGGCTCTGGCAGCCGCCAAGCTCAAGGCCAGTGGCCACAAGTGCCCGTTCACCACCAGCTGGATCAGCTGGACACAGCTTGAATCCTTTTCGGCCTGGCACAACACCGAATTCGCCACCAAGGGCAATGGCATGCGCGGCATGGACGCCCGCCTGAGCTTCAACACCCCCTTGCACGTGCGCCACATTGACAACCTGGCCAACATGGCCAAGCAGGGCTTGTTCATTTACAAAGGCCGCGGCAATGCGGCGGACGCCACCTTTGTGTCCGGCGAGTGCGCCATGGCCACCGGTTCGTCGGCGCTTTATGGCAGCGTGGTCCGCAACGGCAAGTTTGGCTATGGCATCGGCGCCCTGCCCTATTACCCTGATGTGAACGGTGCGCCGCAAAACACGGTGATCGGTGGCGCCAGCTTGTGGGTGATGAGTGGCAAGAAAGCCCCTGAATACAAGGGTGTGGCCCAGTTCTTTGCCCATTTGTCCAAGGACGATGTGGCTGCCGCCAGCCACCAGCGCACAGGCTACCTGCCCGTGACCAAAGCCTCGTTCGAAGTGACCGAGAAGTCCGGCTTCTACAAAAAGAACCCCGGCACCGATGTGTCCGTGACGCAAATGATCCGCAAGACCACCGACAAGTCACGCGGCGTGCGTCTGGGCAATTTTGTGCAGATCCGCACCATCATTGACGAGGAGCTCGAAGGCGTGTGGAGCGGCAAAAAGGGCACCAAGGAAGCCCTGGACATGGCCATCAAACGCGGCAACGAGCAGCTCGAACGCTTCGAAAAAGCCAACAAGTGATTTCACAACCGCTGCTCGCAGCGGTTGGCTCTGAAAAAAAAGCAGAGGCAGTGCCTCTGCTTTTACGCATTTTGGGATGACACTCAGCCACCCCGCCTGGTAAAAAATTTATGGAAAAACGAGTTCGCTTCAAATCCCGCTGGCTGCCCTGGCTGCTGATCGCACCCCAGATGGCCGTGGTGCTGGTGTTCTTTTTCTGGCCGGCAGGCCAGGCCCTGTACCAAAGCGTGCTGCAAGAAGATGCCTTTGGGGCATCCCGCGAGTTCGTGGGGATGGAGAATTTTTCACGCCTGTGGCACGACAGCGGCTACCTGGAGTCTTTCAAAATCACGGCCATTTTTTCCTTGCTGGTGGCTGTCACGGGTTTGTCGGTGTCTTTGCTTCTGGCGGTGATGGCAGACCGGGTCGGGCGCGGCGCGGGGCTGTACAAAACCCTGCTGATCTGGCCCTATGCGGTGGCCCCTGTGGTGGCGGGCGTTTTGTGGCTGTTCATGTTTGCATCGCCCATGGGCGTGGTCGGCTACGCCCTGAGGGCCGTCGGCATCGAATGGAACCACCTGCTCAACCCCAACCACGCCATGGCGCTGATCGTGATGGCCGCGGTCTGGAAGCAGATTTCCTACAACTTTTTGTTCTTTCTGGCGGGTTTGCAGTCCATTCCCAAATCGCTGATCGAAGCCGCCGCCATTGACGGGGCCAGCCCCTGGCGGCGCTTTTGGACCATCGTGTTCCCCCTGTTGTCACCCACCACCTTCTTTTTGCTGGTGATCAACATCGTCTACGCCTTTTTTGACACCTTCGCCATCGTGGACGCCACCACCCACGGCGGCCCGGGCAAAGACACGGCCATTCTGGTTTACAAGGTTTATTACGACGGCTTCAAGGCACTGGACATGGGCAGCTCGGCCGCGCAGTCGGTGGTGCTGATGGTGATCGTGGTGTCGCTCACGGTCTTGCAGTTCAAGTTTGTCGAAAAGAAAGTGCAGTACTGATGTCTCTCTCCCCTGTTCACTTGGGTGGTCGGTCATGATCGAACGACGCCCCGGCCTGCAGATCCTGCGGCATGTCATCTTGTTGATTGGCGTGGCCATCGTGGCTTTTCCGCTGTACCTGACTTTTGTCGGCTCCACCCAAACCGCGCAGCAAATCAACCAGAGCGTGCCCATGTCGCTGGTGCCTGGCAGCCACTTTTGGGAAACCTACCGCCTGACCCTGTTTGGCGGGCCCAACTCTCAGGGCAGCCCGCTGCCGGGGATGTGGCCCATGATGAAAATCAGCCTGATCAGCGCCCTGGGCATCGCGATTGGCAAGATCGCCATTTCGCTGCTGTCGGCGTTTGCCATTGTTTATTTCCGTTTCCCGTTGCGCAACCTGGTGTTCTGGATGATTTTTGTCACCTTGATGCTGCCGGTGGAAGTGCGCATCAGCCCGACCTACGAGGTGGTGGCGGGCCTGGGCATGCTGAACAGCTTTGCAGGTCTGACCGTGCCCTTGATCGCCTCCGCCACGGCCACCTTTTTGTTCCGGCAGTTTTTCCTGACCATTCCCGATGAACTGGTCGAGGCCGCACGCATGGACGGCGCGGGTCCGATGCGGTTCTTCAAGGATGTGCTGCTGCCCTTGTCCGCCACCAACATCGCCGCCCTGTTCGTGATTCAGTTCATCTATGGCTGGAACCAGTACCTGTGGCCCTTGCTGGTGACCACCAACGAAGACATGTACCCCGTGGTGCTGGGCATCAAACGCCTGATTTCGGGTGAGTCGTGGACAGAATGGAACGTGGTCATGGCCGCCGCCATTTTGGCCATGCTGCCCCCGGCGATGGTCGTGATCCTGATGCAAAAATGGTTCGTCAAAGGCCTGGTCGATACGGAGAAGTAATAACCCGGGGACAGACCACTGCGAAGCGGTTCTCTGTCCTCGTCTGATATGAAACCCAGGGACAGTCCGCTGTGAAGCGGTGCTCTGTCCTCGTCTGATATGAAACCCAGGGACAGTCCGCTGTGAAGCGGTGCTCTGTCCCCGTCTGATATGAAACCCGGGGACAGTCCACTGCGAAGCGGTGCTCTGCCCCCATCTGATCCAAAGATTTATGGCTTCCATCACGCTCTCTCACATCCTCAAAACCTACGGTGCAGGCACCAAGTCCAACACCGTCATCCACGACCTGAGCGCCAGCATCCAGGATGGCGAATTCGTCGTGATCGTCGGCCCCTCGGGCTGCGGCAAATCCACCTTGTTGCGCATGGTGGCGGGCCTGGAAGACATCACGGGCGGCAACATCTCGATCGGCGAACGCGTGGTGAACGACCTGGAACCTGCCGAGCGCGACATCGCCATGGTGTTCCAGAACTACGCGCTTTACCCCCACATGAGCGTGTTCGACAACATGGCTTATGGCCTGAAGATCGCCAAGCGCTCTGCCGAAGAAATCAAGGCGCGCGTCGACAAGGCGGCGGGCATTCTCGAATTGAGCCAACTGCTGCAACGCAAACCGCGGGAGCTGTCCGGTGGTCAGCGCCAGCGGGTTGCCATGGGCCGCGCCATCGTGCGCCAACCCCAGGTCTTTTTGTTTGACGAGCCGCTGTCCAACCTGGACGCGAAACTGCGTGCCCAGACCCGCCTGGAGATCCAGAAGCTGCACCGCGAATTGGGCATCACCAGCCTGTTTGTCACACACGACCAGGTCGAAGCCATGACCCTGGCCCAACGCATGATCGTGATGAACGGCGGGCACATGGAGCAGTTCGGCACGCCGGAAGAGGTTTACAACCGCCCGGCCAGCACCTTTGTCGCCAGCTTCATCGGCTCACCGCCCATGAACCTGCTCAAAAAAGCCCCGGGGACCAACGCCCAGCGCATTTTCGGCATCCGCCCCGAACACCTGGACATCACGCCCGCACAAGTTACAGGGAGTTGGTCACTGGTTGCCGACACGGTGGAGCTGCTGGGCGCCGAGCGTCTGGTGCACGCCCATCTGGGCGACGAAATCCTGACCCTGAGGCTGGACGAATCGGTCACGCCCCCACAGCCTGGCCAAAACTTTTTCGCCACCCCCCGAGCTGACCGGGTGCATTGGTTTGACGCGCAGACACTCCAACGCATTACTTCACCATGACCCCCCTCACACCTTGGCCCTACCCCCGCTGGGTCGCGCACCGCGGCGCGGGCAAACTGGCCCCTGAAAACACCCTGGCCGCCT
>CAIZSE010000114.1 GCA_903935585.1 uncultured Burkholderiales bacterium | reverse complement strand
TTGGTTTGATGGCAAATGTCGGCGGTGGCAATTTCAACCAAGCGCGCCATGTGTTCAGGCTTCACGCCATGGGAAGACAAGGTGCCTGTGATGCCAATCGAGGTTTTCAATTCTTTGAGCCAGGCCACAAAGGCACTGCCGCCGCCTTTGACGTGGCACACATGTGCCAATTCGTTGAATTTTTCGGGCACGGCTTCATGGTTCCAGGCCATCACCACATCGATCATGAGGGCGTTGGCCAAGCCGTGGTGCATGTCGACCACGGCGCCTAATGCGTGAGCGCAAGAGTGCACAGCGCCCAAATCTTTCTGGAAAGCAATGGCGCCCATCATGGACGACATCATCATGTCGCTGCGGGCTTTGAGGTTGCTAGGCTGATGCACGGCTGTGTGCAGCGCTGCGGCCCCTATGCGGGTGCCTTCCAAAGCAATGCCATCGCACAAAGGGTGGTACGCGGGAGACAAATAGCTCTCAATGTTGTGCGTCAGGGCATCCATGCCGGTGGCTGCCGTGATCTTGCCTGGCAAACCCACGGTGAGTTCTGGATCGGCAAACACCGTTTGCGCCAACAACTTGGGATGGAAGATGACGCGTTTTTGATGCGTGTCGTCTTCGCTCACCACGCTAGAGCGGCCCACTTCAGAACCCGTACCCGACGTGGTGGGGAGGGCGACAAAGTAGGGCAGTGGACCGGTGATGCTGCGAGCCTTGGGATGGTCCCATGCGTATTCCAAAATAGGGCCATCATGGGTGGCGGACAAGCCCACCACTTTGGCCACATCCAATGATGCGCCACCACCCAAACCAATCACGCAATCGGCCTGGTGTGCTTTGAAGGCAGCCCCGCCTGCAGTCACTTGTGAGGCGGTGGGGTTGCCATGTACGCCAGCATAAACGGCCACATCCAAACCGCCTAAGTGGCCAATGAACTCGGCCATGAGGGGCAAGTCGGCCATGGCTTTGTCGGTGACGATGAGGGGTCGTTTGAATCCCAAATCCTTCAAATGTTGACCCACCAATTTGCGGGCACCCACGCCAAAGTGAATGGGGGTAGGAAATGAAAACTTGTGAATGCTCATCGATGCGTCCAGTCTGATCTGCAAAATGCAATTAAATGATTTCGAAATAGCGTTTGAGTTCCCAATCGGTCACGCCATCGAGCCATTGGCGCCATTCCCACTCACGGGTGGCAGCAAAGTGATCCACAAATGTATCGCCCAACCAATCGCGTGCAACTTTGGACTGTTGGAAATTGCGTGTGGTTTCAATCAAGGTGCGGGGCGCACGGGGGATGTTTTCAGCACCGCCGTTGGTGCCGTATATGGGAGGAGCTGTTAGCTTCATGCCTTTTTCAACACCGTCCAAGCCTGCGGCAATGACCGCAGCCATGGCCAAGTAGGGGTTGACGTCAGCACCGGGGCAGCGCGTTTCCAGGCGGGTTGATTTGGGCGAGCCTGAAATGACCCGGAAGCTGGCCGTGCGGTTGTCCAAACCCCAGGTGGGTTTGACCGGTGCCCAGAAGCCATCCACCAAGCGCTTGTAGCTGTTGATGGTGGGCCAGAACATCGGCGCAAATTCCATCAAGTGAGCCACTTGGCCAGCCAAGTAACTTTCAAACACCTTGCTCATGCCATGACGGCCTTTGGCATCGGCAAACAAATTCTTTTTGCCATCGCTCAGACTTTGGTGAATGTGGCCGCTGCAGCCAGGCAGAGCGGCATTCCATTTGGCCATGAAGCTGGGCATGATGCCAAAGCGCGCGCCAATTTCCTTGGTGCCGGTTTTGAACAAGATGGCGCGATCGGCTTGTGTCAGGGCATCGCAGAAGGCAATGGCCGCTTCGTACACGCCAGGACCTGTTTCGGTATGCAGGCCTTCGATGGGTACACCAAATTGCAGCATTTCATCCTGAATGGCGTTGAAGAACTCGCGGTTTTGGTTCATGCGCAGCAAGGAATAGCCAAACATGCCGGGCGTCAAGGGTGTGGGTTCCACACCCTTCTTTTTCTGCCATGAATGCGAGTTTTCTAAGAAGTTAAACCATTCAAACTCCATGCCGCACATGGGATTGACGCCTAATTTTTCGGCGCGCTTCAAGACCTTCTTCAAAGTTTGGCGTGGGCACAGCGGATGGGGCGTGCCATCGCTGTTGACAAATTCACCAATGAAGAATGACACATTGTTGTCCCAGGGCACATTGCGCGCTGTGTTCAAGTCCAAACGCGCGAGTGCATCGGGAAAGCCATGCTGCCAACCTGTGACGGATGTGTTGTCGTAGCACTGGTCAGAAGAGTCCCAGCCAAACACCACATCGCAAAAAGCGAAGCCACCCGCAGGGTAAGGCTCTGCTGCGCTTTTGAATTTGTCGATGTGCAAATACTTGCCACGCAAAACGCCATCGATGTCACTCACGGCCACTTTGACTTTTTGAGCACCACTTTTTTCAACCGCTTTGAGTGCGGGGTGTACTTTGGAGGTGGCCATGATCAGTCCTTTAAAAATTCACACTGTCAAATTTTTGATAAAAATCAAGCAGGTTTGCCGCTGGCAATGCCCAAATCTTTCAGTGCCAAAGACACGGCATGAACCGCTTGCTGCATTTCAACAGGACCAATGGCGCCAATGCAACCTACGCGGAAGGTTTCAATTTCAGTGAGTTTGCCGGGATACAAAAGAAAGCCATATTTTTTGGCTGCTTCGTAAAATTTTCTGAACTCGTAATTGGCATCGGCAGGCGCATGGAAAGTCACGATGATGGGTGCTTGCACCGATGGGTCCAAATAGGGTTTGAAACCTAACGCAGCCATGCCTTCGATCAAAGCCTTGTAATTGCTTTGATAGCGTTTTAAGCGAGCTGGCTGACCTCCTTCGTCCTCAAATTGCTGAATCGCTTCGGCCAAGGCCAACATGACGTGGGTGGGCGGTGTGAAGCGCCATTGGCCCGTCTTTTCCATGTACACGTATTGGTCGTGCAGGTCCATGGCCAAGGAGGTGTTGTTGCCTGCACAGCCGTCAAGGATGGCTTTGCGAATGAATACAAAGCCCATGCCGGGCACGCCTTCCAAGCACTTGCCACTGGCGGCAATGAGGGCGTCAAAGTGGGTGGTGCGCGCATCAATTTCAAGCGCCGCAAACGAGCTCATGGCATCGACGATCAATCCCTTGTTGTGTTTCTCGCAAACTTTAGATATCGCGTGCAAGGGGTTCATGACGCCAGCACCTGTTTCACAATGAATCAAAATCACATGCGTGATGCTGGGGTCTTTGTTGAGCAGTGCCTCAAGCGCGATGGGGGAAACTGCTTGGTCCTCGGGGGTTGGAACCACTGTGGTTTTGCGACCCATCATGGTGGAGAGCTTGGCGGCGCGTTTGCAGTAAGCGCCGTTGTCTAAGACCAAGATGTGCCCACTGGGCGGCACCACGGTGGCCACGGCAGCTTCGACACTGAACGTGCCGCTGCCTTGTAAGGGCACGACCACGTGCGTGTCGTGGCCATGAACAATGTTCAAGAGGCTTTTGCGAACACGTGCAGTGACCGCAATGAAGTCGCTGTCCCAAGAGCCCCAATCGCGCAGCATGGCGAGTTTGGTGCGCAAAGTGGTGGTCAGTGGACCAGGGGTCAAAAGAATGGCTTCGCGTTGCATGATGAAACGTGTCTCTTTGTTTAAAGTGGTTTAAAAAACTTCATCCAAGATGAATCGAAAATTAGCGACCTCGCCAGGCCTGTGTGCGTTTCTCTACAAACCAGCCAAGCCAAGCAAACAGCACAGTGGCCGCGGCGGAGATCAGGCCGATCAGCACCGCCATGGCGGCTGCGGCGCCCATGTCGCCTGCTTCATCCAGATTCAAAATGGCAATGGACGCAACTTTGGTTTCGGGTGAGTACAAAAAAACCACGGCAGAAATGGTCGTCATGGCATTGATGAAAAAGTACCGCGCAATGTCCACCATGGCCGGTGTGCAAATGGGCAAAGTCACGCGCCAAAAGGTTTTGTAAAACGGGACTTTCAGGGATGCACTGACCGATTCAAATTCTGAATCGAGCGATTTCAAAGCGGTGGTGGCTGTGAGATGGCCAGTGGTATAAAAGTGAACAATGGTGCACAAGGTCAGCAAGGCCATGCTTTGGTACATGCCGTGCAAAGGGTTGTTGGGCATGTTGAAGAAAAAGATGTAGCCCAAGCCCAAGACCAAACCGGGCACCGCCATGGGTATCACTGCCAGCAACTGAAGCGGTGCGCGGATCGCATCCATGCCTTTTGTTTTTTCGAGCAAGTAGGCCGTGATAAATACCAGCAATGTGCCAAAGAAGGCGGTACCACTTGCCATTTTCAAGCTGTTGATGAAGCCTTCTCCTACTTCACCGTCGACCAAACCCAGTTTGTAGTGACGCAGGCTAGGCGAAAGGTCATAGGGCCAGAAGCTGGCAAATGAAGCATAGACAGCCATGCCCAACATGGCCAGCATCAGGAAGGCGATGACGCAGCAATAAACCAGCATGGTGGCATCGTGGCGCGCATGGGGTTTGGGTTGGTAGGCCACAGCGCGAGCACTCAGCATGGCTGTTTGACGGGCACTCACATACCGGTCAACCGCAAAACTCAACACAGCAGGTGACAGCAGCAGCAAGGCCACCACCGATCCTTTTGAGAAGTCTTGCTGACCAATGACCAATTTGAAAATATCAGTGGCCATCATGTTGAAATTGCCACCGATCACCTTGGGAATGCCAAAGTCGGTCATGACCAGGGTAAAGCTGACCAGGGAAGCTGAAATGAGGCCGTATTTGGCGCCAGGCAAGGTGATGGTGAAAAACTTGCGCTGGGTGCTGGTGCCCAGGGCATCCGCTGCTTCGTAAAGCCTGGCATCGGCCAAAGTGAGTGCCGTGACCAAAATCATCAAGACATGTGGGAACACTGCAAAGCATTCGGCCATGACCACCCCTGCAGGACCATAAATTTGATCAATGCCGAGGGCTTGCATGACGTCCTTCAAGACACCTTGGTTGCCAAACCAGTAAATCAAAGAAATGGCTGAGAGCAAGGAGGGGGCCAGCAATGGGATCAGACTGATGGCTCTGAAAAGTGATTTGCCAAGCATGCAGCTGCGTGTCAGGGCGTAGGCAAACACAAAGGCCAATGGCACCACAATGAAGGTGACCAGCAGAGACACCCAAATGCTGTTCCACAAACTGTGGAGCAAGGACGGCGTTTCTAAATAGCCTAAAAAGTTTTTCAGTCCAACGAACTGACCCTGATCGTTTTGCAGTGCTTGTTGCAAGATGGCCAACAAAGGTGCTGCCAAAAAAGCCAACAACAACAAGAGCACAAATGCCAGACCTGCAAAACCAACCCATTCACTCCAATGGGTTTTTTGCGTCACTTGAGGTAATGCGGGAGTCATGCCGATTTAAAACAGTTTGATGCGTTCAGGCATCAGTTTCAATGTGAGTGTGGAGCCTGCCTGCAGGTTTTGTTCCGCCAGGAAATTAAGCGACAAATAAACAGTCAGGGTTTGCGCTGAAATGGCAGGTGCCATGACGTGCACATGACAAAAGGCACCCAAGAATTCAACCTCGTGAATCGTGGCTTGAAAGACGCAGGGGTCACCGGCCAAAATGGGCCTTGCAAGCACATCTTCGGGCCGCAAATACACTTTGACCTCGCCGTCGGCATGGCCTTTGGCGGGAATGTTGCTAAGCGGGATGCGCATCTCGCCCAGTTGTAACGATTGAGCAGACACCGTGCCCGGCAGCACATTCACTTGGCCTACAAATTCGGCCACAAATGCGCTGGCAGGTTCCCTGTAAATTTCAGTAGGTGTGCCGACTTGTTCGATGCAACCGTGGTTCATCACCACAATGCGGTCGGCCATGCTCAATGCTTCTTCTTGATCGTGCGTCACCATGATGGTGGTCACGCCCAGACTTTGTTGCAGTGATCTGATTTCTTCGCGCAATCGAACGCGCTCCAGCGCGTCCAATGCCGACAAAGGCTCGTCCAAAAGCAACAAGCCAGGAGAGGTGGCCAAGGCGCGGGCCAAGGCAATGCGTTGCTGTTGGCCGCCAGAGAGTTGGCTTGGATATTTGGCCCCGCTACCAGGCAGTCCAACCAGTTTGAGCAATTCCTGAACGCGTTGCTGAACCACATCCCGTGCCACTTTTCGGTTGACCAAGCCATAAGCAACGTTGTCTGCAATGCTGAGGTTGGGAAACAAGGCATAACTTTGAAACACGATGCCGTAATCGCGTTCGGCGGGATGGGCGCAAGAGATGTCTTTGCCTGCTTGTTGAATGACGCCGCGCGTCTGTACTTCAAGCCCTGCGATGATTCGCAGAAGGGTGGTCTTACCGCAACCCGATGGGCCTAAAAAACAAATCAGCTCGCCAGGAACAATGTCCAGATTGATGTCTTGTAATGCGACAAAACTGCCGAAGGCTTTGTGCAGATGGGATAGGGAAAGGTAGGGGCTTGCAGACATGAGTGACCAACAAAAAGGCCGCCTTGCTAATGCCAGGCGGCCGTTTGGTGAAATTAACGCTTCTCGGATTTACCGTTGTAGCGGGCGTTCCATTCTTTCAGAATGCGCTCACGTTGCTCAGCAGCGTAATTGAAGTCCAATTTGACCAAGCGTGACTCATAGTCTTTAGGCACGTTGGGCAAGGGCTCTGCCACACCTGGGTGAGCCGTGATGGCAAAGTTTTTGCCATACAACCTCATGGCGTCTTTGCTTGATGCCCAGTCAGACAATTTTTTGGCCGCGTCCAATTTTTTGGTGCCTTTGTGAATGGCGAAAGATTCCAAATCCCAGCCTAAGCCTTCTTTGGGGAAGACCAAGTCAATGGGTGCGCCTTTGGCTTTGTTGGCATTGGCGCGGTATTCAAATGCGATGCCCACCACATACTCGCCGCTAGAGGCCATGTTGCATGGCTTGGAGCCTGAGTGTGTGTATTGCGCAATGTTTTCGTGCAATCCGTCCATGTACTTCCAGCCGCCGCCTTTGCCGTTTTCGTCACCAAACAAGGAAAGCCATGCAATCACGTCGAAGTAACCGGTACCGCTGGAAGCGGGGTTGGGCATCACAACTTGACCTTTGTAAATGGGCTTGGTGAGGTCTTGCCATGTTTCAGGCTTTGGAATGTTGCGTTTTTTGGCTTCAATGGTGTTAAAGCAAATGGTGGCACCCCAAACATCCATGCCCCACCATGCCGGTGGGTTGGTTTTGTCGCGGTACTGGGGCATGATGGCGTCCAAATTCAGGGGCGCATAGGGCTCCAACATGCCGTTTTTATTCATCAATGCCAAGCTGGTGGCGGCAACGCCCATGACTGCGTCAGCTTGTGGGTTGGCTTTTTCGGCCAGCAGCTTGGCAGTGATCACGCCTGTGGAGTCGCGCACCCATTTGAGTTCGATGTCGGGGTGAACCTTGTTAAAGCCCTCTTGGTAGGCTTTGAGTTGGTCGACTTCCAAGGCGGTGTAGACCAGCAGTTGGGTTTTTTGAGCCCAGGCCATGGAGCCTAGCAACAGACCGCCCACCAAAAGGGCAGATTTGTAAAGTGCGCGCATACGTCATCCTTATCAAGTTAAAACCAACCATCTTTCACTGGCGCCGTGACAGCGCTGTGACAAGCCCGTGAAATTCATTGGAATAGAAGAATTCTGTAATGTCAATTGTTTTTTGTAAATTGTTGACAATTGACCGATTTATGATCAAATTCGGTGCATGTCGATCGAAATTGCTCAGCAAGTTGCACCGCTTTCAAGCGCAAGCCTGGCCACCCCCACCATTTCCATGTTGCAAAAGCACTCGCTCACGGGTGCTGTGCAGCAAGAGATAGAGCGGTTGATCAATGTGGGTGAATTAGGGCCTGGCGACAAGCTCACCGAGGCTTCTTTGGCTGAGCGTTTGGGTGTATCAAGAGGCCCTGTTCGAGAAGCATTTCGCGTCTTGGAAGAGGTCGGTCTGGTGCAGCTCGAGAAAAATCGCGGCGTTTATGTAAGACAAATCCCATTGGAAGAGGCGCTCGAAATTTTTGATCTGCGCGCCATGATGGAGGCCTATGTGGGCAGCACCTTGGCGGTCAATGCATCCGAAGACCAGTTGGGGCAACTTCGGACATTGGTGGTCCAAATGGAGCATGCCGTGAAAGTGGAAGACGAGGCCGCTTATTACCGATTGAATGTGGAATTCCATGAGGCCATGGTGTCTTATGCCGGCAATAAAAAACTCATTGGCATGTACCGCAAGCTGACGCGCGAGTTGAGCTTGTTCCGGCGCCGCAATTTTTCAGACCACGCTTTGCTGGTCACCTCGGTCAATGAACACCGGGACATTCTGGATGCCATTGGTTCTCGCAATGCGGCCAAGGCCGCTGAAGCTTTGCGTCAGCATGTGCTGATGAGCCGCGAAAGAACCATTCGAAATTACGTTAAATACTCTGAGCGCAAAGCGCAATAAAAGGAAACATCATGCAAGTGAACAATCGTGCGTATCAAATGCCCAAACAGCCCGTGGTGGTGGTGTGTGTCGACGGCTGCGAGCCCGATTATTTGGGCCAAGCTGTGGCGGGTGGTCATATGCCTTGGATGAAAAAAGTATTGGCACTAGGCACCGCCCTGCATGCCGATTGCGTGGTGCCCAGCTTTACCAATCCCAACAACTTGTCCATTGTCACTGGCGTGCCGCCCAGCGTGCATGGCATCTGTGGCAACTATTTGTACGACAGTGCGAACAACGTTGAAGTGATGATGAACGACCCCAAGTGGTTGCGCGCACCTTCATTGCTGGCCGCATTGTCGGATGCGGGTTGCAAGATGGCGGTGATCACTGCCAAGGACAAGTTGCGCCAATTGTTGGGTCACAACATGAAGGGCATTTGCTTCTCAGCCGAAAAGGCAGACAAGGCCACGGTGGCAGAGCATGGCATTGACGACGTGCTGAACAAAGTGGGCAAGCCGTTGCCCAGTGTTTACAGCGCAGACCTGTCTGAGTTTGTATTTGCCGCGGGCGTTTGGTTGATGAAAACTCAACGCCCCGATGTGATGTATTTGTCGACCACTGATTACATTCAGCACAAATTTTCGCCAGGCACAGACGGTGCCAATGCGTTCTACGCCATGATGGACGGTTACATGGCGCAGTTAGATGCCATGGGCTGCGTGGTGGTGCTGACAGCAGACCACGGCATGAACGCCAAAGTGGGCATGGATGGTCAGCCCAAGGTGATTTATTTGCAAGACTGGTTTGATGCATGGTTGGGCGCAGGCGCGGTGCGCGTGATCTTGCCAATCACTGACCCATACGTGGTCCACCACGGCGCCCTGGGCTCGTTTGCCACCATTTACTTGCCAGCCGGTACGGACCCTGTCAAAGCATGCCAAAAATTGCAAGCGGAGCAGGGCATTGAAGTGGTTTTAACGCGCGAGCAAGCCGCCGAAAAATTTGAATTGCCAGCAGACCGCTTGGGTGATTTGGTGGTGGTGTCTGAATACGACACGGTTTTGGGAACTGCCAAATCAAAACACGATTTGTCGGGTCTGGATGTGCCATTGCGATCACACGGTGGCATCAGTGAGCAGCGCGTACCTTTGATCATGAACCGTGCAGTTCCAAACCTGGATCGTCAACGCCGCTGGCGCAATTTCGATGCCTTTGACCTGGCTTTGAATTTTGGACAAAACGCATAAATTGCAAAGGCTGTTGTCATGAGTCAAGTAGCACAATTCATCAAAGACCACCAACTCGATGCCATGCGCATTGGCGGAAAAAAAGTGGGCGCAGGACGCGATCGTTGCATTGAGGTGTTCAATCCCTACACCGAACAGTGTTTAGGCACAGTGCCCAAAGCCACTTTGGAAGAAGTTCGCGAAGCCTATGCATTGGCGCAAGCCTACAAACCCAAATTGTCACGCTTCGACCGGGCGGCCATTTTGAACAAAGCCGCGGCATTGGTGCAAGATCATTTGCAAGACATTGCCAATTTGATCTCTGCGGAATCTGGCTTGTGCATGAAGGACGCAGTTTACGAAGCTGGCCGCGTCAGCGATGTGTTGTTGTTTGGTGCGCAAGAGGTGCTGATAGACGATGGTCAAATTTTCAGTTGCGATTTAACGCCCCACGGCAAGAAGCGTCGTGTCTACACACAGCGCGCACCCCTGCTGGGTGTGATCACTGCCATTACGCCGTTCAATCACCCGATGAACCAAGTGGCGCACAAGGTCATCCCCAGTGTGGCCACTAACAACCGCATGGTGCTCAAGCCGTCAGAGAAAGTGCCGTATTCGGCCATTTACTTTGCTGATTTGCTTTATGAGGCCGGTCTGCCGCCCGAAATGCTCAGCGTGATCACCGGTGACCCTCGTGAAATTGCCGATGAAATGCTGACACACCCTGCGGTGGATTTGATCACCTTCACAGGTGGTGTGGCCATTGGGAAATACATTGCTGACAAGGCGGGTTACCGACGCATTGTGTTGGAGTTGGGGGGTAACGACCCGCTCATCGTCATGGAGGATGCTGACTTGGATGAGGCTTCCAATTTGGCAGTTCAGGGTTCGTACAAAAATTCGGGCCAACGCTGTACTGCGGTCAAGCGGATGTTGGTGCATCAATCGGTGGCCAAAGAATTTACCGATTTGGTGGTTCAAAAAACCAAGGCCTGGTCGTATGGCGATCCATCTGACAAAGACAATTTGATGGGCACAGTGATTGATGAAGCAGCGGCCAAGTTTTTTGAGTCACGCGTCAACGATGCCATTGCCCACGGTGCGCGTCTGTTGGTGGGCAACCAACGGCGCGGTGCTTTGTATGCCCCAACCGTGGTGGACCAAGTTCGGCCCGAGATGTTGTTGGTCAAAGAAGAAACCTTTGGTCCCGTGTCGCCCATCATTCAATTCAAGGATATTGATGAAGCCATTCAGATGGCGAATGGCACGGTGTATGGCTTGTCGAGTGGTGTGTGCACCAATCGCATGGACTACATCGTGCGCTTTGTGAACGAGTTGCAAATGGGCAATGTCAATGTGCGTGAAGTGCCTGGCTACCGATTGGAACTCACGCCGTTTGGCGGCATCAAGGATTCCGGCTTGGGCTACAAAGAAGGCGTGCAAGAAGCCATGAAGAGCTTTACCAATATCAAAACTTACTCCATGCCTTGGGCGTGAGCACATGCACAACCTCTTGAACTTGCTGGCAGCGATTGCACTTTTGGTGTGGGGTACGCACACTGTGCGAACAGGCATCCTGCGAGTTTTGGGGGCTTCACTGCGCGAATTGTTGGCCAGCAGTGTCAAAAACCCCACGTGGGCGTTTGTGTCTGGCGTGGGTGTGAGCAGCTTGTTGCAATCAAGTACGGCCACTTGTCTGATTGTTAGTTCGTTTGTGGGGCAGGGTATTTTTCTCACCTCCACAGCCTTGATCATGATGCTTGGCGCTGACGTTGGCACCAGCCTGATGGCGCTGATGTTCTCATTCGATTTGAGTTGGCTCTCGCCCTTGCTGATTGTGGTGGGCGTAGTGGTCTTTGTGGCCAATCAAAACAACACTTGGGGCCGTTGGGGTCGAGTGGCCATTGGCCTGGGTTTGATGACCTTGGCTTTGCATTTGATCGTGGAAGCAACTCGGCCCATCACCCAATCACACGGCATGCACGTGTTGCTCAGCGTGTTGCCTAACGATCCGGTGATTTTGATTTTGATCGGGGCCTTGCTGACTGTCATTTCTTATTCCAGCTTGGCCATGGTCTTGTTGACGGCAACCTTGTGTCATACCCAAGTGGTGTCTTTGCCCATGGCTTTGGGCTTGGTGTTGGGTGCCAATCTGGGCAGTGGCTTATTGGCATTTTTAACGCTGTCCAAATCCCCTGCAGAAGTGCGTCGTGTTCCCTTGGGCAATCTGCTGTTCAAAGCTGTTGGCTGTGCTTTAGCGGTGCCATTTTTGGGGTTTTATCTGCCTGTGGCCGATGACATACGCGCTTGGGGTTTAGACGCGGTGGTGAGTTTTCACTTCTTGTTCAATGTGTTGCTGTCCCTTTCGATGGTGATGTTCACAGGGAAAGTCGGTGAATGGTTAACCCGCTATTTGCCCGCTACGCCAATTGACAGCAACAAGGTTCAGCCTAAATATCTAGACCCCACAGCGCTCAGCACGCCCTCACTGGCCATTGCCTGCGCGGCGCGCGAGGCCTTGCACCAAGCCGACGTGGTTGAGACCATGTTGCGCGGCATCATGCCGGTGATTCAAAACGACGATGCTCAATTGGCTGAAAAACTTCGTGAAATGGACGACGGGGTGGACGATTTGTATTCCGCCATCAAGTTTTATTTGACACAAATCTCTCGTGAGGCTTTGTCCCAGAGAGAAGGTCAGCGCTGGGCTGACATCATGTCCTTTGCCATCAACATGGAGCAAGTGGGCGACATCATTGAGAGAGTCCTGCAAGACATTGAAGATAAAAAAATTGCCAAAGGCCGCAAGTTTTCTGAAGCAGGTTTTTCTGAAATTGAAGATTTGCACCAGCGGTTGGTGGCCAACTTGCAATTGGGTATGAGTGTGTTTTTAGATGGTGGTGTGCGCAATGCCCAAGCACTGCTGGAGCAAAAAGTGCAGTTCAGAAATCTAGAGCACGAATACGCCAGCCGTCATTTGGCACGATTGCAAGAAAATACGCCGCAAAGCATCGGCACCAGCTCTTTGCACATTGATTTGATCAGCGATTTGAAGCGCATCAATTCTCACATTTGCTCTATCGCCTATCCTATTTTGGAGCAGGCGGGGGCGTTGACCAGCACTCGCTTGAAGCAGCCAGACCTCTTGTCTGACTGATTTTTTGACGGCACACTTTTGTAGGACGACCATGGCTTTAAGCTTAGACGATATAGAAAAACTGTTTGAAGAAAAAGGCCACGAGCAGTACACCGGTGAGCCAGTGACCCAACTGCAGCATGCCCTGCAGTCCGGTCATTTGGGTGAGCAAGAGGGTGCCAGCGAAGAGTTGGTCACGGCCGCTTTTCTGCATGACTTGGGGCACCTCTTGCACGATTTTGGCGACACACCCAGCTTGCACGGTGTGGACGATGTACACCAATACCGTGTGGTGCCATTTCTGCGTGGATTGTTCTCGGATGCGGTCATTGATGCCATTCAGCGGCATGTGGACGCCAAGCGGTACTTGTGCGCAACGCGGCCTGAATATTACGAAGGCTTGTCGGAAGACTCCAAGCGCAGTTTGAAACTGCAGGGCGGCATTTTCTCAAAAGAAGAGGCTGACAAATTCATCGCAGAACCAGGCGCCTCTGATGCTGTGCGTTTGCGTTTGTGGGACGACTTGGCCAAGCAGCCGAGCCTTCAAACTCCCGGACTTTCCCATTACATGCAAATTGCAAGACACTGTGCATTGAAGGCTTAAGCAGAGCATGACGTGGTCAGTTTTGTTGATTGTGTTGTTGGGTGCGCTGCTGCATGCCAGTTGGAATGCGCTTGTCAAATCCAGCACAGACAAAACTTTAGACACCGCCCTCATCCATGTGCTGTGCTCGGTGTTGGCCATGCCTGTGTGTTTGTATGTGGGGCCACCACCACCTGAGTCTTGGCCCTACATCCTGGGCTCCTTGGTGGTGCATGTGGGCTATTACTTTGCATTGGCAGGCGCCTACAAGCACGGCGACCTGGGTCTTACTTATCCCTTGATGCGGGGCACGGCACCCGTGCTGGTGGCCATTGCTTCATTTGCTTTCATCGGTGAGGCTTTGTCGCTCATGACTTGGGTGGGCGTAGCCTGCATTTGTGGTGGTGTTTTGCTGTTGGGCTTTACCAAGGCGTGGTGGTCGCATCGCAAGGCCATTGTTTTTGCTTTAAGCAATGCGGTGTTGATTGCCATCTACACCGTGATTGACGCCAAGGGTGCGCGAAATTCTGGGCATGTGGTGCAGTACATCAGCATGCTGTTTGTGTTGGATGGCTGGCCTTTTGCGGCTTTGGTTTTCATGCAGCGAAAAGGGCAGGTTTGGCCGTATGTGCGTGGGCGTTGGCCAGTGGCCATGGGCGGTGCATTGGCTTCCATCGGTTCTTACGCCATTGCCTTGTGGGCCATGACCGTGGCGCCTGTGGCCATGGTGGCGGCCTTGCGTGAAACATCGGTGTTTTTTGCGGCCCTGATTGGCGCCTGGTTCTTGAAAGAGGTCTGGACGCGACAAAGAATTGCAGGCACCGTTGCCATATTGTCCGGTGTTGCGGCCCTGCGATTGGGCTAGCACGGGCAGATGTCATTGCCTTTCACTGATCCACTGACTGCTTCTTACGGGGTTCCATCATGTCAACACATCAGTTTCCAACGCAAGCCAAAATTGTGATTGTGGGCGGCGGCATTGCGGGTTGTTCTGTGGCGTATCACCTGGCCAAGTTGGGGCAAACCGATGTGGTTTTGTTGGAACAAGGCAAATTGACCAGCGGTACCACTTGGCATGCCGCAGGTCTGGTGGGGCAAATGCGACCCAACCGCAACATGACGAGCATGAGCAAGTACGGCATCGAGTTGTATTCCTCGCTAGAAGCGGAAACTGGGTTGGCCACAGGATGGAAACAATGCGGCAGTGTCAATGTGGCCCGAACCCCGGAGCGCATGAAAGTGCTGCGCAAACAAATTGCCTTGGCCCGGAGTTTTGGGGTGGAAGTGCATGAAATCACACCCCAAGAAGTAGGCGAGCGTGCCCCCTTGCTGCGAACCGATGATTTGGTGGGGGGCATTTGGATTCCGGGCGATGGCAAAGCCAATCCGGCCGATTTGTGCATGTCCTTGGCCAAGGGCGCACGGCAACGTGGCGTAAAAATTTTCGAGGACATTGAAGTCACTGGCGTTGACCTGGATGAAGGTCGCGTGAAGGGTGTCAAAACCAAGCAGGGTGATATTCAGTGTGACATTTTGGTGAACTGTGCTGGCCAATGGGCGCGTCAATTTGGTCAGTTGGCAGGCGTCAATGTCCCCTTGTATTCAGCTGAGCATTACTACATCGTGACAGACAAAATTGAAGGAATTCACCCCATGTGGCCCGTGGTGCGTGACCCCGACGGTTACATCTATTACAAAGAAGAAGTGGGTGGATTGGTGATGGGGGGCTTTGAGCCGGTGGCCAAACCCTGGAACGTGCATCCCATTCCTTCAAGCTTCCAATTTCAATTGTTAGACGAAGACTGGGACCAATTTGAAATCTTGATGGTGAACGCCATTCAACGCACACCTTGCCTAGAAACTGCCAAGGTCAAAATGCTGCTGAACGGTCCGGAGAGTTTCACACCGGATGGTAATTTTATTTTGGGCGAAGCGCCTGAGGTGCGAAATTATTTTGTATGCGCCGGCTTCAATTCAGCCGGGATTGCCAACTCGGGCGGCGCGGGGCGCTTGATGGCCGAATGGATTGTGGGCGGTGAACCCAGTGTTGATTTGTGGGATGTGGATGTGCGCCGTTTCGGTGCTTTCACGGGCAATCGAAAAGCACTGTCCGAAAGAACTGCTGAAACTTTGGGCTTGCATTACGCCATGCGTTGGCCTCGCCAAGAGTTGCAAACCGTCAGACCTTTGCGTTGCTCGCCGCTCTACGATGTTTTGGCCGCCAAAGGGGCTGAATTTGGCAGTAAAAACGGCTGGGAACGTGTGAACTACTTTAAACCCGCAGGCTCGCCTGCGGCCCGGGATACCTTGGACAGCCCTGATTGGCTGCCTTGGGTGCAAGCAGAGCAAAAAGCGACACGTGAAGCGGTGGCGCTTTACGATCAATCTTCATTTTCCAAATTATGGGTGCAGGGCCCCGATGCATTGAGTTTCTTGCAGCACATGTGTGCCAACGACATCGATGTGGTGATTGGCAAAATGGTTTACACCGCCTTGTTGAACGATCGCGGCGGTTTTGAAAGTGACCTCACTGTGATTCGTGTGGCCGCAGATCGTTTCATGGTGGTGACAGGGGCAGGCCAAACCACACGTGATTTGGATTGGTTGCAGCGCCACCTGACGCCCGACATGCGTGTGTACATCAACGACGTGACAGCCCAGTATTGCGTGTTGTCACTGATGGGGCCGCGTGCTGCGGAGTTGATGTCGCGCGTGTGCCCTGACAATTTATCGCCCCAACATTTGGCGTTTGCGCAGACAAAAGAAATTGATGTGGGTCATGCCAAAGTGCGGGCTGCCCGCATGAGCTATGTCGGTGGACCTGGTTATGAGTTGTATGTACCCGTTGAAATGACCCGACATGTTTACTTGGCCTTGCAAGCCGCAGGCGCCGATTTGGGCCTGCGTGATGCAGGCTACTACGCACTCGATGCATTGCGCATCGAGCGCCAGAGAAGGGCGTGGGGTGCTGAAATGGGTCCGGATGAGACACCCTTTGAAGCGGGCCTGTGGGCTGGGGTCAAATTGGACAAGCATGCCAACTTCAAAGGAAAAAAAGCCTTGCTTGAACGCAAAGCCAAAGGCCCGGTGCTCTTGGACAAGAAATTGGTCAAGATTCTCGTGAAGGATCCCAATCAGTATCTGTGGGGTGGTGAACCCCTCAATGTGAATGGCCGATTTGTCGGTGAAATCACCTCTGCAGGCTGGGGCTACGAGGCCGGCGCCATGGTGGCGCTGGGCTATATCCGAGGGGAATGGGCGCGCCAACCCATCCAGCATTTACAAGCACAAGCCGAACTGTGGGGTGTGCCCATTGATGTGGTCATAGACGAAGCCATTTAAGGGCCTCAGCGGGCAGGCGCACTTTGGGTTGTGCCCAATGCATGCTCGTGCTTGCAAATCTGGATGACTTTATGGGCTATTTTGTTGGGCACCTTGGCGGCTGGCATTGGCAGTGTCCGGAAAACCCACTTTTCAGGACTGTCATCTGCGTGCCAGTACACCCCGGATCAGGCTGCTAATCTTTGCCCATGATCGACCTCTACACCTCCGCCACGCCCAACGGGCACAAAGTCTCCATCGTGCTTGAAGAGCTGGCGCTGCCTTACACGCTCAAGCTGCTCGACCTGACCTTGGGCGAGCAAAAGTTGCCAGCGTTTTTGGCCATCAACCCGAACGGCCGAATTCCCGCCATCGTGGACCGCGCGGCCGATGATTTCGCGGTGTTTGAGTCGGGGGCTTGCATGATTTACCTGGCCGAAAAAACCGGACAGCTCATGCCCACCGATGCCAAAGGCCGCTCGCGCGTCATGCAGTGGCTGATGTTCCAGATGGGCGGCATCGGGCCGATGATGGGGCAGGCCAATGTGTTCTTTCGCTACTTTCCAGAAAAGATCCAGCCCGCGATTGATCGTTATCAGGGTGAGAGTCGGCGGCTGTTTCGCGTGCTGGATGGGCACCTGAAAGACCACGAATACTTGGCGGGTGATTACTCGATCGCCGACATTGCCAACTGGGCCTGGGTGCGCACGCACCGCTGGTCGGGCGTGGAGGTCGATGACCTGCCGCACCTCAAGCGCTGGCTTGAAGCCATTCGCCTTCGCCCGGCCGTGTTGCGCGGCATCGAGGCACCGCCCTCCAAGATTGACTTGCGCAGAGACGGTGAAGACAAAGCCCGGGCTTACTCAGAAAAGGCCCGCACCATGGTCGAGATGGGTCAAAGCAACAAGACAGCCGAAGGAGACCGCCCATGAAACTTTACACCGCCCAACGCGCCCCCAGCCCACGCCGGGTGCTGATGTTTTTGGTCGAGAAAAACATCACCGGCATCGAGATGGTGAGTCTGGACCTGAACGCTGGCGAGCACCGCCAGCCCGGGTATTTGGCCAAAAGCCCGCTGGCCAAAGTGCCCGCTCTGGAGCTGGACGATGGCCGCGTGATCACCGAGACGCGGGCGATTTGCACCTTGCTCGAAGGCCGTTACCCCGAGCCCAACCTGATGGGCGTGGACGGTGATGAGCGCGGTTTCATCGAGATGGCCGACCGCCAGGTGGAGCTGTATTTGCTGGGCGGCATTGCCAACGCCATCCGCCACGGCCACCCCGGCTTGGCTGCGCTGGAAAAGCCGCAGTTTCCGGAGTTTGGCCGCTCGCAGGCTGAGAAAGTGCGTGAGGTCGCCCGATGGTTTGACCAGAGCCTGCAAAGCCAGCCCTGGATCGCGGGGGAGCGCTTCACCATTGCCGACATCACCGCGTTTTGCGCGCTGGAGTTTGCCCGGGGCCTGATGAAGTTTGTGCCGGGCGACGAAGGCATGCTTGCCCTGCAAGCCTGGCGCGACCGGATGAACGAACGGCCGAGCGCCAGGGTTTAAGCGTCAGCTGAACAGGCCGCCGTATTCCTTGCGCAGTTCGTTCTTTTGGACCTTGCCGGTGCCGCCCACTGGCAGCGATTCAAGGAAGACCACGTCGTCGGGCACCCACCACTTGGCCACCTTGGTGGCCAGGAAGTCGAGGATCTCCTGCTTGTCCACGCTTTGGCCCGGCTTGCGCACGATGAACAACAGCGGGCGTTCGTCCCACTTGGGGTGCTTGACGCCAATGACCGCGGCCATGGCCACGGCCGGGTGGCCCACGGCGGCGTTTTCCAGGTCAATCGAGCTGATCCACTCGCCACCGGTCTTGATCACGTCCTTGGTGCGGTCGCGGATCTGCATGGTGCCCTGCGCATCAATGGTGGCGATGTCGCCGGTGGGAAACCAGCCGTCCACCAGTGCGGTTTTTTCGGCCTTGTAATAGCGCTCCACGATCCACTGGCCACGCACCATCAACTCGCCTTGCGAGTTGCCGTCACGGGGCAGGGTGGCGCCATTTTCATCGACCACCTTGATCTCGATGCCCGACACGGTTTTACCCTGTTTGGCCACGATGGCGTGTTGCTCGGCAGCGGGCTTTTGGTGATCGGCGCGGCTCAGGTTGCTCATGGTGGCCACGGCGGTGGTTTCGGTCATGCCCCAACCGTGGCGCACTTGCACACCATAGGTGCCCATGAACTTGGCGATCAGCGCCATCGGCATGGCCGAGCCGCCCACGCAGGTGCGCTTCATGTGGGCAAAACGCAAGTTGTTTTGCTCGACATGCTGGATCAGGCCCATCCAGATGGTGGGCACGCCCGCGCTGATGGTGACCTGTTCGGCCTCCATCAATTCGTACAGACTGGCGCCATCGAGTTTGGGGCCAGGCAGGACCAGCTTGGTGCCCGCTACCAGCGCGGCGTAAGGGATGCACCAGGCATTGATGTGGAACATGGGCACCACCGGCAAAACAGTCTCTTGCGTGGACAGGCCCAGCACATCGGGCAGACAGGCGGTGGTGGCGTTGATCACGATGGCGCGGTGCGAGTACAGCACGCCCTTGGGGTTGCCGGTGGTGCCCGAGGTGTAGCACAGGGCCGCGCCGGTGTTTTCAGGGAGCTCGGGCCAGTCAAACGCGCTGCTGTGCGGTGCGATCAGGTCTTCGTAGTTCAGCACAGGGGTCACGCCCTCGATGACCGGCGTGTTGGCCGCATCCGCCATGCAGACCCAGGCGCGTACCTGGGGGCAATGCGCAGCAATGCCTTTGACCAGCGGGGCAAAAGTGGCGTCAAACAGCACGACTTCGTCTTCGGCGTGGTTGATCACGTAGATCAGTTGTTGCGGGTGCAGGCGCGGGTTGCAGGTGTGCATGACCATGCCACTGCCCGAGACCGCGTAATACGCTTCCAGATGGCGGTGGTTGTTCCAGGCAATCGAGCCCACTGCGCTGCCAGTTTTGAGGCCCATTTGGGCCAGGGCATTGGCCAGTTGCCGGACACGCTTGGCCGCATCGGCATAGGTGGTGCGGTGCAGTGGGCCATGCGTTTCGCGAGAGACGATTTCCTGATCGCCAAACTGTGCAGCGGCGTGTTCGAGGATGCCCGAAATGAGCAGTGGGCGTTCCATCATGAGGCCAGGCTTGGTCATGTCTTTTCCTTGGTGGATGAATCTACTCAGAGCAACGCCGCATAAACCAGGTCGCGGAAGAGGGGGCGGTAATAGTCGCGTTGATTCGGCGCCTGAACCATCAGCATCGCGAACATATCAAGCTTGGGGTCCACAAAAAATGTGGTGCCCGCGATGCCGCCCCAGTAATACAGCCCGACCGAACCGGGTACAGGCGACAGGCCCAGGTGGGTGCGCACCGCAAAGCCCAGCCCGAAGCCGTGGCCAGGGGGCAGCAAAGTGCCGTCGGCCGGCATGTCGCCCAAATGGTCGCAGGTCATGTAGTCCACGGTGTGCGGACTCAGCAGGCGCACGCCATGCAACTCGCCTTTGTTGCGCAGGCACTGCAAGAAGCGGGTGTAGTCCATGGCGGTGGACATCAGGCCGCCGCCGCCGCCTTCCATGGCCGGGACTTGCCGGGGCTCCAGCACTTTCATGGGCACACCGCCATCGGGGTCGTGTGCAAAGGGCTCGGCAATGCGGTGGTGTTGTTCGGGCGGCACCGAGAAGCCGGTGTCCACCATGCCCAAGGGGCCAAAAATTTCGTACTGCAGGAATGCGCTTAAGGCTTGCCCACTGACCACCTCGACCAATCGCCCCAGCACATCGGTGGCGCGGCTGTAGGCCCACACGCTGCCAGGCTGAAACTGCAGGGGCACCGCTGCGAGCGTTTGTGAAAATTCGGCGTTGGATCGGTCACGCGAGGCGATCTTCACTTTTGCGTATTGCCGCTGCACAGCCGAGTCACCCAAAAATTCATAGGTCAGGCCCGCCGTGTGGCGCAGCAGGTCTTGCACGGTGGCCGGGTTGCGAACGGGCTCCAGCCCGGTGGCTGTGGCGACTTGCTGGTGGGCGTACTCGGGCAGCCAGCGACTGACTGGATCGCTCAGCAGCAATTGACCGCGCTCGACCAGCATCATCACCGCCACCGACACGACCGGTTTGGTCATCGAATAAATGCGGAAGATGCTGTCGGTTTGCATGGGGACGCCTGTGCCGGGGTCTTGCTGACCCACGGCCTCGAACAAGGCGATCTGACCTTGTCGGGCGATCATGGCCACCGCGCCCGGCAGCCTGCCGCTGGCCACTTCGCGCCGCAGCGCGTCCATCAGCCGCTGTGTGCGCTCGGGGCACAGACCGACATCGGCGGGCCGGGCGTGGGGTAAAGCGGGGTGTGCGGTCATTAGGTGCTCCGGTTGAAGGTTGTTTTGTACACCAGCCTTGCTGGGTGGGGTATCACCTTCAGCGCAACGTGCCCCAGGGCTTGTCGCCCATGCGTCAACAGCACTAACCTTTGCGCTGTGCGAGCCTTGCTAGACTGAATTCATGCGTATTTCAGAACTCTCTGCCAAGACCCAGGTGTCTGTGCACCGCTTGCGTCGCTACGAGGCCGACGGCCTCATTGACAGTCAGCGATTGCCCAATGGCTACCGCGATTACGACAAAAAAACCGTCAAGCACGTCATCTTCATCGCCATGTCGCGGGAGATGGGTTTCTCGCTGCCCGTCATTGCCGAGTATTTGCCGCGCTTCAAAGCGGGCAAGTTGTCAGCGCAAGACATGATCGAGGTGATCCTGGCGCGTGTGGCCGAGATTGAACAGCTCATGAACGAGCAACAAGCACTTCGCCAAAAACTGATGGACCACATCGGGTGGTTCAAAACCCAAGCCAGGAGAAAACCATGAGTCCACTCGAGATGCTGATAAAAATCAACGCCATGGCCGAGTTCAACCGATGGTGCGGCATCGAAGTGGCGGCGGCCGAACCCGGCTTTGTGGAAATCCAGATGCCCTGGCGCCCTGAGGTCGGGCAGTATTCAGGCTTTCTGCATGCCGGTCTGATTGGCACATTGATCGATACCGCGTGCGGCTTTGCAGCTGGGACTGTGGCAGGGCCGAATTTGTTGGCTGCCAACTTTTCGGTCAACTGCCTGCGCCCCGCCGTGGGCCAAAAGTTCATTGCTCGGGCGCGCGTAGTCAAACCCGGCAAAACGCAGGTATTCACCAACTGTGATTTGTTTGCGGTGGATGCAGAAGGCGAAAAGTTGGTGGCTAACGGTCAGACTTTGCTGACGGTGATCGCAGCCTGACAGATGCAGCGCGGCGAATGCACTTCACCGATCATTGCAGATGGTGGGTTAAAAAGTTACAATACTTGTCCAATATATTGAACAAGTCACCATCATGCGAATCATCAGTTACTCAGAGGCCCGTAACGGTTTGAAGACTGTTCTTGACGGTGTGGAGGCCGATGCCGACATCACCATCATCACCCGCCGAGATGGAGGGGATGCTGTGGTCATGTCCATGGCGCACTACCAGAGCATGGCCGAAACCCTGTACTTGCTTTCAAGTCCCGTTAACGCAGCGCACTTGGCTGCATCCATTGCCGAACACAAAGCCGGCAAAGCCAAGCGCCGTGAACTGATCACCCCATGAGCCGTGGGATTGCGTTCACCTCGCATGCCTGGGCCGATTATTTGTATTGGCAAGGACAGGATAAAAAAACGCTCAAGCGCATTAATCTGTTGATCGATGCCGCACGGCGCGACCCCTTTGAAGGCATTGGCAAACCCGAGCCCTTGCTGGGCAATTTGTCCGGCTACTGGTCACGGCGCATCGATGATGTTCATCGACTGGTTTATGCCGTGGACGATGTGGAGCTGACCGTGATTGCCTGTCGGGGGCATTACCAGTAAGTGTTGTTCAACTTGTGGCGATAGCCCTGGCCCACAAGGCCATCCCCCGCTGTGCCTTGCTCGCATCGCTCGGCACCAACGTCACAGTGCCTTGGGGTGTCTGGCGAAGCACATCGGCCAGCGCCATCAGTGCATCTTCCGGCCCGTTGAGCAGTTCCAATTCCACCTCCAGCAGCGGTTCGCTCAGCGCGGTGCCAGGCACATGGATGCGGCCCTGGTCGAGTGCGACTTCGATCTGTGCGCCTGGGTGGGCGATCACCAAGCGTTTGCGTCAGCAGTGGGTGGGCCAGCAGGCGCGGCAGATCTGCTTCGTTAAGACTGAGTTTGAGTTCGGTTTCCATGGACGAATGGCGGGGTCAGGGGGCTTGTCGGGGCTGAAGCCGCCGACCTACAAGCGGTTTGTTATGCCGACCTTCAGGCAAAGCGCTCGCGCAAATACGCCACGATCTCGGTCGAGTCTTGCAGCCACCGGGTTTGGCCATTGTCTTCTGTGATTTGAAGGCAAGGCACTTTGCTGGCCCCGCTGCCTTGCAGCAAGGCGTCGCGGTTGGCGGTGTGGTGTTGTGCGTCGCGCTTTTCAATGGGCAGCGACAGGCGGCGCATTTCCTGGCGCACCTTGATGCAAAACGGGCAGGTGCTGAACTGGTACAGCGCCAGGCTTTGGCACTGTTGGTCGACCGCGGCTTGTGCGGCGGGTGCGCGTTGCACGCCTGTCGGTTGGGTCAGGCGTTCTTTCAGCAGCATGACGGGGCCCAGCACAACGCGCAGGGTTCTGAAAAAAGTACGGATCACGGTTTTCATAGTGGCTTGAAATTTTAAAAGTGGGTGGGTGAAAAGATTGAAGTGGGTTGAAGCTCAAGGCCTTTACAGCAAGCGCTTTAAATAATGGCCCGTGAAGCTCGCCTCGTTTTTGGCCAGCTGTTCGGGCGTGCCTTCGCCCACCACCATGCCGCCACCAGCGCCGCCCTCGGGGCCCATGTCGATCAGCCAGTCGGCGGTTTTGATCACATCCAGGTTGTGCTCGATGATGACGATGGTGTTGCCCGCGTTGCGCAGTTGGTGCAGCACCTTGAGCAGCAGGTCAATGTCGGCAAAGTGCAGGCCGGTGGTGGGCTCGTCCAGGATGTAAAGCGTGCGGCCCGTGTCGCGCTTGGACAATTCGAGTGCCAGTTTGACGCGTTGCGCTTCACCGCCTGACAGCGTGGTGGCGCTTTGGCCCAGGCGAATGTAGGTCAGGCCCACATCCAGCAGGGTTTGCAGTTTGCGCGCAATGTTGGGCACGGCGCTGAAGAATTGGTGTGCCGCTTCGACCGTCATGTTCAAAATTTGCGCGATGTTCTGGCCCTTGTATTGCACCTCGAGCGTTTCGCGGTTGTAGCGCATGCCGTGGCACACATCGCAGGGCACGTACACATCGGGCAAAAAGTGCATTTCTACTTTGACCATGCCATCGCCCTGGCAGGCTTCGCAACGCCCACCGGTGACGTTGAAGCTGAACCGCCCCGGGCCATAGCCGCGTTCGCGTGCGGCGGGCACTTCGGCCATCAGTTCGCGGATGTGGGTGAACAGGCCCGTGTAGGTGGCGGGGTTGCTGCGCGGGGTGCGCCCGATGGGGGACTGGTCCACGCTGATGACTTTGTCGAAGTGCTCCAGACCCTTGATCTCTTGGTGTTCAGCCGCCTCGTCGTGGGCTCGGTGAATCTGGTGCGCAGCAGCCGTGTACAGCGTGTCGTTGACCAGCGTGGATTTGCCAGAGCCCGACACACCGGTCACGCAGGTCAGCAGGCCCACCGGAAACTTGACGTTGACGTGCTTGAGGTTGTTGCCAGACGCGCCAATGATCTCTATGAAGTCTTTGCCCGCTTTGTGGCGCTTGGGCACCTCGATCTTTTTGCGGCCCGACATGTACTGGCCCGTGACCGAGTCGGGCGCGGCCAGGATGTCGGCGCAGGTGCCTTGCGCCATGACGCGGCCACCGTGCACGCCAGCGCCGGGGCCCATGTCGATCACGTGGTCGGCCACGCGGATCATGTCTTCATCGTGCTCGACCACCAGCACGCTGTTGCCGATGTCGCGCAGGTGTTGCAGCGTGCCGATCAGGCGGTCGTTGTCGCGCTGGTGCAGGCCGATGCTGGGCTCGTCCAGCACGTACATCACGCCAGTGAGGCCTGAGCCGATCTGGCTGGCCAGGCGAATGCGCTGGGACTCGCCGCCCGACAAGGTGTCGGCACTGCGGTCCAGACTTAAATAATTCAGACCCACATCGTTCAGAAACTTCAGGCGCAGGGCGATCTCGCGCACCACCTTGTCGGCGATCGCGGCCTTGGCCCCTTGCAGTTGCAGGCTTTGAAAATACTGCTGCGATTCGCCCAAGGTGATGTGGCTGATGTCGAAGATGGCGCGTGACTGAGCCCCTTCGCCGATGCGCACATGGCGCGCTTCACGCCTCAAGCGCGTGCCTTTGCAATCGGTGCAAGCTTGTGAGTTGCGGTAACGCGCCAGGTCTTCCCGCACCACGGCCGAGTCGGTCTCGCGGTAGCGCCGCGTCATGTTGGGGATGACACCTTCAAACGGGTGCTTCTTGCTGACTTTTTTGCCCTGTGAAGCACCCGATTCCATCACGTAGCTGAACTTGATGTCCTCGTCACCCGACCCATGCAGCAACACTTGTTGTGCACTCGGCGGCAGGTTTTCAAAAGTCGCCTCGATGTCGAACTGGTAATGCTTGGCCAGACTTTCGAGCATGCTGAAGTAAAAGCCGTTGCGGCGGTCCCAGCCCTTGATGGCGCCGCTGGCCAGGCTCAGGCTGGGAAAGGCCACCACACGTTCCGGGTCAAAAAACGCCATGGTGCCAATGCCGTCACAGCTCGGGCAAGCGCCCATGGGCGAGTTGAACGAGAACAGGCGAGGCTCCAGTTCGCTGATGGAATAGTGGCAACTGGGGCAGGAGAATTTGGCGTTGAACAGGTGCTCAACCCCGGTGTCCATCTCCAGTGCCACGGCCCGGTGTTCGGCCAGGTGCAGCGCGGCTTCAAAGCTTTCGGCCAGGCGCTGGCGCAGGGCGTCTCGGGCCTTGGCATCTGCTTCAGCGCGGACTTTGATGCGGTCCACCACCACGTCGATGTTGTGTTTTTCGGTCTTTTTGAGTGTGGGCAAATCTTCCACCTCAACCGTCTGGCCATTGACGCGAAAGCGCACATAACCCAGCGCCTGCATCTGCTCGAAGACTTTTTCAAACTCGCCTTTTTTCTCGCGCGCAATCGGCGCAAGGATCATCAGCTTGGTGTCTTCGGGCAAGGCCAGTACGGCGTCCACCATCTGGCTCACAGTTTGGGCTTGCAGAGGCAAGTCGTGGTCTGGGCAATAGGGTGTGCCAGCGCGGGCATACAGCAGGCGCAGGTAGTCGTGGATCTCGGTCACTGTGCCCACGGTAGAGCGCGGGTTGTGGCTGGTGGCCTTTTGCTCGATGCTGATGGCGGGCGACAGGCCTTCAATCAGGTCCACGTCCGGCTTGTCCATCAGCTGCAAAAACTGCCGTGCATAGGCGGACAGGCTTTCCACATAACGGCGCTGGCCTTCGGCATACAGCGTGTCAAAGGCCAGGCTGGACTTGCCCGAACCCGACAGGCCGGTGATCACCACCAGTTGGTTGCGCGGGATGTCGAGGTCGATGTTTTTCAGGTTGTGCGTGCGCGCGCCCCGCACGCTGATGTGGGTTTGCCGCATTGCAGCCGCCAAATAACGCGCTTGTTCAGGTTCTTCAGGCAGCAGAGGGGAGTCAACAAGGTTCACGGTGGGCGGTCAGATCAGCAAAACCCTCGATTATCCCCGCCGGCGCTGTTTTTGGCACTTGGGTCGGCCAATCGGGGACAATCCCGCTTTTGATCGTGCCCCTTTTTGGGTCCTTTTGTGACCGATCTTTTGCAATCTTCTACTTTTGTTTCTTTGGACATGACGCCCACCGAGCGCCGCGCCAGCGCCTCACTGGCCAGCATTTTTGCGCTGCGCATGCTGGGTTTGTTTTTGGTGTTGCCGGTTTTCGCCCTGGAGGCGCGCAAGTACCCCGGCGGCGATGACCCGGTCATGCTGGGCCTGGCCATGGGCATTTATGGCTTGACCCAGGGTTTGTTGCAACTGCCTTTTGGCATGGCCTCTGACCGCTTTGGGCGAAAGCGGGTCATCGTGCTGGGCCTGGTGATTTTTGCCTTGGGCAGTTTTTGGGCCGCTGCCGCCACCGATTTGAACAGCCTGCTGATCGGGCGCAGCTTGCAAGGTGCGGGCGCTGTTTCGGCCGCGGTGACGGCCTTGTTGGCCGATTTGACGCGCGACGAAGTCCGCACCAAGGCCATGGCGCTGGTGGGCGGCAGCATCGGCCTGATGTTTGCACTCTCTTTGGTGGTGTCACCCCTGCTCACAGCCTGGATCGGCTTGTCGGGCTTGTTCTGGCTGACCGGTGTGCTGGCCTTGGTCGGCGTGGGCGTGGTGATCTGGGGCGCACCGCCCGCACCTGCGCCGTTGCCCGGGCAGGGACGTGGGCAGCTGCGCGATGTGCTGGCCCATGCCGACCTGATGCGTCTGAATCTGGGTGTGTTTGTCTTGCATGCTGTGCAGTTGGCCATGTGGGTGGCGGTGCCGGCCATGCTGGTTCAGGCGGGGCTGGACAAGGCGCTGCACTGGCAGGTGTATTTGCCAGCTGTTCTGATTTCATTTCTGTTTCTGGGGGTGGTGTTTGCGATGGAGCGGCGCGGCCACCTGAAAAAGGTCTTTTTGCTCTCGATTGGCCTCATTGTTCTGGTGCAGGTGGGGTTGTTGCTGCAATCTGCGGGCACCACCAGCCTGAGCGCTTTGTCGGTGCTGATGCTGGTGTTTTTCTGTGGCTTCAACGCGCTGGAGGCGACCCAACCCAGCCTGGCCTCGCGCATCGCACCCAGGGCCATGCGTGGCACGGCCTTGGGGGTTTACAACACCTTGCAGTCGTTCGGGTTCTTTGCGGGGGGGCTGGTGGGCGGATGGTTGGTCAAGTCCTGGGGCAGTCCAGCGGTGTTTTTGTTTTGTGGTGGGGCCATGTTGGTCTGGCTGATGGTGGCCTGGCCCATGACGGCCCCTGGTCGAAGCGCGCCGGTCGGGCAGGTGGCCTGAGGGCCGACCAAGCGCAGAGAGTGGCCGGGGAATGGCCTCATAATTCGCACATCATCGAGGAGTTTTCATGGCATCCGTCAACAAAGTCATCATCGTCGGCAATTTGGGCCGCGACCCTGAAACCCGCTATCTGCCTTCGGGCGATGCGGTCAGCAACATCAATGTGGCCACCACCGACCGCTACAAGGACAAAGCGACCGGCGAGATGAAAGAAGCCACCGAGTGGCACCGCATCAGCTTTTTTGGCAAATTGGCCGAAATTGCAGGCCAATACCTGAAAAAAGGCTCACAGGTCTACGTCGAAGGCAGCTTGCGCACCCGCAAGTACACCGACAAGGACGGCATCGAGAAATTCGCCACCGAAATCCGTGGTGAAACCATGCAGATGCTGGGCGGCCGCCAAGGCATGGGTGGGCCTGCGGAAGAGGGTGGCGGGTATGCGCCGCGTCAGGCGCCTGCCGCTGACCGTCCGGCTGCCGCGCCTGCGCAGCGCCCAGCTGCGGCCGCCAAGCCAGCTGCCAGTAACTTTGACGACATGGACGACGACATCCCGTTCTGACAATGGGCTTGCCCGTTGGCCGTCAAAACCCGTGGTCCATGCCACGGGTTTTTTTATGTCTGCGAAGGAAAACCGCACCATGATTGAAAGTCGCCCTGCTTCATCCCTTCAGCATTTGAACTTTGCTTGGTTCGCCATGGTCATGGGCCTTTGTGGCTTGTCGCTGGCTTGGTTTCGGGCAGAGCCTCATTTGGGGCAAGTGGCTGTGCAGGTGTCGTGGGGCGTGGGTGTGCTGGCCGGAGGTGTTTTCGTGGCGCTGACAGTGGCCAAACTGTGGCGCTTGATCAGGTTCCCTGCGGCCGTTCTGGCCGATGCAACCCATCCCATGCGCCACGTGTTTGTGGCCACGCTGCCCTCGTCTTGGGTCTTGATTCCTACGGTTTGGGTCGTGCATTTCGGTTACAGCCCGTGGGCTGACGCTTTGTGGATGCTGGGTTCGGTGGGCTTGCTCCTGGGAACCGTGGAGGTCATTCGCCGCTGGTTTCAACCAGGCCTCACGGCGAATGATTTTTGGCAGGGCATGACCCCCGCCTTGTTTATTCCCGTGGTGGGCAATGTGCTGCCCGGTTTGGCAGGCACGGCTTTGGGACACCCGGTTTGGGCCGCTGGCCAGTATGGCGTTGCAACGGTGTTGTGGCCGGTGGCTTTGGTGCTGGTGCTGGTGCGCATTGGCATGGTGGGCATGTGGCCGCCCCGCTTGATGCCTGCTACCTTCATCGCCATGGCGCCGCCTTCACTGCTGGCTTTGTCGGGGGCAAAACTGGGTGCCCCCGATGTGCTGGTGCACATGCTTTGGGGGGTGTCCCTGTTTTTTACGCTCGTGTCATTGACGGTGCTCAAACGCATTCTGGCGCAGGCCTTCGGCATCCCCTATTGGGGCATGTCATTCCCTTTGGCGGCTTCGGCTGCCTTGTCCTTGCACTTGGCACCTGCTCAGGGTTGGGTTCATGTACTGGCCTTGGTTTGGCTGCTTATTGTCAGCAGCGTGATCTGTGGCCTGGTGGTGGCCACTGTGCGAGCGCTGCTAAATGGCCGTTTGTTGGTGCCTGAACAGCAGCCTTCACCCCCGCCACAGCCATGAGTGCGGGGGCCTGAAAAGCCTGTTCTTTCATGTTCTTGTGTTCATGAGGACAGAGCCTTGAGCTTGTTGATGCTTTGTCAGGGATGCCCCCGCGAAGCAAATTTTCTGCTGTTGGGGGCTGTTCTGTCCGCGATAACCTGGTCAAAATGTTGGTATGAACGAAATCACATCCCGTTTTTTGCCGCAAGATGACGCCCAGCGGCGTGAATTGCACAACGAAGTTCATGCACGCCCCTCCGCCCGGGTGCGCTTGCCAGCCTTGATCGTGTACGTGGCGGTGCTCAATAACGGGGTCACCAGGGAGCAGGAATGGGCGCATTTGCGCCTTCTGCCTGGCCATTCTGACTTGAGTCTGGAGAGCTTGCAGGGCAACTTTTTGCGCTTGCGTTGTGACCACTTCACCGTGAAATGGGAGCGGCACACCGAGTTCACGCGTTATTCCATCGTGCAGGCTTTGCCAGCGCATGCCGGCTGGGGCGCCGAGTTGCCCGAGTTGTCCTCGCATGTCGTGACCGGTACCGATTGGTTGCGTGGTTTGCCCGGGCAAACCATTGCGGCCATTCATTTGGGCATGTTGCAAGCCGACATCAATCAACCCGACATGATCGCCAAAGCCCAGGCCTGGTTAGGGGAGGGGGCGGTGCTGGCCTCGCGCATGGGCAACACCACCGAGGGCTTGCCGCACTCCTGCATCCTGACGCATTTCCGCATTGGGGCCGATGGCTTTGAGCGCATGCTGGTGCTGGCCCCCGAGGACACCAGTGGCGCGAGGGCAGGCCGCATCTCGCAGCGCCTTCTGGAGATGGAGACTTACCGCCTGATGGCTTTGCGCGGCTTGCCCGTGGCCAAAAGCCTTTCCCCCATGCTGTCAGCCGCCGAATCACAGTTGGCCGACATGACCGGCCTGCTTGAACGCAAAGGTGAAAGCGATCAGGCGCTGCTCGATTTGCTGGTGTCTTTGGCGGCAAGGATTGAGCGGGCCACCGCTGAACATGGGTTTCGGTTTTCGGCCACCCGGGCCTATGACGTCTTGGTGAGCCAGCGACTGGCCGAGTTGCGTGAGCGGCCCATTTCGGGCACCCAGACGCTGGGTGAGTTCATGCAACGCCGCTTGTCTCCCGCCATGGCCACGGTGGTGGCCACAGAAAAGCGCCTGGCCTCACTGGCAGAGCGGGTTTCCCGCACCAGTGCCTTGTTGCGCACCCGGGTGGACATTGCCACCGAGGCGCAAAACCAGGTTTTGCTGGAAAAACTCACCAAGGGGCAAGCCTTGCAGCTGCGCCTGCAAAGCACGGTGGAAGGCCTGTCGATTGCCGCGATTTCCTACTATGTGGTCAGCCTCCTGATGTATGGCGCCAAGGCCATGCATGCTGCGGGTGTGCCCATTGAGCCTGAAGTTGCGGTCGGATTGCTGGTGCCCTTGGTGCTTTGGCTGGTGTGGCGAACGAGCCGAAAAATCCATGCCAAGCTGAAAGACGCTGCGAATTGACCTGCCGGCGTTGGCAGCTTTTGGTCAGCCGGTGAGCGTGGGCGATGAAGAGATGACCCCGCCACCCAAACAAACCTCACCGTCGTAGACCACGGCACTTTGCCCGGGGGTCACAGCCCACTGGGGTTCTTTGAAGGCCAGTTCAAACCCCGGTTGCCCATCGGCCATTTGCAGCTTGTGCAAAGTGCAGGGTGCGTCCGACTGGCGGTAACGCGTTTTGGCCGCATAGGGGCCTTCTTCGGGTGCCATGCCCGCGCACCAGCTGACGTCCAAGGCTTGCAGGCTGGGTGATTGCAGCCAAGGGTGTTCGTGGCCTTGCACCACCCACAGGGTGTTTTTCTCGAGGTCCTTGCGGGCCACAAACCAGGGCGTGTGTTCGCCACCGCCACGCTGAGCCCCCTTGGCCTTGATGCCACCGATGCCCAGGCCCTGGCGTTGTCCCAGGGTGTAAAAACTCAGGCCCACATGTTGGCCTATGGTCCGGCCTGCGGGGTCCTTGATCGGCCCGGGTTCTTTGGAGATGTAGCGGTTCAAAAAATCACGGAACGGGCGCTCGCCAATGAAGCAGATGCCGGTGGAGTCTTTTTTCTTGGCATTGGGCAGGCCGATTTCTTCGGCAATGCGCCGCACTTCGGTTTTGTGCAACTCGCCCACCGGGAACAGTGTTTTGGACAACTGCGCCTGGTTCAGGCGATGCAAAAAATAGCTTTGGTCTTTGCCCGGGTCCAGGCCCTTGAGCAGTTCGTGCCGACCCGTCTGCGCATTCAGTCGCACGCGGGCGTAGTGTCCGGTGGCGATTTTTTCAGCCCCCAGCCTCATCGCGTGGTCCAGGAAGGACTTGAACTTGATTTCGGCGTTGCACAGGATGTCGGGGTTGGGCGTGCGTCCGGCCTGGTATTCACGCAGAAACTCCGAAAAAACCCGATCTTTGTAATCCGCCGCAAAATTGACATGCTCGATCTCAATGCCCAGCACATCGGCCACGGCTGCAGCATCGACAAAGTCGACGTTGGAAGAGCAGTATTCGCTGTCGTCGTCATCTTCCCAGTTCTTCATGAAGATGCCAATGACGTCATAACCCTGCTGCTTGAGCAAATAGGCGGTGACAGCGGAGTCGACGCCGCCGGACAAGCCGACGACCACGCGATGGAGTTGAGACATGCCGCAATTATCCCGTGATGGCACATGATGTCTGCCAGGACGGTCAATTTACAATGCGATCAGGTCGATATTCATGAAACAAGACTGTATTTGGTGCCAGCACTTCAGAACACTCGTGCGCGACGTCGCGCATGGGATGTTCATCATCACCCACAGTGGTTTGGCCATGGTGGGCCTGACTGCGGCCAGCCTGGTTCTGGCTTTGTGGCTGAACCCGCAATGGCTACGCGCCACAGAGGGTGAAGTGTTCAATTGGCTGCGTGAGAGGCAGGTTTTGCTGTGGTGGTTGCCCGAAAACACGGCAGAGCGCGCAACGGCCGTGAGTTTGCAGGACTTACCCCGTTCTCAGGCCGCAGTGGCCGAGTGGCTGGGGCGCAAGTACAAGGTGGCCCCAGAGCCTCTGGCCGCCCTGGTGGCCGAGTCCCATGCCTTGTCCAAAAAAAGCAAGCTGTCACCCCATTTCATTTTGGCCGTCATGGCCATCGAGTCGAACTTTCATCCTTATGTGCAAAGTCAGGCAGGGGCTCAGGGCTTGATGCAGGTGGTGACCGAGATTCACGAAAAGCGTTACGAGGCTTACGGTGGACGCCTTGCCGCCTTTGACCCGATCGCCAATTTGCGTGTTGGGGTGGCGGTGTTGTCGGACGCCGTCAAACTGCGCGGAGGCTCTTTGGAAGAGGGTCTGAAGTTCTATCTGGGCGGTTATGCCTTGTCCGAAGATGGTGGCTATGTGGCCAAAGTCTTTGCGGAACAGGCGCAGCTGGACCTGGTCGCGGCCGGCCAGAAGGTGCCTGTGCAGTGAGTTTCAGGGGCTGTTTGGCCGCCGTCGCTGTCGCTGCCCAAACGTGACCGCAGCGGGGTCATTCGGGCAAGGGGGGCAATTCGGCGACGGCCGGGTCGGTGTAGATCACTTGCAAAGGGAAGCGTTGTCCGGCCAGATGGTCTTCAATGCACTGCAAAACGAGTGGGCTGCGGTGGCGTGCAGCACTGGCGCGTACTTCTTCAGGCGTCATCCACAGAGTGCGCTCAATGCCTTCATCGAGGCTCAAATGTGTTTGCAACGCACCGACTTCACCGCAAAAAGCCATTCGCACATAGGTGATGTCCTCGCCAGTGGCGGGGCGCTGAAAGCGCGACAGGTAAATGCCAACAAGTGCGGTGGGGGTGAATGGGTGGGCCGTTTCTTCGAGCGCTTCGCGTGCGCAGCCTGCGGCCGGTGATTCACCGGGGTCCAGGTGTCCAGCCGGGTTGTTCAGTCGCAAGCCTTCCTGGGTGTGTTCTTCGATCAACAAGTAGCGGCCATTCTTTTCGATGATGGCGGCCACGGTGACATTGGGTTTCCAGCGTGTGTCCATGGGCTGATTATCTGTGGGACTTCATCAGGGTATACCCGGATCCGGGTCATGCGGGGGGGTGTAACTTTCAGTATATATTTTGAGGATTAACTTGCGCTCCAATAGGCATGTTCAGCGTTTTCATAATTTTCAGGAGATAAACCATGCGCATTGGCGTGCCGCGAGAAATATTCCCCGGTGAAAAACGGGTGGCCACCGTGCCCGATGTGGTGACCAAATTGGTCAAACTTGGTTTTGACGTCGTGGTGGAGCGCGGTGCTGGCGAGCTTGCCGACCTGTCCGACGAGGCGTATGTGGAAGCCGGGGCATCGATTGCGCCCAGTGCGGCCGACCTGTGGAGCGGCAGCGACATCGTGTTTAAAGTGCGTGCCCCAGCCCCTGAAGAAGTGGTGCTGATGCGTGCAGGGCAAACGCTGATCGGCTTTCTGTGGCCGGCCCAAAACCCCGATTTGATGCAGCAGCTGGCGGCCAAAAAGGTCACGGCGCTGTCGATCGACGCGTTGCCGCGCACCCTCAGCCGCGCCCAGAAGATGGATGCGCTGACCTCGATGGCTGGCGTCAGCGGTTACCGCGCCGTGGTGGAGGCGGCCAATGCGTTTGGCCGTTTCTTCAACGGCCAGATCACGGCTGCAGGCAAGGTGCCACCGGCCAAAGTGTTCATCGCCGGTGCCGGCGTGGCCGGTTTGGCCGCGATTGGCGCGGCCGCGAGCCTGGGCGCCATCGTGCGCGCCAACGACACCCGTGCCGAAGTGGCTGACCAGGTGGTCTCGCTGGGCGGCGAATTCGTCAAGGTCGACTATGAAGAAGAAGGCTCGGGCGGTGGCGGTTACGCCAAAGTCATGAGCGAAGGCTTTCAGGCGGCACAGCGCGAGATGTATGCCAGCCAAGCCCGCGAGGTGGACATCATCATCACCACCGCGCTGATTCCCGGCAAACCCGCACCCAAGCTGATCACCGCAGAGATGGTGAAAAGCATGAAGCCCGGCAGCGTGATCATTGACATGGCCGCAGAGCAAGGCGGCAACTGCGAACTGACCGAGCCGGGCAAGTCGGTGGTCAAGCATGGCGTGACCATCGTCGGCTACACCGACCTGGTCTCTCGCATGGCGCGCCAGTCCTCCACGCTGTACAGCACCAACCTGTTCCGCCTGACCGAAGAGCTGTGCAAGACCAAAGATGGCGTGATTGATGTCAACATGCAGGACGACGCCATTCGCGGCCTCACAGTGATCAAGGACGGCGAAATCACCTGGCCTGCGCCCCCGCTGGTGGTGGCCCCCAAACCTGCACCCAAGCCTGCTGCCGCTGTGGCTGCGAAAAAAGGCCATGGCCACGGCGAGCCTTCGGGCCCCATGCCCGTGGGCCAGTTGCTCATCGTGGCAGCGGTGGCCGCTGTGCTGCTGGCGCTGGTGGGGGCTTACGCACCTGCTGCGTTCTTGTCGCACCTGACGGTGTTTGTGTTGGCCTGTTTTGTGGGCTACATGGTGGTTTGGAACGTCAAGCCCGCACTGCACACCCCGCTCATGAGCGTGACCAACGCGATCAGCTCCATCATAGCCATCGGTGCGCTGGTGCAGATCTCGCCCATGGCCAACGCGGCCAGTCGGCCCAACACCCTGATTGGCATCCTGGCCGCTTTGGCACTGGTGCTGACAGCCATCAACATGTTTGGTGGTTTTGCCGTCACCCAGCGCATGCTGGCCATGTTCCGAAAATAATGACTTTGGGGACAGATCTTTAGCTCTGTCCTCAACCGAAAGATGACTTTGGGGACAGATCTTCAGCGCGGTCCCCAGCCGATTAAGAAATGAGACAGTTATGACCTCAAGTTTGGCCACGGTCGCCTACATTGGCGCGACCATTCTCTTTATCCTCAGTCTGGGCGGCTTGTCCAACCAGGAAACCGCACGGCGCGGCAACCTCTACGGCATGATCGGCATGAGCTTGGCCGTGCTGGCTACGGTGTTCGGGCCCCAAGTGACCGCTGAGGGCATTCCCATGATCGTCGGCGCCATGCTGGTGGGCGCGGTCATTGGTTTGTACGCTGCGCGCAAAGTGCAGATGACGCAAATGCCTGAGCTGGTAGCGCTGATGCACAGCATGGTCGGCATGGCGGCAGTTTTGGTGGGCTATGCCACCTATGTGGACCCTGAGGCTTCCAAAAACCTGGACAGCGCGGCGCACGCCATCCATGCGGGTGAAATCTACATTGGCATCTTCATTGGCGCGGTGACCTTCTCTGGTTCGGTGGCCGCGTTTGGCAAGTTGTCTGGCCGTATTGGGGGCAGCCCCTTGTTGCTGCCCGGCCGCCATTGGCTCAACCTGTTGGGCTTGATCACGGTGGTTTACTTTGGCCGTGAGTTCATGAACGCCCACACGGTGCAAGACGGCATGTTGCCCTTGTTCATCATGACCGCCATCGCTTTGCTGTTCGGCATCCACATGGTCATGGCCATTGGTGGCGCCGACATGCCGGTGGTGGTGTCCATGCTCAACAGCTACTCGGGCTGGGCGGCAGCGGCCACGGGCTTCATGCTCTCCAACGATTTGCTGATCGTGATCGGTGCGCTGGTCGGCTCCAGCGGTGCGATTTTGTCCTACATCATGTGCAACGCCATGAACCGCAGCTTCATCAGCGTGATCGCAGGTGGCTTTGGCACCACCGCTGCTGCGCCCAAAGCGGCTGGCGATGCCTCGGCGGAGCCGGTTGGTGAGGTCAGCCCCATTTTGGCTGCTGAGACCGCCGAGTTGCTGCGCGATGCCAAAAATGTGATCGTGGTGCCCGGTTACGGCATGGCTGTGGCACAGGCGCAGCACACGGTGTTTGAAATCACCAAATACCTGCGCGAAAAAGGCGTGAACGTTCGCTTTGGCATACACCCGGTGGCCGGGCGGATGCCGGGTCACATGAACGTTTTGTTGGCCGAGGCCAAGGTGCCCTATGACATCGTGTACGAGATGGACGAACTCAACGACGACTTCCCCGACACCGATGTCGCCATCGTCATCGGTGCCAACGACATCGTGAACCCGGCCGCGCAAGACGACCCGACCAGCCCGATCGCCGGCATGCCGGTGCTTGAAGTCTGGAAGGCCCGCACCAGCATCGTGATGAAACGTTCCATGGCCAGTGGCTATGCGGGCGTGGACAACCCGTTGTTTTACAAGGACAACAACCGCATGCTGTTTGGCGACGCCAAGAAAATGCTCGACGAGGTGTTGATGGCCTTGAAGACTTAACCGCATGGCCACGGGGCCATGACTTTTAATCCCAAAGGGGAGGCATTGGCCTCCCCTTTTTGTTGATCTGTTCAAAATGCGTTTGCTCCCTTAACTGAAGCTTATTTTTGGCGTAAACCCTGACGCATTGCGCGTCAGTTTCTTGTCAGACTTACGTTAGACTGAGCCATAGGAGAACCCGACATGAACCTGAATCCCGTTTGGCTGAAGAGTTACCCCGAAGGCGTTCCGGCCGACATTGATTTCGGCCAATACAGCTCCTTGGTGGGCTTGCTGGAAGAGAGTTTTTCCAAGTACGCCAGCCGTCCCGCCTACAGTTTCATGGGCAAGGAAATCAGCTACGCACAGACCGATCAGGAAAGCATGGCCATGGCGGCTTATCTGCAATCGCTGGGCTTGAACAAGGGCGATCGTGTCGCGGTCATGATGCCCAATGTGCCGCAGTACCCGGTGGTTGTGGCCGCCATCTTGCGTGCGGGTTTTGTGGTCGTCAACGTGAATCCGCTTTACACCGCCCGCGAACTGGAACACCAGCTCAAGGATTCAGGCTCCAAGGCGATTGTGATCATCGAAAACTTTGCCGCCACACTTGAAAAATGCATCGCCCAAACGCCTGTGCAGCATGTGGTGTTGGCAGCGATGGGGGATCGCCTGGGCTTGCTCAAGGGCAGCCTGGTCAATTACGTGGTTCGCAATGTCAAGAAGATGGTGCCCGGTTTCAACTTGCCCCAGGCGGTCCGGTTCAATGACGCCTTGTCCAAAGGTCGCCAACAGGCTTTTCGCAAGCCCGAGTTGTCGCCTGATGACATCGCTGTTTTGCAATACACCGGTGGCACCACGGGTGTGTCCAAGGGCGCGGTGCTTTTGCACCGCAACGTGATTGCCAATGTGCTTCAGTCCGATGCCTGGAACGAGCCGGTCATGAAGCGCATTCCGGCGGGGCAGCAGCCCACGTCGGTGTGTGCTTTGCCGCTGTACCACATCTTCGCTTTCACGGTGAACATGATGCTGGGCTTGCGCATGGGCGGCAAAACCATTCTGATTCCCAACCCGCGTGATTTGCCTGCGGTGCTCAAGGAATTGTCCAAACACACATTTCACAGTCTGCCAGCCGTCAACACCTTGTTCAATGGCCTGGCCAACCACCCTGATTTCGGCACAGTGAACTGGTCCAACCTCAAAGTGTCACTGGGTGGTGGCACGGCGGTAACGTCCAATGTCGCCAAGCTCTGGCTCGAGAAAACCGGCTGCCCGATTTGCGAAGGCTACGGACTGTCGGAAACCAGCCCTTCGGCCAGTTGCAACCCGACCACCAGCACCGAGTTCACCGGCACCATTGGCGTGCCCTTGCCGGCGACCTGGATGAAGCTTTTGGACGATGACGGTAACGAAGTGACCGAGATCGGACAGCCTGGCGAGATCGCCATCAAGGGGCCGCAGGTCATGGCGGGCTACTGGCAGCGTCCCGACGAAACGGCCAAGGTCATGACGGCGGATGGGTACTTCAAGTCCGGTGATGTGGGCACGGTGGACGAGCGTGGCTATTTCAAGATCGTTGATCGCAAGAAAGACATGATTCTGGTCAGCGGTTTCAACGTCTACCCCAATGAGGTGGAAGAGGTGGCCTCTGAATGTCCGGGCGTGCTGGAGTGCGCTGCGATCGGCGTGCCCGACGAGAAAACTGGCGAGACTGTCAAACTGGTGGTGGTCAAGAAAGATCCGGCACTGACCGAGGCGCAGATCATGGCCTATTGCCGGGAAAGCATGACCGCTTATAAGCAGCCGCGGGTGATCGAGTTTCGCACCGAACTGCCCAAAACCCCGGTGGGCAAAATCTTGCGCCGCGAACTTCGCAACAAGGCATGAGCCAGCAGGCTGGCGGGTAGCCGCCGATACACTTCAAAGCGGCTCTTGCAGCCGCTTTTCTTTTGACGCGTTGATCCAAGGGGGAAACCATGGCGGTGATCGGCATCATGAGTGCCATGCACGAAGAACTGGCCGCTGTATTGGCTGAAATGCCCGATGAGCGCCGCGTGACGGTAGCGGGTCGTGACTTCTGGGTGGGCCACTGGCAAGGGCATTCGGTGGTGGCCGTGTTGTCGCGCATTGGCAAAGTGGCTGCGGCGACCACGGCCACGGTGCTGCTGGAGCGCTTTCAAGTCGACACGATGGTCTTTACCGGCGTGGCTGGCGGCTTGGGGCTGGGCGTGCGCGTGGGGGATGTGGTGGTGGCCTCCGGTTTTGTGCAGCATGACATGGACGCTTCGCCGCTGTTTGCGAGGCATGAGGTGCCGCTGTATGGCCGTGCCTGCTTTGATGCCCATGCCAGCCTGTCAGCGCAGTTGGCCAAAGCCAGCGCGCAGGTGCTGCATGCCGCCGAGCGGCATCTGAGCCGTGAAACCCTGACCCAATTTCAATTGAGCGCGCCTCGTGTGCATCAGGGGCTGGTGATCAGTGGCGACCGGTTTGTTTCGACCAACGCAGAAAGCCATGCGCTGCGACTTGCCTTGCCCGAGGCTTTGGCCGTCGAGATGGAGGGCGCTGCGGTGGCGCAGGTGTGCCATGACTACCAGGTGCCTTTTGCGGCGGTGCGCACGATTTCAGACCGCGCCGATGACACGGCACACGCTGACTTCAATCGGTTCATCCGAGAAGTGGCCAGCCGTTACAGCCTGGCCATTTTGTCGCAATGGCTGGCAGATCGTCAGCCCGGCTGACCGGGGATCACTTGAGCCAGCCGCGCCGGCGGAAGTACCACATGGGGACTACGGCACTGGCCACCATCAGAGCCAGCGCATAGGGGTAACCCCATTTTTGCGACAGCTCGGGCATGTACTGGAAGTTCATGCCATACAGGCTGGCGATCAGGGTGGGCGGCAGCAAGGCCACGCTGGCCACTGAGAAGATCTTGATGATCTTGTTCTGGTTGATGTTGATGAAACCGACGGTGGCGTCCATCAAGAAGTTGATCTTGTCGAACAAAAAGGCCGTGTGCGAGTCGAGCGAGTCGATGTCACGCAGAATCTGACGCGCCTCTTCAAATTGCTCGGCATTCAGCATTTTGGAGCGCATCATGAAGCTCACGGCGCGGCGGGTGTCCATCACATTGCGTCGGATCCGGCCATTCAAGTCTTCTTGCCGGGCAATTGCGCCCAGCACTTCACCGGCCAAGGCGTCGGTGACATCGCCAGACAACACCTTTTTGCCCGCTGTTTCGAGTTTGTCGTAGATGCCCTCGAGCGTGTCGGCCGAGTACTCTGCATCGGCGTCAAACAGTTTGAGCAGCACTTCCTTGGCGTCTTCAATCAGGCCCGGCGCACGGCGTGCGCGCATGCGCAACAAACGGAACACCGGCACGTCTTCTTCGTGGATGGAAAACAGCACACCCTGACTTTTCAGGTCGGCATTGTGCTGGTTCAAAATGAAGGCGCAGCGCACGGTGCGTGGCTCGTCTTCGTCGGCAATCAAGAAGTCAGACCGGATGTGCAGCTCGCCGTTGTCTTCTTCGTAGAAGCGGGCCGATTCCTCGATGTCCTCGTCCATCGCGTCTTCGGGGATGGACAGGCCAAAGTACTGTTTGATCCAGCGTTTTTCGTCCAGCGTGGGGGACTCCAGGTCCACCCAGATGGGTTGGAAACGGGAGAGTTCTTCCAGGGACTCGATCTCTTCCTGGAAGAGACGGCCGTTGACAAGGGTAAAGATGTTGAGCATGGCGAATCCGAAAAGTGGCCAGGTGCCAAAAGTTCAAAGGGCGGCGAAGGGGGTGCTGCAGCTTTCGAACCATGGGCGGGGGTGCTCAACGTGTTCGAAAGCTACCGACTCGGGGTAGTTTCCACGGCAGTGTGTCTCCAATATGAATCGGCGGATTATCGCACCGGATCGGCGCTGTGGGGCTCGAAAAATGCCAGTATCTCTTCGGATCGGGCCTTCACATCGGCTTGTCCCAGTGACATCAGCGCTGTAATGAAACCAGGCTCAAAGAGCAGATAACTGGCCAGAGCAGCCCCGCTGCCTTGCAAGGCCCCAAGGCCTTCAAGCACCCTGACGATGGGCCTGGGGAGTGTGTGCACATGGTCTTGGGCCAGGGCATCGAGCGAGGCGCTGGGCTGCAGGCTCAGAACCTCGACCGCGCGAAAAGGCAATTCTGCGCGGACGCTGTCAGGCAAAACATTCAAGGACAGGTTGATGCGGGCAATTTGCGCCACATCGGCCTCCAGGGTGTCGTGAAATACGCTGGCCATGGCGTGGCCAGCGATCGTTCCCAGTGAGGGGCGCCCGTTGCCATTGCGCTGTCCGCCCAGGTTCGCCCGCTGGGGTTGTCCCACGCCAATCGCCAAAACCCGGTCAGCACCCAGGTGCACGGCAGAGGACAGTGGAGAAATCTGCCGCATCGAGCCATCGCCGAAATACTCCATGCCACCATCGACCCAGAGTGGGGTCGACGGGAAAATGAACGGAATGGCGCTGGATGCCATCAGGTGTTCGATGGTGATGGGTTGCTGCTCGGCGCGTCGTCCGGGCCTGCTCCAGGGAATGGGCTGGCCGTCGCGGGTTTGGCAAAAAGTCCAGTGGACACCGCTTGAGTAACTGGATGCTGTGACGGCCAGAGCGTGCAACACGCCGCTTCGAAGGGCCGCATCAATCCTGTCCAGAGCGATCGCTTTGTGCAAGGTGTTGACCAAGGCCAGACTGTCCATGGCGGCAGCCTGTTGGCGTGCAGACAGCACCAAACCCAGGGCAGTGGCCCAACGGCTGAATTTGGCCAGAGGCGTTGAGGGCAGGTGGTAAACCGCTTCGGTGCGGATGGCCGACCAAAAGTTGGCCAAATCGTCCAGACCGTCCAAACCGTCCATGGCCTTGCTGGCCAAAAAGGTGGCGTTCAAGGCCCCGGCAGATGTGCCGGCCAACACTTGAAATGGAAAGTGCCGGGCCTGGCTTTTTTGCCTCAGCAGCGCCCCAATGGCTTGCAAGGCACCTGCTTGGTAGGCCGTGCGGGCGCCGCCACCCATGAGCACCAGGCCATGCACGGGCGGGTGGCCAGAGGGCAGAGCCTGAGGCGTCAAACTGTCAATGTGCATGGCTGGCAGAGGTTTGTTGTGGGGGTGTTAGATTCAGTCAACTCCATTGCATTGTTCCATGACCCCTCACTTGACCCCGCGGCGAGAGCGCTGGCTGCTCTTCACGCTGGCCGGCATCCAGTTCACCCACATCCTGGATTTCATGATCATGATGCCGCTGGGGCCTCAGTTCACCGCCTTGTTTGGCATCAGCAACGCACAGTTCGGCTTGCTGGTCTCGGCCTACACCTTGTCGGCCGGCCTGTCCGGTCTCATGGCGGCCACCTACATCGACCGCTTCAGCCGAAAACGCCTGCTGCTGGCGATGTACACCTTGTTTGGCCTGGCCACGCTGGCGTGCGGCCTGGCGCCCGATTACCTCTGGCTCATGTTGGCGCGGGTGGCCGCAGGCTTGTTCGGGGGCGTTTTGTCGGCTTTGTCCCAAACCATCGTGGCCGATGTCATCCCCTTTGAGCGCCGGGGCCGGGCCATGAGTGTGGTGATGACCTCGTTTTCCGTGTCCACGGTGGCAGGGGTGCCATTGGGCCTGTTCTTGGCAGCGCACCTGAGCTGGCATGCGCCCTTTTTCGGCATCGCCTTGCTGGTGGGTCTGCTGTCGCTGGGTGCCTGGCAAACCTTGCCCCGCCTCGATGCACACCTGCACCATCCCGACCGGACCGGCGTTTGGCGTGGCATCGGGCAGGTGCTGGTCGAGCCCAATCACCTCAAAGCCTTCGGGGTTTCTGGATTGATGATGTTTGCCGCTTTCACGGTGATTCCCTACATCACCATCTATCTGCAGTCCAATGCCGGTATGCAGACCGGTGAAGTGCCCTGGATTTACCTGTGCGGGGGCGTGGCCACCTTGCTCAGTGCACGGTATTTTGGCCGTTTAACGGACCGGGTGGGCAAAGTCCAGGTGTTCCAGCGCCTGGCTTTGGCGGTGGTGTTGCCCTTGATGGCCACCACGCTGTCACAAGGCTTGCCGCTGTGGGGCTTGCTGGCGATATCGACCTTGTTTTTTACCGTCATGAGCGGGCGAATGATTCCAGGCATGGCCATGATTTCCTCTGCCGTAGAGCCGCGTTTGCGCGGCATCTTCATGACGCTCAACTCGGCCGTGCAATCCGCCTCCATGGGCCTGGCGGCCTTGGTGGCGGGCCTCATCATCGGGCGTGACGACCAGGGTCAGCTGACTTTTTATTGGGTAGCGGGTTTGTTGGGCACCGTGGCCAGCGTGCTGAGCGCCTGGCTGGCTGGGCGGTTGCGCCTGCATGCCGGGCCTGCCGCCGCGGTTTGATGGATGCCGCTGACAGCTTGTTCGGCTGGAAGAAGTTGGCGTGAACGGCCAACCAGAACAATAGCACTTAAACGCCTGTCTGAGGGTAAATGCCATGGCCTTTCGGGGTTTACTTTGGGGTGCCTTGCTTTTCCATGGTGTGGCGCGCATAGTGAAGCTGAATCACCCGAGCGGGTGGTTTCGGAGCCCTGCTTCGGCGGGGCTTTTTTTACCCTGATTCCATGGAGGCGACGACTATGAATTTAACCATCAGCGGGCACCATCTTGAGGTGACCCCGGCCTTGCGTCAGTACGTCACGGGAAAGCTCGACCGCATCACGCGGCATTTTGACCAGGTGGTCGATGTCAAAGTGCTGTTGTCCGTCGAAAAGCAGAAAGAAAAAGAAAAGCGCCAACGCGCTGAATGCAACATCCATGTCAAGGGCAATGACCTCTTTGCAGAAAGCGCCCATGAAGACCTTTACGCCGCTGTAGATGATCTGGTGGACAAACTGGACCGCCAAGTGGTCAGGCACAAAAACCGCATCACCGACCATCATCACAGTGCAACCAAGCGGATGATGTGATCAGGCTTGTTTTTGTTCAAGATGGGGCCACGGAAAGTGGCCCTTTTCAATGGCGGTGCCTTGTTCATCATGGGGCTCAACAAGTGCCCATGGTCCCAGGGAGGGGTGGCGGATGACTTTTGGGACTGCGCAAGGTGCATAATCCGGCTCGAACATGAATCGTCTCTCATCCATATTGCCTGTTGCCCAAGTTCTTGTCGGGGTGGAAGCCACCAGCAAGAAACGCGCGTTCGAAGAAGCCGGACTTCTCTTTGAGAACCTGCATGGGTTGTCCCGTGCCTTGGTGACCGACAGCCTGTTCGCCCGTGAGCGACTGGGCTCGACCGGCTTGGGACACGGCGTGGCCATCCCACACGGGCGGATCAAGGGCCTGAAAGCCCCCATGGCGGCTGTTTTCCAGTTGGCCCAACCGATCGGATTTGACGCGCCCGATGAGCAACCCGTCAGTCTGCTGATTTTCTTGCTGGTGCCTGAAGCGGCCACCCAAAAGCACCTGGAAATTTTGTCCGAGATTGCCGAATTACTCAGTGACACCGCCCTTCGGGAAAAGATCAAGGCCAGCTCGGTCCAGGAGGACCTGCACCAGTTGATCGCCCAGTGGCAGTCGGCTCAAACCGCCTGAGTTGGCGCAAGCCGGAGCATTTGCCATGAAACCCTCCGTGATCAGCGCCGATGTCCTGTTTGAGGACCATCGCAGCAAGCTGAAGTGGCAATGGGTTGCCGGCCTCGGCGCTTCGGAGCGGCGGTTTGACGAAGTTGCCGTCCGTGAGGCCCGCTCTGGTGCCGATTTGGTGGGCTACCTCAACTACATCCACCCCTATCGGGTCCAGATATTGGGGCCCCGTGAAGTCGCTTATCTGACCAACGCCACCCCGGAAGACTGCGCGCGCAGGATTTCGCGGATTGTCACTCTGGAGCCACCTGTCCTGATTTTGGCCGATGGCCAGGTCGCGCCGGATGCCTTGTTGTCGATGTGTGAGCGCGCTCAAATTCCGATGTTTTCCACGGACCAGTCATCGGCCTTTGTGATTGATGTGCTGCGGGCCTATTTGTCCAAGCACTTTGCCGACCGCATCACCATGCATGGTGTGTTCATGGATATTTTGGGCATGGGCGTACTGATCACGGGCGAATCGGGCCTGGGCAAGAGTGAATTGGGCCTGGAGTTGATTTCTCGCGGTAATGGCCTGGTGGCCGACGATGCCGTCGATCTGTACCGCATCAACCAGACCACCATTGAGGCGCGCTGCCCCGACTTGCTGCAAAACCTGCTCGAAGTCCGAGGTATCGGCTTGCTGGATATCCGGGCCATTTTTGGCGAAACCGCTGTGCGCCGCAAAATGCGACTGAAGCTGATTGTTCACCTGGTGCGACGCGAAACCCTGGAGCGTGATTACGAGCGCTTGCCGTCTGAGCCCCTGGTGCAGGATGTGCTTGGCATTCCGGTGCGCAAAGTGGTGATTCAGGTGGTGGCGGGACGCAACATTGCCGTGTTGGTGGAGGCCGCTGTGCGCAACACCATTTTGCAGATGCGCGGCATTGACACCTACCAGGATTTCATTGACCGGCAGCGCCGCGCCATGGAATAAGCGCCTCTTGTCGGCTCAACGCGGGCGGTGAGGGCAGGGGCTTTGTGTGCAATGGGCATACAGACTCAAAGCATGGTCGGCGATCACAAACCCCTTGGCCTCGGCCACAGCTTGCTGTCTTGACTCGATTTCCGGGTCATAAAACTCCTCGACCCGACCGCAGTCCAGACAAACCATGTGGTCATGGTGCTGTCCTTCATTGAGTTCGTAGACCGCTTTGCCGCTTTCAAAGTGGTTGCGGCTCAAAATTCCGGCCTGTTCAAACTGGGTCAGGACCCGGTACACCGTGGCCAGGCCAATGTCCTTGTGCTCGAGCAGGAGTTGACGGAACACATCTTCGGCGGTCATGTGGCGTTGGGCGCCGCTTTGGAAAACCGCCAGAATGGTCAAGCGGGGCAGCGTGGTTTTCAGCCCATTGCTTTTCAATTCGTGGATTTGGGTCATGGTCAAAGGTGTTTGGGTGTGCGAAACCGGGCCGGGCATAAAGCTGCCGCTACAATGAGTTGATCATATCGGCCCGCCCTCAACCATGACAGCAACCCTGACTTTCCCTGTGACAGGCGTCCGCCTGGCCATGCTCCTTGTGTGCGCCAGTTTGGCCGGCTGTGGCAGCTTGGGCAGCTTTGGCAGTGACACCTTCAAGCCCTACGTGCCCGAGGTGGTGCAAGGCAACTTTGTCTCCAAGGAGCAGCGTCTGGCGCTCAGTCTGGGCATGGCCCGTGCTCAGGTGCGTGACATTCTGGGCACGCCCCTGGTGACCAGCCTGTTTCACACTGACCGTTGGGACTATGCCTTCAGCATCCGCCGCCAAGGTGTGCCAGCCCAAAGCTTTCAACTCACCGTCTACTTCAAGGGCGATGTTCTCGCTTCAATAGAAGGCGGCGAATTGCCCAGCGAGTCCGAGTTTGTCGAACGTCTGGTTGTTCAGCGCAAGGCTGCCAGCGTTCCCAGCCTGCAGGCGAGTGAAGAAGACTTGAACAAGTTTCCGGTGAAAAAGGCACCAGGCGATGCCGGACGCGCTGCAGCGCTCCCCGCCACTTATCCCCCTTTGGAGCCAACACCCCGTTAATGGGTGCCCAGCTCGGGCCGGATGCCCGAGGGCGTGATCATTTTTCATTCTAGAAATCACATGACCCAATTGACCGATTTGCCGATCACCGTTGCTGGGGCTTCTGGCCGCATGGGGCACATGCTCATCGAGGCCATCATGGCCTCGCACGATTGCCGCCTTGCCGGTGCCTTGGACATGGCTGCCAGCCCAGCGCAGGGTCACGATGCTGCAGCCCCTTTGGGCAAAGCCAGCGGAATTCTGGTGACGTCGGACCTGCATGCAGGCCTGAAAAATGCCGCTTGCCTGATCGATTTCACGCGGCCCGAAGGCACCCTGGCCCACCTCAAGGTGTGCCGTGAACTGGGCGTCAAGGCCGTGATCGGCACGACCGGTTTCACCGATGCGCAAAAAGCGGAAATCACTGAAATTGCCAAGGACATCGCCATCGTGATGGCCCCCAACATGAGTGTGGGCGTCAACGTCACCCTCAAGCTGCTGCAAATGGCTGCGCAAGCCATGTCGACCGGTTACGACATCGAGATCATTGAGGCCCACCATCGCCACAAGGTGGATGCACCATCGGGCACCGCGCTCAAGATGGGCGAAGTGATCGCAGAGGCCATGGGCCGAGACCTGAAAGACTGCGCGGTGTACGAGCGTTACGGCCATACCGGCGAGCGCGATCCGTCAAGCATCGGTTTTGCCACCATCCGGGGCGGTGACATCGTGGGCGACCACACCGTGCTGTTTGCCGGCATTGGCGAACGCATTGAAGTGACCCACAAATCCTCCAGCCGATCCACTTACGCGCAAGGCAGCCTGCGGGCTGCGCGCTATCTGGCCACCCAGCAGCGCGGACTGTTTGACATGTTTGACGTGTTGAGCTTGCGCTGAGTTTTCGCAGACCACCGCCTCCATGAGCCTCAACGATTTTTTGCTGCACAGCGATATCGTCAGCCGCCTGCTGGCGCTGGCCCTGTTGGTGCTGTCGGTTGGCAGTTGGGTGGTGATGGTCTGGAAATGGCGTTTACTGGCCCGAGCCGGTGTGGATGTGCGTCGCAGCATCGCCGCTTTTTGGCAAGCACCGGCTTTGCATGAAGCCCAGCAGCGCGTGGCCCAGTTTGACCGCGATGCCTGCATGGCACCTTTGCTCGAAGCCACCTTGCTTCCGGTGGGGGGCTCGCTGGCTTGTGCCGGAGACCGCCACCAACAACTGACCCGGGTGTTGCGCGACGCCTTGCAGGGCGTGGTGCTGCGCTTGCAATGGGGGCAAGTTTGGTTGGCAACAGCCGGTTCCATCTCGCCTTTTTTGGGTCTTTTGGGCACGGTTTGGGGCATTTTCAACGCATTGACAGGCATGGCCGAAGCCGGACAGTTGACCATCGACAAGGTGGCAGGTCCCGTGGGCGAGGCCCTGATCATGACCGCTGCCGGCCTCGCGGTGGCCATTCCGGCGGTGCTGGGCTACAACATTCTGGGTCGCAAAGTGAACCAGATCGAGGCCGAACTCGAGGGCTTTGCCCATGACCTGCGTGGCCTCCTGGCCGATTCGCGGGACTGAGCCATGGCCTTTGGTCGCCTGCAGTCCTCGAAACCGGATGCGCCCATGAGCGAGATCAACGTCACCCCCATGGTGGACGTGATGCTGGTGCTGCTGGTCATTTTCATCCTGACAGCCCCTTTCATGACCAGCGCGATACGGCTGGACTTGCCCCAAAGCGAAGGGGGAGAGGCCGGTGCAGCCCCTCAGGCCGTGTCCTTGGTGGTGGACGCCCAAGGCGCTTTGTACCTGAACGACCAGCCCATTTCTCCGGAGGCACTGCGCCAGCGCTTGTCTGCCGCAGCCCAGCGCAACCCGAACACCGAACTGGAATTGCGTGCAGACCAGTCTGTTCCCTACGGCCGGGTGGTAGAGGCCATGGGGCTGGCCCAAAAAGCCGGGCTATCGCGCATCGGTTTTGTGGCGCAGACCCAAGCTCGCAAGCCCTGACGCTGTCGTGCGTGTCAGCGGGCGGGCCACCCCACCCTAACCCCTACAATTTAGCCCTATGCAAGACAAGTACAACCACCTCGAAGTCGAACCCGCAGCGCAGGCACGCTGGACGGGCCGCGATGCCTACCGCGTGACCGAAGACGCCAACAAAAAGAAGTTCTACGCCTGCTCCATGTTGCCCTACCCCAGCGGCAAGCTGCACATGGGCCACGTGCGCAACTACACCATCAACGACATGCTGACCCGCAGCCTGCGCATGAAGGGCTTCAATGTCCTGATGCCCATGGGCTGGGATGCTTTTGGCCTGCCTGCAGAAAACGCTGCCCTGAAAAACGGCGTCCCGCCTGCGAAGTGGACTTACGAAAACATCGCGTACATGAAAAAGCAGATGCAGGCGATGGGTTTGGCCATCGACTGGTCGCGTGAAGTCGCCACCTGCGACCCGACGTATTACAAGTGGAACCAGTGGTTGTTCCTCAAGATGCTCGAAAAGGGCACCGCTTACCGCAAGACCCAGGTCGTGAACTGGGACCCGGTGGACCAGACCGTGCTGGCCAACGAACAGGTGATTGACGGCAAAGGCTGGCGCACGGGCGCACCGGTTGAAAAGCGCGAGATCCCTGGTTACTACCTGAACATCACCGCATACGCGCAAGAGCTGCTCGACCATGTGCAGATCGGCAACGACAAGGCCACGCTGAACGGCTGGCCTGACAAAGTGCGCCTGATGCAGGAAAACTGGATCGGCAAGTCCGAAGGTGTGCGCTTTGCGTTTGCGCATTCGATCCAGGGCGCAGATGGCGCATTGATCGGTGACGGCAAGATGTATGTCTTTACCACCCGCGCAGACACCATCATGGGCGTGACGTTTTGCGCGGTGGCTGCAGAGCACCCGCTCAGCGCGCACGCCGCCGCCAGCAACCCTGCGCTGGCGGCCTTCCTTGAAGAGTGCCAATCGGGCGGTACTACCGAGGCCGAATTGGCCACGCAAGAGAAAAAAGGCATGGCCACGGGCCTGTTTGTCACGCACCCGCTCACGGGCGCGCAGATCGAGGTGTGGGTGGGCAACTATGTGCTCATGAGTTACGGCGATGGTGCCGTGATGGGCGTGCCGGCGCACGATGAGCGCGACTTTGCGTTCGCCTTGAAATACGCGCTGCCGATCCGGCAGGTGGTGTCCGTCAAGGGGCAGACGTTTGATGCCACCGTGTGGCAAGAGTGGTATGGCGACAAGCAAAACTGCGTGAACGTCAACTCCGGCGAACTGGATGGCCTGAACCAAAAAGCAGCGGGCAGCAAAGTCGCCGAACTGCTGGCTGCCAAAGGACTTGGCGAGAAAAAGACCACCTGGCGTTTGCGCGATTGGGGTGTGAGCCGTCAACGCTATTGGGGCACGCCGATTCCGATCATCCATTGCGCTGAACATGGCGCCGTGCCCGTACCCGAAAAAGACCTGCCGGTGGTCTTGCCGCAAGACTGCATCCCCGATGGCTCGGGCAATCCGCTGATCAAGCACGAAGGCTTCCATGCGGGCGTTACTTGCCCGGTGTGCGGCCAACCTGCCCGCCGCGAGACCGACACCATGGACACCTTTGTGGACTCGTCCTGGTATTACATGCGTTATTGCGACCCCAAGAACCAAGAGGCCATGGTCGCAGAAGGGGCCGATTACTGGATGCCGATGGACCAGTACATCGGCGGCATCGAGCACGCCATCCTGCACCTGTTGTACGCCCGCTTCTGGACCAAGGTCATGCGCGATCTGGGTCTGGTCAAGGTCGATGAGCCTTTCAGCAAACTGCTCACACAGGGCATGGTGCTCAACCACATTTACTCCCGTCGCACCGCCAAGGGGGGCAAGGATTATTTCTGGCCGCACGATGTCGAGCATGTGCTCGACGACACCGGCAAGATCATCGGCGCCAAACTCAAAAACGAAGCAGACAGCAGCGACGGCAAGTTGCCCGTGGGCAGCGCCATCGACTACGAGGGCGTGGGCACCATGTCCAAGTCCAAGAACAATGGCGTTGATCCGCAAGACCTGATCGAAAAATACGGCGCCGATACCGCCCGCCTTTACACCATGTTCACCGCGCCCCCCGAGGTGACGCTGGAGTGGAACGACTCGGCCGTGGAAGGCAGCTACCGCTTCTTGCGCCGGGTCTGGAACTTTGCCTTCAAGCACCACGAACTGCTGCGCTCGGCCACTGCCAAAGACCTGAGCCAGGCCAGCCTGAGTGACGCTGCCAAGGCCTTGCGCCGCGAGGTGCACCTGGTGCTCAAGCAAGTGGGCTACGACTACGAGCGCATGCAATACAACACCGTGGTGTCGGGTTGCATGAAGCTGCTCAATGCCCTGGAGGATTTCAAACCGGCTGACGGCCACTTCAGCGATGGCGACACCGCTGCCTTGTGTGAAGGCGTTTCGTTGTTGATGCGCATGCTCTACCCCGCTTGCCCGCACATCACCGACGAAGTATGGAAAGAACTCGGATTTGCCAAGGCCGTGGGCGAGTTGCTCGATGCACCCTGGCCTGAAGTGGACGAGTCTGCGCTGGCGCGTGACCAGATCGAACTGATGCTGCAGATCAATGGCAAATTGCGTGGCGCCATCCTGGTGCCAGCCACGGCCGACAAAGCGCAGATCGAGCAGATGGCCTTGGCCAGTGAAGCTTTTATCAAGCAGGCCGCAGGGGCTTCGCCCAAGAAGGTCATCGTGGTGCCCGGCCGTTTGGTCAACGTGGTCGTTTGAGAGCGCCGCCCCCATGGAACCCTCACGCCGACTTTTTTTGACCTCGCTGGGTGTGGGCGCGTTGCCCACCTGGCTTGCGGGTTGCGGGTTTCAGCTGCGACAAACCAATGACTTCGCCTTCAAAACCCTTTACGCCAATTTCTCCACCACGTCGCCTTTGGGCGTGGAGCTGCGGCGCAATTTACTGGGCACGGGCCGCATTGACCTGTGGACCGAGGCGAAGTTGATGCTCAAGGCCGATGCGATCCTCGACATCCTCAGCGAAGATCGCCAACGGGTAGCGGTGAGCGTGAGCGCGACAGGTCAGGTGCGGGAGTTGCAATTGCGCCTGCGTGTGCGGTTTCGTCTGCGCACCCCGCAAGGCCTGGAGTTGATCGAGCCGGTAGAGTTGTTTCAACAGCGCGATTTGAGCTTCACGGAGACCGCGGCGCTGTCCAAGGAAATCGAACAAGCTATTTTGTACCGCGACATGCAGACCGACATCGTGCAGCAGATCATGCGACGCTTGTCTGCGGTCAAGCCGCTCAGCGTGGCCCCGTCTGCGCAGACAACTGCGCCTGCTGCAGCGCTGCAGCCTGCAGCGCCCGACGCCTTGCCTAAACCGGCAGCCAAGCCTTGATGCTTGTTTCTTGAGCGCTCATGCAATTAGCCCTTTCTCAGTTGCCGGGACACCTCCAAAAGGGCTTGCGCAGCCTGTATGTTTTGCATGGCGATGAGCCTTTGTTGATCCAGGAGGCAGCCGATGGCATCCGGGCGAGTGCTCGGGCTCAGGGCTATACCGAACGCAGCGTGCACACGGTGTCGGGTGCGCATTTTGACTGGAGCGAAGTCCAGGCCGCGGCCGGTTCGCTCAGCCTGTTTGCCGACAGGCAAATTGTGGAAGTGCGTGTGCCCTCCGGCAAGCCGGGCAAAGAGGGCAGCACGGCCATTCAACAATTGGCCGCGTCTGCTCAAGGCAACGACAGCACGCTGACCTTGTTTTTATTGCCGCGTCTTGACGCTGCCACCCGCAAAGGGGCTTGGTTTGGCGCCTTGGAAAACGGTGGCGTGTCGATCCAGGTCGATCCGGTGGACAGGAATGCCTTGCCCCAGTGGATCGCCCAGCGCCTGCAGCAGCAAGGCCAGCGTGTGGTGGCGGGCGAAGAAGGCCAGCGCACCTTGCAGTTTTTTGCCGACCGTGTCGAGGGCAACCTGCTGGCTGCGCACCAGGAGATTCAAAAGCTCGGTTTGCTTCACCCGCCTGGTGAACTCAGCCAGGCGCAAGTCGAGTCTGCCGTGGTCAATGTGGCCCGTTACGACGTGTTCAAGCTGTCTGAGGCTGTGCTGTCGGGCCAGGTGGCCCGTGTGCAGCGCATGCTGGACGGCCTGCAGGCCGAAGGCGAGGCCGCGGTGCTGGTGCATTACACGCTGGCCGAAGACATCCGTGCCCTGAAACGCGTGAAAGATGCAATCGCCAACGGCAAACCCATGCCCATGGCCCTGCGTGAGCAGCGCGTGTGGGGGCCGCGAGAGCGCCTGTTTGAGCGCGTGTTGCCCCGCATGACCGAAGCCCGCCTGAATGGCTTGCTGCAAGCGGCGCACCAGGTGGACGGCATCGTCAAAGGCCTCAAAGTGCCTGACTGGCCCACGGATGGCTGGCAGGCCTTGCAGCGTTTGGCTGTGCGGTTTTCGCGGTTTTGCATCGTGCGCTGATGGGTATCTCGCATCTGCGAAAATGCATGCATGACTGAATTGAACACTGTCGAACATGTCCTGGCCCTTGGGCAGCAGGCCAAAAAAGCCTCCGCCCTGATGGCCAAGGCCTCGGCCGCCACCAAAAACAAGGCGTTGCGCTATCTGGCGGCTTTGTTGCGTGAGAACACCGACGCTTTGCAGCTGGACAACGCGAAAGACCTGGAGCGTGCCCGCGCCGCCGGCCTGGCCGAACCCATGGTGGACCGTCTGAAACTCACCCCCCAGGTGCTGGAGACCTGCGCCCAGGGCTGCGAGCAATTGGCCGCCATGCCCGATGTGATTGGCGAGATCACGGGCATGAAGCAAGTGCCCAGCGGCATCCGGGTTGGTCAGATGCGTGTGCCCATCGGCGTGTTCGGCATGATTTTCGAGAGCCGTCCCAATGTGACCATTGAGGCAGCCAGCCTGTCGATCAAGAGCGGCAATGCCTGTATCTTGCGCGGTGGCTCTGAAGCCATTGAGTCGAACAAGGCTTTGGCGCAGCTGGTTCAGCGGGCGCTGGCCGACAGCGGCTTGCCCACCGAGGCTGTGCAATTGGTGCAGACCACCGACCGAGCCGCAGTGGGGCAGCTCATCACCATGCCGCAATATGTGGACGTGGTCATTCCGCGTGGCGGCAAGGGCCTGATCGAGCGCATCAGCGCCGAGGCCAAGGTGCCCGTCATCAAGCACCTGGACGGCAATTGCCACACCTATGTGGACGATCCCTGTGACATCGACATGGCCGTGAAGGTGGCGGACAACGCCAAAACCCAAAAATACAGCCCCTGCAATGCCAGCGAAAGTCTGCTGGTCGCGCGCGGTGTGGCGGCCGAATTCCTGCCCAAAATCGGCGCCATTTACGCGGCCAAGGGTGTGGAGATGCGTTGTTGCCCCAAAGCCAAGGCCATCCTGAGCCAAGTCACAGGGGCCAACCTGAAAGACGCCACCGACCAGGACTGGTTCGAGGAATACCTGGCCCCGATCATCAGCATCAAGGTGGTTGAGGGATTGGATGAGGCGATTGGCCACATCAACCACTACGGCAGCCACCACACCGAAGCCATCCTGACCCGTGACCACATGCATGCCCAGCGTTTCTTGCGCGAGGTGGACTCGTCCAGTGTGATGGTGAACGCGAGCACCCGATTTGCCGATGGTTTTGAATACGGACTGGGTGCCGAAATCGGCATTTCGACCGACAAATTCCACGCCCGTGGCCCAGTGGGCATTGAGGGGCTGACTTCCCTCAAATACGTGGTGCTGGGCGAAGGCGAAGTGCGCAGTTGACCGCCTTGCCTTTTGAGGCGCAGCCCACATGCCCTTCGCTATTGTCCGGTCTGTGCTTGCAAAGGCGCAGACAGGCCCCATATGATTTCTTCGTTATTGCCCCTTCAGCCCCTTAAAGGTCGCCCATGGTTCCCCATCTTGTCACTGCCCTGACCGGCCCCATCAATGAGCTGGAGCAGCGCATCCTCGACTCCATGCCCGCGATCGAGCGCTGGTTCCGCCTGGAGTGGATGGAGCACACGCCCCCTTTCTACACATCGGTCGATATCCGCAACGCCGGCTTCAAGCTGGCCCCTGTGGACACCAACCTGTACCCCGGAGGTTGGAACAACCTGACACCGGAAATGTTACCGCTGGCGGTGCAGGCGGCGCAGGCGGCCATCGAGAAGATCTGTCCTGAGGCCAAAAACCTGCTGATCATTCCCGAAAACCACACCCGCAACACCTTCTACTTGGCCAACGTGCTGCAGTTGCAGCGCATTTTTCACATGGCGGGATTGAATGTGCGCTTGGGCTCGATCAACCCGGAGATCAAGGACGTCACCACCATTGAGTTGCCCAATGGCGAAAGCATCACCCTGGAGCCCGTGGTGCGCAGCAAACACCGTGTCGGCCTGAAAGACTTCGACCCTTGCACCATCTTGCTCAACAACGACCTGTCGGCTGGAGCCCCCGGTATTTTGGAAGAATTGCATGAGCAATTCCTGCTGCCCCCGCTGCATGCGGGCTGGAGCGTGCGGCGCAAGACCAAACACTTTCAAAGTTACGAAGAAGTTGCCAAGCGTTTTGGCAAGCTTCTGGGCATTGACCCCTGGCTGATCAACCCGATGTTCAGCCAATGCGGTGATGTGAACTTTGCCGAAGGGACCGGCATGGAGTGCTTGCGCAGCAATGTGGATGCGTTGTTGACCAAGATCAAGCGCAAATACAAGGAATACGGCATCAACGAAAAGCCATTTGTCGTCGTCAAGGCCGACAACGGCACCTACGGCATGGGCATCATGACGGTGCGCGATGTGTCCGACCTGGACGCCCTGAACCGCAAGACCCGCAACAAGATGAACGTCATCAAGGACGGTCAGACCGTGAACGATGTGATCATCCAGGAGGGCGTTCTGACCAACGAGCGCATCAACGATGCCGTGGCTGAACCCGTGGTCTACATGATGGACCGGTATGTGGTGGGCGGCTTTTACCGTGTCCATGCAGAGCGTGGTGTGGATGAGAACCTGAACGCGCCAGGGGCCAGTTTTGTGCCCTTGGCCTTTGCGGACACCCCCCATTTGCCTCAGCCAGGCGTCAAACCGGGTGCCAGTGTGCCCAACCGCTTTTACATGTACGGGGTAATTGGTCGTTTGGCCATGCTGGCCGCCAGTTATGAGCTGGAAGCCACCGACCCTGAGGCCGAGGTATACGATTAAAGTTGCTGCGCTGCAACAAAACCGGCAAAAGGACGGTGACACGGGGCCGGAACAGAGCGCAAAATAGCCCACTTCTGTTTCACCCGGCTTGATTTCTGTCAGGTCCTTGCCTGTGTCCTCCAACCGTTCTTCACTCGCCGCATTGACCCTGGGCGCCATTGGCGTGGTGTATGGCGATATCGGCACCAGTGTGCTGTACGCAATGAAAGAGGTTTTTGGCTCTGGCCATGTCCCTTTCACGCATCAAAACGTCTACGGCATCCTGTCCATATTCTTCTGGACCCTGACCACCATCGTGTCGGTCAAGTACGTGGTTTTGGTGCTGCGTGCCGACAACCATGGGGAGGGGGGCCTGGTGGCCATGCTGGCGCTGGCCTCTCAATCGGTGAAGGACAAGCCGCAGTTGCGCAAAGTCTTGTTGATGGTGGGCATCTTTGGCACGTGCCTGTTTTATGGCGATGGCGTCATCACACCGGCGATTTCCGTGCTGTCGGCCGTGGAAGGTCTGGAGATCATTTCACCCAATTTCAAAAAAGGGGTGATACCGCTCACGCTGGTCATTTTGTTTCTGCTGTTTTGGGTGCAAAAACGAGGCACGGCAGGGATTGGCAAATTCTTTGGCCCCGTCACCTTGGTCTGGTTTTTCACCATTGCGGTGATGGGGATTTCGCACATCGTGCAGCACCCGGAAATCCTGTTCGCCATCAGCCCGCATTACGCCTTGAGCTTTATATGGAACGAGCCGGGCACGACCTTCATTATTTTGGGCGCAGTGGTGCTGTGCGTCACGGGCGGTGAAGCGCTTTATGCCGACATGGGCCACTTTGGCAAGAAGCCGATTCGCCTGGCCTGGTTCAGCGTGGTCATGCCCTGTCTGACCCTGAACTATTTCGGCCAAGGGGCGTTGTTGCTGGCCAATCCCGAGGCCGTGAAAAACCCGTTTTACATGATGGCGCCCGATTGGGCTTTGGTGCCTTTGGTGGTATTGGCCACCATGGCCACGGTGATCGCTTCGCAGGCCCTGATCACGGGCGCCTTCAGCGTTACCAAGCAGGTGATCCAGTTGGGCTATCTGCCACGCCTTCAGGTGCAGCACACCAGCGAGACCGATACGGGCCAGATCTACATGCCGTTTGTGAACTGGGGACTGTTCGTCGCCATTGTGCTGGCGGTGGTCATGTTCAAGTCATCGAGCAATCTGGCGGCGGCTTACGGCATTGCGGTTTGCACCGACATGCTGATCACCACCGTGCTCACGTTCTTTGTGATCCGATACGCCTGGAAGCTGCCCTTGGCTTTGTGCCTTGGTGCAACCGGTTTCTTCTTTGTGGTCGACCTGGCTTTCTGGGCATCCAACATGTTCAAGCTGTTTGACGGCGGTTGGTTTCCGCTGCTCATTGGTGCGGCGGTGTTCACCCTGATGCTGACCTGGCACGATGGCCGCCGTTTGCTCAATGATTCGCTGCGATCAGATGCACTGAAGCTGACAGATTTTCTGGACGCGGTCTTCATTGCCCCGCCCATCCGGGTGGAGGGCACTGCCGTCTTCCTGACTGCCGAGGCCGGCGCGGTGCCCAACGCCTTGTTGCACAACCTCAAGCACAACAAGGTGCTCCACCTGCACAACCTGTTTGTCACCGTGCGCAGCCACGAGATTCCACGCATGGACGCCGCCCGGCGGCTTGAAGTCACCCCGCTGGGCCACGACTGCTGGCAAGTCATCGTCAACTATGGCTTCAAGGACAACCCTGATCTGCCAGCGGCCTTGGCCACCATTCAGGGTGAGGGCTACCAGCTGGATCCCATGACGACCAGCTATTTCCTGTCGCGTGACATCGTGATCCCGACGATTGGTGGCGGCATGGCCACCTGGCGCGAAAAGCTCTTTGCCCAGATGCACCACAACGCCAGTGCGGCGGCTGAATTTTTGAACTTGCCCACCAATGCCGTGGTGGAGCTGGGCTCGAAGATCGAAATTTAGGGCCGCGTTCCCATCGCCTCACCCATGCCAATGGGGCGAGTGGGTGTCCAGTCATTTTCAAACTGCACGGCGCCTTTGGGGAACAGCATCACCACCGTGGAGCCCAGCAGGAAGCGGCCCATTTCTTCGCCTTTTGCCAGCGAAATGCTGCCCATTTCATAGGACCATTCGCGCAGGGTGCCCGGACGTGGCGGGTTGACCACGCCATGCCAGACGGTGGCCATGCTGCCCACAATGGTGGCGCCCACCAGCACCATCACAAAGGGACCGTGCTCGCCTTCAAACACGCAGACCACCCGCTCATTGCGGGCAAACAGGCCGGGCACCCCACGTGCTGTGGTCGGGTTGACCGAAAACAACTCGCCGGGCACATGGATCATGCGCGTCAAACGGCCTGCGCAAGGCATGTGAATGCGGTGGTAGTCACGCGGGCTCAGGTAAAGCGTGGCGAATTCACCCTGTTGAAACTGCGCCGCCAGTGCCGCGTCGCCACCCACCAAGGCCCGCGTGCTGTAACTGTGGCCCTTGGCCTGGAACACCTGATCGCCGTCAATCGGGCCGCACTGGCTGATGGCGCCATCGACCGGGCTGACAAACGCTGTTTCTGCCAAAGGACGGGCATCAGCCCGCAATGAACGGGTAAAAAATTCGTTGAAGCTTTTGTAGCTGGCCGTGTCAGGGTTGGCGGCTTCGGCCATGTTCACGTGGTAGCGCTGCACGAACCAGTCGATGATGCCTGTGGTGGCCGAGCCCCATTGGCTGCCAGCCACCCAGCCCGCAAAGGCAGTCAAGGCTTGTTTGGGCATCAGGTACTGAGGCAAGACCGCGAGGCGGTCAGAAAAAGAGCTGGACATGGGCAGTGCCGCAAGCGCGGGTCAGGAGAAGGCCTGATTTTATCGGGCGAGCAGTACACCGGGGATTTTCCAGCCGAAGGCAGACCCTGCCACCGAAAGTAGGCCCTGTCACAGGCACAATTAACCCATGAACACCCCTTTGCTTTCGGTTGCGCACCTGGTCAAACGCTATGGCGATGCGACCGTGGTCAATGACCTGTCTTTCCATATTGATCCCGGTGAATGCCTGGGTGTGATTGGCCCCAACGGCGCGGGCAAAACCACCTCGCTGCGCATGTGCTTGGGCCTGACACAACCCGATGGGGGGGAGATCCGTTATTTCGAGGGCTTGCAAATGCCCCGTGATGCCCTGAACATCAAGGCCCGCCTGGGCGTGGTGGCGCAAATGGACACGCTGGACCCCGACTTCACGGCGGAAGAAAACCTGCTGGTCTTTGGCCGCTACTTTGGCCTGCCCGATGCCACCATTCGGGCGCGCATCCCCAAGCTGCTGGAATTCGGGGCGCTCAGCCACAAGGCCAAATCCAAGCCCGGCGAGTTGTCAGGCGGCATGAAGCGGCGCCTGAGCCTGGCCCGTGCGCTCATCAACCACCCCCAACTGCTGATGCTCGACGAGCCCACCACCGGACTGGACCCGCAAGCCCGGCACCTGATGTGGGAGCGTCTGCAAGTGCTGCTGCAAGAGGGCAAATCCATCTTGCTGACCACCCATTTCATGGACGAGGCCGAACGCCTGTGTTCCCGGCTGTTGGTGCTGGACCAAGGCCGCAAAATCGCTGAGGGCAAACCGCGTGACCTGATTGCCGAGCACCTGGAGCCCGAAGTGGTTGAAGTCTTTGGCCAAGGCGCTGTGGCGCTGGCGCAAGAGGCCGGATTGAAGGCCCTTGCAGGTCGGGTCGAGGTCAGTGGCGAGACCGTTTTCTTTTACACCCAGAACAGCCGTGCGCTGATGCACGCGCTGGAGGCCTGGCCCACGCTGCGCACCCTGCACCGACCTTCCAATCTGGAAGACCTGTTTTTGAAATTGACCGGACGCCAGATCCGTGAGGAGGCCTGAGCCATGAGTCAGATTCAAAACAACATCTGGGCAGCGCCCCGTTTGTCGATGCGTTGGTGGCCGGTTTTTCAGCGCAACTGGCTGGTCTGGAAAAAGCTGGCCATTCCCAGCCTGGTGGGCAACATCGCCGAGCCGCTCATGTGGCTGGTGGCCTTTGGCTACGGCTTGGGTTCTCTGGTTGGCCAGATCGAGCTGGGCGGCGAAAAAGTGCCTTACATCCTGTTCCTGGCCAGCGGCAGCATCTGCATGAGCGCCATGAACGCGGCCACCTTCGAGGCCTTGTATTCGGCGTTTTCACGCATGCATGTGCAAAAAACCTGGGACGGCATCATGAATGCCCCGGTGCGGCTTGACGATGTGGTGCTGGCCGAAATGCTCTGGGCCGCCTTCAAGGCACTGTTCACTGTGACAGCCATCCTTGTCGTCATGCTGGTCCTGGACATCAGCCACAGCTGGAAGCTGCTGGTCGCCTGGCCCGTGCTGCTGGGCGTGGGCATCACCTTCAGCTGCATGGCGCTGATCTTCAACGCACTGGCCAAAGGCTACGACTTCTTCACCTACTACTTCACGCTGTTTCTCACGCCGATGATGTTCCTGTCGGGCATTTTCTTTCCGCGTGATCAGCTGCCCAGTTTTGTGCGCGTGATCGCCGACTGGTTGCCGCTGTCAGTGGCCGTTGACCTGGTGCGCCCACTGTTTCTGGACCGCTGGCCCGAGCAGCCCTTGCGCCACGTGCTGGTGCTGGTGCTGTTCGCCGTGGTGTCGTTCTGGATTGCGCTGGCGCTGACCCGCAAGCGGTTCAGGAGCTGAAACCCCAAGGATGTGGTCTGGCTGTGCCCGACGATTTTGGGTACGCCCTTATGAGGAGGGCACAGCCAGGACACATCCGTCTCTCAGAAGATGCGTGTCAGCAATCCGCCCCCATTCACCCGATAAGATCCTTCTTTTAACGCCATCACACATTTTCAAGGATTGAGCATGAGCATCCAGACCGTAGGCATCATTGGCGCAGGCACCATGGGCAATGGCATTGCACAGGCGTGCGCTGTTTCGGGCATCCAGGTCGTGATGGTTGATATTTCTGATGCGGCCGTGGCCAAAGGCGTGGCCACTGTATCGGCCAGTCTGGACCGCTTGGTCAAGAAGGAAAAAATCAGCGAAGCCGACAAGGCCGCTGCGATGGCCCGCATCAAAGGATCGAGCAGCTACGACGACCTCAAAGGCGCCCAGTTGGTGATTGAAGCCGCCACCGAAAACCAGGCCCTCAAAGTCAAGATCCTGCAACAGCTCGATGGCATTTTGGCCCCGAATGTGATCGTCGCCTCCAACACCTCGTCGATCTCCATCACCCAGTTGGCTGCAGCCACGCAACGTGCAGACCGATTCATCGGCATGCATTTTTTCAACCCCGTGCCCATGATGGCGCTGGTGGAAATCATCCGTGGCCTGCAGACCAGCGACGCCACGCACGATGCCGTGCACGAGATGGCGCTGGCCTTGGGCAAGACACCGATCACCGTGAAAAACGCGCCTGGCTTTGTGGTCAACCGCATTCTAGTGCCCATGATCAACGAGGCTTTCTTTGTGCTGGGCGAAGGCCTGGCCGAAGCCGAGGCGATCGACGCCGGCATGAAGCTCGGCTGCAACCAGCCGATTGGACCGCTGGCGCTGGCCGACATGATTGGCCTGGACGTTTGCCTGGCCGTGATGGAGGTCTTTTTGCAGGAGTTTGGCGACAGCAAATACCGCCCCAGCCCCTTGCTCAAAGAAATGGTGGCTGCAGGCCGCCTGGGCCGCAAGACCGGGCAGGGCGTTTACAAGTACTGAGCTGTCACCTGGGTGAACCTGGCAAGGTCGGTCTTCGACCTACCATGCAAGGCATGAGCACACCGACCCACTTCGAAGGCCAGATCGACTGCACCGTGCACGGTGCAGTCCTTCAAATCTGCATCAACCGCCCCGCCAAACGCAACGGCTTCACGCCCAAGATGTTTCAGGAGTTGGGTGAGGCCTACACCCGGCTCGATGACGACCCCGACTTGCGCGTGGGGGTGTTGTGTGCAGCGGGAGACCACTTCACGGCGGGCCTTGACCTGCCGACCATCGCGCCACTCATGCAGCGCGGCGAAAAGGCCGTGCCATTGGGGCTGGTGGATCCGCTGAACCTGGGTATGGATGGCTACCGGCGCCGCACCAAGCCCATGGTGGCAGCGGTTCAGGGAATCACTTACACCTTGGGCATCGAGCTGATGCTGGCAGCCGACATCGTGGTCGCGGCCGATGACTGCCGGTTTTCCCAACTGGAAGTGCAACGCGGCATCATGGCCACGGGTGGTGCCACGCTGCGCATGGCCGAGCGGGCCGGCATGGGCAACGCGCTTTTGCATTTGCTCACCGCCGATGTGTTCGGCAGCGACGAGGCACTGCGCCTGAACTTTGTGCAAAAGGTGGTGCCTGTGGCCGGGTTGCTGGGCGAGGCCATGCGCATCGCCGAGCTGATCGCTGCGCAAGCGCCTTTGGCGGTGGTGGCCACGCGGCTCAATGTGCTCAAAGGGCTTGAGCATGGCCCTGTGGTGGCCATGCACGACTTCATGGGCGTGCAGCAGCGCTTGTCGTCCAGTGACGATGCGGCCGAGGGGGTACGCTCTTTTGTGGAAAAGCGCACGGCCCGTTTCACCGGGCGCTGAATCCACGCCTCAACTGTTGGGGCAAGTCGAGCGGCCGCCATCGGTGCGTGCGCCACAATCGGCGCATGACTGAACCGAACGCCTTGCACCCTTACGCTGAACTCACCCCGGACCGGGTGATGGACGCATTGACCGATTTGGGCCTCTGGCCCGATGGCCGCTTGCTGGCGCTCAGCTCTTACGAAAACCGCGTGTACCGCGCCCACCTGGACGAACCGGTGCAAGGCGCATCGGCAGTGGTGCTCAAGTTTTACCGCCCTGGCCGTTGGAGCCGTGCGCAAATCCAGGAAGAACACGACTTTGCCGCCGAACTCGTGGCCGCCGAGGTGCCTGTGGTTGCGCCCTTGGTGCTGAATGGGCACACCTTGCACCAGACAGAGGGTTTTGACTTTTCAGTCAGCCCCTTGCGCGGGGGCCGCCCACCGGAGCTGGACGATTTCGAAGTGCTGGAATGGATTGGCCGTTTTCTGGCCCGCATCCACACCGTGGGCGCTGCCAAGCCCTTTGCACACCGCCCTGCGCTGGATGTGCAGACCTTTGCCTTGGAGCCTGCCCACTGGCTGCAAACCCACCAAATGATTCCGTTGGAGGTCGAGCGCGAATGGCGCGATGCCCTGGTGCCCGCTGTGGCCATGGTTGAAGCGGCGTTTGCCAACGCCTCGGGCTGTAGTCAGTTGCGGCTGCACGGTGACTGCCACCCCGGCAACATTTTGTGGACGCCTGCTGAGTTGCCCGGTGGCGGGCCGCATTTCGTCGATCTGGACGATGCCCGCATGGGCCCCGCGGTGCAGGATTTGTGGATGCTGCTCTCGGGCGACCGTCCCCAGCGCACCCAACAGTTGTCGGCCTTGCTCGATGGTTATGAGCAGGTGCGTGACTTTGACCGTGCCGAGCTGAACCTGATCGAGCCCTTGCGCACCTTGCGCCTGATCCACTACAGCGCCTGGCTGGCCAGGCGCTGGGAAGACCCGATTTTTCCGATCAACTTTCCGTGGTTCGGCACGCCCGACTATTGGCGCGGCCAAGTGCTGATGCTGCAAGAGCAAGTCGAGCAGATGCAAGAAGCGCCGCTCAGCGTTTAAGCCCCGGCGAGCTGCCGGGGCTGATGCCCATGCATCAGCTCAGCAGCGCATTCACCCTTTTCACATAAGCCGCAGGGTCGGCGGGCAAGCCACCTTCGGCCAGCAAGGCCTGGTCAAACAGGATGTGGGCCAGGTCGTGGAAATGCACCGAGCCTTCGAGCTTTTTGACCAGTGGGTGCTCGGGGTTGACCTCCAGCACGGGTTTGACTTCAGGCGCTTGCTGCCCGGCTTGCTTGAGCATGCGGGCCAGTTGCATGCTCATGCCGTCGTCGGTCACGACCAGGCAGGCCGGGCTGTCCACCAGGCGGCTGGTCACGCGCACGTCTTCGGCCTTGTCTTTCAGGGCTTCTTTCAGCTTGGCCAGCACCGGCTTGAAAGTTTCGGCCGCGTCTTCGGCGGCTTTCTTTTCTTCTTCGTCTTGCAGCTTGCCCAGGTCAAACGCGCCTTTGGCCACGCTTTGCAGGGGGGTGCCGTCGAAATCGTGCACAAAGTTCAATGCCCACTCGTCCACGCGGTCGGTCATCAGCAAGACTTCGATGCCCTTTTTCTTGAACACTTCAAGTTGCGGGCTGTTTCTGGCGGCGGCCAGGGTGTCGGCGGTGATGTAGTAAATCGCATCTTGGCCTTCCTTCATGCGGGCTTTGTAATCGGCAAAACTCACAGACACGCTGTCGTTGCTCGACGATGCAAAGCGCAGCAATTTGGACAAGCGCTCGCGGTTGCCAAAATCTTCGCCCAAACCTTCTTTGAGCACGGCACCGAACTCGGTGTAAAACCGGGTGTACAGGCCCAGCTTGGCTTTGTCTTCGTCACTCAGGACGTCGGTGACCTCTTCGGAAGCCTCCGGCGCCTTGTCGTGTTTGGCCAGGTCTTCCAGCATCGACAACACCCGCTTGGTGCAGCCTTCGCGGATGGCTTTGACATCGCGGCTTTCTTGCAGCAGTTCGCGGCTCACGTTCAGGGGCAGGTCGGCAGAGTCCACCACGCCCTTCACAAAACGCAGGTAGCTGGGCATCAAGGCCTCTGCATCGTCCATGATGAACACGCGTTTCACATACAGCTTGATGCCGGCTTTCTTGTCGCGGTTCCACAGGTCTTGCGGCGCCTTGCTGGGGATGTACAGCAGTTGCGTGTACTCGGTGCTGCCCTCCACGCGGTTGTGGGTCCAGGTCAGCGGGGCTTCAAAGTCGCGGCTGATGTGTTGGTAGAAGTCGATGTACTGCTCATCGCTGATGTCTTTCTTGGGGCGCGTCCACAGGGCGCTGGCCTTGTTGATGGTTTCCCACTCACCGGTTTTGACCATGGCGCCGGGTTGGCGGCCACCTTCTTCGTTGTTCGGGTCGATCAACTCGCCGTCTTGCCATTCTTCCTTTTCCATCAGGATGGGCAGGCTGATGTGGTCGGCGTATTTGCCAACGATTTCTTTCAACTTCCAGCTGTTGGCGTATTCCAGGGCTTCGTCGCGCAGGTGCAGGATCACGCTGGTGCCGCGTTCGGCGCGGGCAATGGTTTCGACCTCGAAGTCGCCTGTGCCGCCGCTGATCCAGCGCACGCCTTCGGCTGCTTCAGCGCCAGCGCGGCGCGTCTCGACGGTGAT